>NZ_CP150660.1:1418376-1742345 GCF_038023995.1 Polaribacter atrinae
ATAAATTAACCCTATAGCACTACCTTCTTTTAAAATTCCTCCACCAGGAAAACCTGTTAAAAAACCATCTTCGTTTTTAAAGTCGTCTACAATTCTTACCAACTTATTTTTATTAGAAGAGACGATTAAACCCATATCCCAACTAAAATTATCATTCTCAACTATAACGCCATTTAACTTTAGTTCTAAACCTGAGTTTCTTGTATCTCCAATATTTGCAATTGTTCTACTCTCTCCAGAACTTCCTGGAGAATACGTGGTAAACAATGCATCTATAGTCTTTTTAGTATAGTACCCCATTTCTCCTGTTAATTTCCCTTTAAAAAGAGAGAAATCTAAACCTAAATCAAATTGATTACTTGTTTCCCATTTTAATTTATCGTTTCCTAATTGAGATAAAATAATTGCAGATTCTCCTCCATAAAAAGAAGTATCAAACAAAGTTCTCCATGCATAAGGACCAAAATCTTGCTGCCCAGTTTTACCTATACTTGTTCTTAACTTAAGCTCATCTATAAAATCTGCATTTTCTAAAAAAGATTCTTTAGACAACCTCCATGCTAATGCAGCTGAAGGGAAAAAAGCATATCTATTGTCTACAGCAAATTTAGATGAACCATCTAACCTTCCTGTTAGTGTTACATAATATTTACTTGCAAAATCATAATCAAATCTACCAATATAAGATTCTAAACCATAATTTGTACTATAAGAGGAACCACCTGTAGAAACTGTAGCACTAATTACATTAGATAATACATCATTAGAAAAACCTGTTCCAAAAGCTTTTGTAAAATCACTTTTTTGCTTTTCAAAAGATACTACAGCCAAACCTGTAAGATGGTGCTTATCATCAATATTCTTCGTATAAGTTAATTCATTCTGAAAAAGTGTACTAGAAATCTCACTTCTACTATCTTGTGCGTAACCGTCTCCATCTCCACCTGTTCTTCTCCATCCACCTGTAAAAGTAAATTTTGGATAAAAACTATATTGATGGCCTGCATTATAATTTACAGAAACTGATGTTTTAAATTTTAAATCTTTCATCAATTCTAATTCAGAGAAAAATGAACCTAAAACAAATAAAGTTGAATTGCTATTTTTTGATTTAGAAAGTGCTACTGGATTTTCTGAGTTATATTGTGGAGAAAACGTATAGTTACCGTCTTCATCAAACACAGGTAAATCTGGTCTAAAGCTATAAGATCTTTGGGTAATACCTCCATCTACAGATTCTTGATCAGAATAAGAAAGTGAAACCCTAGAACCAAACTTCCAAATATCACTTACCTCTGTATCTAAATTTAAATTAAAAGAATAACGATCAAAACCAGAACCTTCATAAACTCCTTCTTGCTGATTAACTCCTAGCGCAGTATTATATTTTGTCTTTTCAGTACCTCCAGAAACATTAATATTAAAATTTGTAGACATCGGGCTTCCCGGACCAACTTCATCTTCCCAATTTGTATCTGTATCACCAAAATAAGAACCATCTAAAACACTTGCGGTATAAGCGTTATTTGTAGTCCCTTCTGAAACAGCTGTGGTCCATACATTTTTAAATTGTGCCGCATTTAAAACATTTAGAGTTTGAGCATTTTGAAAACTATTTGTTAAACTAACATCAAAAACAGGTTTTTTATTATAACTACCTCCTTTTGTTGTAATTATAATAACCCCATTAGCAGCTCTAGACCCATAAATTGCAGCTGCAGAAGCATCCTTTAATATACTTATAGATTCTATATCTGCTGTATTAATATTACCAATTGGAGTACTAATACCTTGTTGATCTAAAGACCTACCTAAGTTCCCTCCTTCAGTCCCTCCAACAGGGATATTACTTGATGTTACAACAGGAATCCCATCAATCACATATAATGGTTGGTTTGACCCTAATAAAGAAGTTGTTCCTCTAATCCTTATTCTAGCCGCCGCACCTGGTTGCCCATTTGCACTAGTTACATTAACACCAGCAACCTGCCCTTGTAAAGCATTGTCTAAATTAACTGTAGGTGCCTGAGAAACTATTTTCTTCATATCTACAGTACCAACAGAACCTGTTAATTCTTCTTTTTTTACTTTCCCGTAACCAATAACTACAATTTCATCTAATCCAGTTTCGTCTTCTTGCAACAGAACATCTATTTTTGTTCTGTTTCTTATTACGACTTGTTTTTCTCTAAAACCAACGTAAGTTATAACTAGCGTTGTTGCTTTGTCTGTTAAATTAATAGTATATTTTCCATCAAAATCTGTACTTGTAGCAATTTTAGTTCCTTTAATTAAGATAGTTGCTCCATATAGTGGAGTACCATATTGATCTGTAATAGTACCTTTAACTGTTTTTTGCTGAACTACAATTTTGTTTGACACTTTAAATGTCGTTGGATTTTTTAAATCTTCTCTAAGTATAACTTGTTTATTAAATGTTTCAAATTTTATATTAGAGTCTTTAAAAAGTAATTCTAGTATTTTTTTTACACTTACCTTGTCAGCTTTAATATCTATTTTTTCACTTAAATTAAGTTCTGAATTTTTAAAGAAAAAATTAATATCTGTTTTACGTTCTATCTCCTCAAGAACATCTTCTATAGTACTGGATTTTAGTTCTAAAGATATCTTTTTACTTTGTGAATACGTGTCATTTGCATTCATTTGAAACAAAGTAAATAAGAGTAGTATTCCTGTGAGTTTCATTTTTAAATCAAATTTAAAAGAGATTGTGTATAAGCCACAAATCGTGCTAATTTTTTTCATATTTTTGTTATGATTAAAAAGTTGGTTTCTAATTTTTTAGTTATTCATTTTCGAGGAATGTTGCCGCATTTCTCGATTTTTTTTAGCTATATGTCAAGTCATATGTATCAGGTTAAGGGTTAATAATTATTTGATTGTTATTTTTTGTATACTTAAAGTTGAGTACTTTATTTATTGTATTTAACACTTCTTCAATAGATTCTACTTCAAATCTTCCTGTGAACCGTACGTTTGTAAAGTTTTTAGTATTATCTATAAACTCAACTCCATAATGTCTTTCTAATTTTTTTAGAATAACACTAAATTTTTCATTTTTAAATAACAGCACGTTATCAATCCATGCTATATGGCTATCTATATCTACAAAATCAACCTTCATTTTATGATCTATTTTAGAATAAGAAGCTATTTGATCGGGTTTTAATTTACGCTCTTTGTTGTTGTTTGATTTATTATAAACTCCAACACTACCTTCTACTAAAACAACGTTTACCTTTTCTTCATTCTCGTAAGAGGTAATATTAAATTCTGTTCCGTAGACTTGTGTGCTTACTTTATTTGTATTTACAATAAAAGCTTCTTCTTTGTTTTTTGAAATTTTGAAATACCCTTCCCCTTCTAAATACACTTCTCGTTTTTGTCCTTTCATAAATTCTTCAGGATATTTTAAAGAAGATCCTGAATTTAGATATATTTGAGATCCATCTGAAAGTACAAGTTGAAACTTTTTACCATAAGGAACAGATAACTCGTTGTAAGCTAATTCTTTAGATTTATTAATCTTATCTTTTGTAAAATAGATTAATTTATTTCCTTTTAATGTTGCTATTTTATCTTTGCTTCCTCTTAACGTATCGATGTTATTTTTTATCTTAAACGATTTTATAGAACCATCTGATAATCTAATTTTAACAAACTCTTCTTTTCTACTGTTCTCTTTTAATTTTGTAGAATTATAAACATAAAAAACGGTACTAATAACACCAATTAAAATTGCAGCGTATTTTAGCAACATAAGCAAGCGGTATTTAACTGAAGTCTTTAAAAACTTAGTATCTTCTTTTTCCACTATTTTACCTTTTAATTTATTCCAAACAATATCTTCTTTTAATTTTAATGAAACTTCTTCATCTTTAGAATTCCAGGTTTCTAAAAACTCTTTATCAAGCTCTTTTATTTGTTTTCCCTTAAAAAAATCATTTAAAATAGAAATTTCTTCAGGAGAACATTCTCCCTTCAAAAATCTTTCTATCAATCGATTTATTTCCATAGCTTTATTGTGAATTAAATTTCTTGTACATATATAATACACTCCTCAAAATAAGAAGTACTAGTTTTTATTTAAAAAAAAATAAAGATTTAACGTTTTTAACAAGTTTTAATCAATAAAACAAGCTTTTTATTGATTTTACAGCGTTCAAAAAGAAGATATTATAAGCAATCTTTCTTAAGAAAACTCATTGCAGAATTTAAATGAGATGAAACTGTATTCTTAGAAATATTTAATGAAGTTGCTATTTCATCATATGTCAGGCCATCAAAACGATACATTTTAAAAATAATTTGCTGTTTTTTAGGAAGCCTACTTACACTTTTATTAATTTTAATCAGCCTATCTAGAGAAAGATCATCTGCTTGAATTGCATCATTTACTTTTTCGACTTTAAATTTTGACAATAATTTTTGCCGATTCACCTTCTCTCTTAACAAATTAAAAACCAAGTTCTTAGATATTACAAATAGTTGATGTTCTAATGAAATTTCGACACTAATTTTATCTCTATTTTTCCATAATTTAATAAACACCTCTTGTACAACATCTTCTGCATCTACACCATTACCAGCGTATTTTTTAGCTACAGAATATACTTTTTTGAAATGCAAACGGTATGCTTTCTCTAAAGCATTTTTATCACCATTTATAATTTCAACTTCTAAAGACATCTTAAAATTTATATGAGACTAAATTATAAAAATTAATTAATTTTAAGATAATCATTAATTACTTATTTTTATTTAAAAAATTATTCAAGCAATCTTACTAAATTATTTAGTTTTTAAACAAAAAAAATCCCAAGTTAAATACTTAGGATTGTACATAAAACTGTTAAGTTTATTATTGGTCTATAGAACCTAAAACGCGTTTCATAAATGTATTTAACGCTTCTTTTTTGGGTGTTCCGTCTTTTACCATTTTATCAACCTCAAGAGCACCATACATATTAGAAATCAACTCGCCAATAACATCTAATTCTTCATCTTTTAATGACGGAACTTCTGTTAACGCTTCTAGAGTTTCAATAGTTTCTAACACATAATCTTGATCGTTTTCTTCGATAAAATTAGTAAGATGTTTAATTACTGGTAATTTCATAATCTAATTAAATTACTTCGTTAACTAATTCTTTTAACACCTCAAACTTGTTTGTTTGTGTTTGATTTTTAAAACTACCACCTTCAAAAGTTGCAAAAGTTGGTAAGTTACTTACATCTGCTAATTTTCTACTTTCAGGAAATTTTTCTGCATCTGCAATTACAAAAGTTACGTTTTCATTTTCTGAAGCTAACTTTTTAAATTTTGGTTTCATAATTCTACAATTCCCACACCATGTAGCAGAATATTGTACAACTACTTTATCATTTCCATTTACAATTTCTTGTAAATTATCTTCTGTTAATTCTTGTACCATTTTAATTATGAATTTAAAATTATGAATTACGAATTTAAAATCCGTAATTCATAACTTGTAATTAATATTTAGTGAGAAGCTAAATAAGCTGCAGTTCCTTTTGCATTTGGAGACATAGCATCTTTTCCTTCTTCCCAGTTTGCAGGACAAACTTCACCTTTTTCTTGTACATGCGTTAAAGCATCTACTAAACGTAAATATTCACCTACATTTCTACCTAAAGGCATATTGTTAATACTTTCGTGTTGTACAATACCATCCTCATCTATAATATAAGTAGCTCTATACGTTACGTTATCTCCTTCTACTTGGATTGTTTGAGAAGCTTCATCAAAAGTTTCACTTGTAATATCTAAAATACCTAAAATTGATGATAAGTTTCTATTACTATCTGCTAAAAGTGGGTATGTAACACCTTCAATTCCTCCATTATCTTTTGCTTGACTTAACCATGCAAAATGTACTTCTGGAGTATCACAAGAAGCACCAATAACAATAGTATTTCTTTTTTCGAACTCACCTAAAGCTGCTTGAAAAGCGTGTAACTCTGTAGGACACACAAAAGTAAAGTCTTTTGGGTACCAAAATAATACTACTTTTTTCTTATTATTAACCGCTTCTTCTAATACATTAACTTTAAATGTATCACCCATTTCATTCATTGCGTCTACATTTAAATCTGGGAATTTTTTTCCAACTGCTGTTGCCATTCTATATAAGTTTTATAATTATTAATGTTCAATTTATTACTGATGCAAAGATAAAAATAAAGCAAAAAAAAAGGTAGCGTTTTAATGGTAACTTTCGATATTGCTATAGTTTTTAATTATACATAAAATAAAAATAAATAGATTTTTGCTATTCACAAAAATATCCCTAAGAAAATTCGTATTTTTAAATAATTACTTTGAATAATTTTTAACTATATTAAAATAAAAACAATAGATAAAAATTATCTAAAAACATATTATAGTTTTGTCAAAAATTAAAACATAAAATTTAAAATATATACATAATGGAAAACTTAAAACACGGCTCTGGAGACATTTCAAAATGCCCATTTCACGGAGGAAACACAACGAATGAAACAAATAATGATTGGTGGCCAAATTCTTTAAATTTAGATATTTTACATCAGCATGACACAAAGGTAAACCCATTTGGTAAAGAAATTAATTATCATGAAGCTCTTAAAAGCTTAAATGTTGAAGCTCTTAAAGAAGATGTTACTAAGTTAATGACAGATAGTCAAGAATGGTGGCCAGCAGATTGGGGACACTACGGAGGCTTAATGATTCGTATGGCATGGCACTCTGCAGGTTCTTATAGAATTAGTGATGGACGTGGTGGTGGTGGAACCGGAAACCAACGTTTTGCTCCTTTAAACTCTTGGCCAGACAATGCGAGTTTAGATAAGGCGAGACGTTTACTTTGGCCAATTAAGAAAAAATATGGAGACAAATTAAGTTGGGCAGATTTAATAATTTTAGCGGGTACTATTGCTTATGAATCTATGGGGTTAAAAACCTATGGTTTTGCTTTTGGTAGAACTGATGTTTGGCAACCAGAAAAAGATACCTATTGGGGTAATGAAAAAGAATGGTTAGCACCTAGTGATGAACGCTATAATGATGTAGAAGATGCTAGCACTATGGAAAACCCATTAGCAGCAGTACAAATGGGATTAATTTACGTAAACCCAGAAGGTGTAAACGGAAAATCTGACCCAGCAAAAACAGCGCTACACATTAGAGAAACTTTTGCACGTATGGCAATGGATGATGAAGAAACGGCAGCTTTAACCGCAGGAGGTCATACCGTTGGAAAAGCACACGGAAATGGAGATGCAAGTATTTTAGGCCCAGAGCCAGAAGCTGCTCCTGTTGAAAACCAAGGTTTTGGTTGGTCTAACCCTACCGGATCTGGTGTTGGTAGAGATACTGTAACAAGTGGTATAGAAGGCGCATGGACAACAGAACCTACAAAATGGGACAATGGCTTTTTCGACCTTTTATTTGGATATGAATGGGAACTTACAAAAAGTCCTGCAGGTGCTACACAATGGGCACCAATCAATATTAAAGAAGAAGATAAACCTGTAGATGTAGAAGATCCTTCTATTCGTTTAAATCCAATGATGACAGATGCAGATATGGCTATGAAAGTAGATCCTATCTATCGTAAAATCTGTGAAAAATTCAGCAACGATCATCAATATTTTTCAGAAACTTTTGCACGTGCTTGGTTTAAATTAACACACCGTGATATGGGACCAAAAGCTAGATACTATGGCCCCGATGTACCTTCTGAAGATTTAATTTGGCAAGACCCAATTCCTTTAGGAAATAAAGAGTATGATGCAAACCTTGTTAAAGAAAAAATTGCAAAAACAGATCTAAGTATTGCAGAGTTAGTTGCTACTGCTTGGGATAGTGCTAGAACTTATAGAGGTTCTGATATGCGTGGTGGAGCAAATGGTGCTCGAATTCGTTTAGCTCCTCAAAAAGATTGGGCTGGTAACGAGCCTGAAAGACTAGCAAAAGTTTTAAATATTTTAACTCCTATTGCCACAGAATTTGGAATTAGTATTGCAGATACTATTGTCTTAGCTGGTAATGTTGGTATAGAAAAAGCAATTAAAAACGCAGGCTTTAACACAACTGTTCCTTTTACTCCGGGTCGTGGTGATGCTACTGATGAAATGACAGATGCAGACTCTTTTGAACCTTTAGAACCGGTTGCAGATGGATATAGAAACTGGTTAAAACAAGAATATATTGTAAGTCCAGAAGAACTGATGTTAGATAAGACGCAACTTTTAGGTTTAACCGCTCCAGAAATGACCATTTTAGTTGGAGGAATGAGAGTTTTAGGCACTAATTACGGCGGAAGTAAACATGGAGTTTTTACAGATAATGAAGGTGCTTTAACCAATGATTTCTTTGTAAACCTAACAGATATGGCAAATACTTGGAATTCTGTTGGCGAAGGTCTATATGAAATTCGCGATCGTAAAACAGATGCTTTTAAATGGTCTGCAACGAGTGTAGATTTAGTCTTTGGTTCTAATTCTATTTTACGTTCTTATGCAGAAGTATATGCACAAGATGATAATAAAGAAAACTTTGTAAATGCATTTGTAAACGCTTGGACAAAAGTGATGAATGCTGACAGATTTGATATCAAATAATTAATTTAAAAAGGGTAAGCTTTTTTATAAGCTTACCCTTTAAAGAATACCCTACTTATGAATATCTTAAATACTTTTTTTGAAGCAATTCAAACTGTAAACATCAATGTAATAGAAACACTCTTAAAAAGGTTTCCTAAACTTGCTAATGCAAAAGATAAAAGAGGTTTTACTCCTTTAGTTTTTGCTACCTATTTTGATAAAAAAGAAATTGCAGCAACCTTAATTCATCACAATGCAAATGTAAATCATAGAGATGCAAAAGGAAACACAGCTTTATTAGGTGTTGCCTTTAAAGGAAATGTAGAAATAGCTGAACTTCTTTTAAAGAATAACGCAAATATTAACGCGAAAAACAACCTTGGATATACATCTTTAATTTTTGCAACCATATACAATCAACAAAAAATGGTGGCCTTTTTATTAGAACAAAATGCAGATTCATCACTTAAAGATAAAGAAAACAAATCTGCTTTAGAATATGTTAAAGAAAAAGATTTTACAGAGATTATTAGCTTATTAGAAACTAAGGAAGCTACTTACTTGCAAACATTTTAATATCGTTTGCAGAGACTTCCTTTTCTCCCAATATAATTAAACGTTCTACAACATTTCTTAATTCACGAATGTTCCCTGTCCAATCATATTCTTGCAACAATTTAATTGCTGCAGATGAAAATGATTTTTTAGGAGTTCCTTGTTCTACAGATATTTTTGCAGTAAAAAAATCTACCAATAAAGGGATATCTTCTCTCCTATCATTTAAAGACGGAACTTGAATTAAAATAACTGCTAATCTGTGGTATAAATCTTCTCTAAATCTGCCTTCTTCTATTTCAACTTTAAGATTCTTATTTGTAGCTGCAACAATTCTAACATTTACCTTTATATCTTTATCAGAACCTACACGCTGAATTTTATTTTCTTGTAAAGCCCGTAATACTTTTGCTTGTGCAGACAAGCTCATATCTCCTATTTCATCTAAAAAAATAGTTCCTCCATTTGCAGCTTCAAACTTACCGGCTCTATCTTTATTTGCCCCCGTAAAAGAACCTTTAACATGCCCAAATAATTCGCTTTCTATTAATTCTGATGGAATTGCAGCACAATTTACCTCAATTAAAGAACCTTTAGATCTATCTGATTTTTCGTGTAACCAATGCGCAACCAATTCTTTTCCTGTTCCATTTGGTCCTGTAACTAAAACTCTTGCATCGGTTGGTGCTACTTTTTCAATCATCTCTTTTATCTGAGATATTGCAGTACTTTCACCAATCATTTCATAGTTTTTACTAACTTTCTTTTTTAATCTTTTATTCTCTACAATTAAAACTTTTTTATCCAAAGCATTTCTAACAGTATTTAAAAGTCTATTTAAATCTGGTGGCTTAGAGATATAATCGAAAGCTCCCAAACGCATTGTATTTACAGCAGTATCCAAATCTCCATGACCAGAAATCATAACAATCGGAATTTCTGGTTTTATTTTCTTAGCCTTTTCTAATACCTCAACACCATCCATTTTTGGCATTTTAATATCACATAAAACCAGATCATAGTCGTTATTCATAATCATTTCTATTCCTAACAAACCATCTTCTGCTTCTTCTACATTATAAGATTCATTTTCTTCAGAAATGATTTTTGTTAAAACCCTTCTAATAGCAGCTTCATCTTCTATAATTAATATTTTTGACATTATATTTTAAATTTAATACCTGTTCTTAAATAAAACGCATTTACATCATCTAAAGTATATACATTCTTTCTGTCTTTATCTCTTAATACATTGCTTAATCTTACTGTGTATCCACTGTACGCAAACAATACTAAATGTTTTGTAAATTGATATTCATACCCCAAACCTGCCACCAATACAGATAAAGATATATTGTCTGCTTCTTTATTATCTATAATTATTGGCGTTTTTAAATGTGCAAAATAACCATCTAAACCAACAAAAGATTGTAAACTATTTACTGGGTTTATTTTATATTTTAAATTCATTTTAGGCACCCCAATTGTATAAGACCATTTATCATCTACTTGCCTAAAGTAATTTATTAAAGGTAACGGAAAAGGAACCCCCGCAGTTGTGTTGTAGGTTAAACCTAACGTTAATCTATATGGTTTTGCTAAACTTTTATCTTTTGTTCTGTCTTTTATAAAGAAAAGCCCTCCGTTGATAAAAAAGTCTTCATTTGTTATTTTTTTGGTTAAAGTTGCCGCTAATCTTGGAGTAAAACTATAAGCAACTCTCCAATTATCACTTATTTTATGCGTAAAGGCTAAATTAAAATCAATAACATTAATATTTTCTAAAAGTGATGTATCAAAAGGATATTCGTCTTTTAGGTTTAAAAAAATTCTATTAAATTCTGATCCAATGATTAAATAACTGTCTTCTTTAATTTTAATTGGATAATTAAACAAAGCTCTAAGTCTAGTATACTGATCATCCGATTTTTTTTTAGGAATAAAAGAATATTCTATCCTAGCTAAATCTGTTAATTGAGCATTTGCTAAAAAGCTTATAAATAATATTAAAACAATAAGACACTTCTTCATTTTTTTATATTATTTAACCTGTCTACTTACCTCAGAATACACATGAACATCTCTTTGAGGAAATGGAATTGAAATATTGTGTTCTCTAAAGAGTTTATCTATTTCAAAACGAATATCACTTTGCGTAAATTGTGTTTTAAAACTATCTGCTAGTGTAAAAACTACTTTAAAATTTAACGAACTATCTCCAAAATCTTCAAAAAGAACAGAAACTGGTGGACTAATTAAAACACTTGGGTGAGATTTTGCCGCTTTAATCAATAACTCTTTTACCAATTGTACATCGCTACCATAAGCAACCCCCACTTTTACAGATTCTCTTGTTGTATTTCCGTTTTGCGTCCAATTATACAAACTGTTGGTTAAATATAAATGATTAGGAATTATCATCACTTTATTACTTAACGTTACTGCTCTTGTAGTTCTTAATTTTATTTCTTCTACTCTACCAACTTTACCGTCAAGTTCAATAACATCTCCGGCATGTACAGATTTATCAATCATTATAAATATACCAGAAATAATATCTTGAAATAATGTTTGTAATGCCAAACCAACACCAATTAAAAGTGCAGCAGATGCGGCAAAAAGTGCCGTTAAATTTACACCCATTTTATTCATCGTTACTAAAAAAATAACGACATAAATAATCCAACTGAAATAAGAAAATATACTTCTAATTTTTAGTTCATTCTCTGGTAGTAATTTTCTGTTAACTATTTTTTTTAACAACTTTAGCACTACAGAAGCAGTTGCCAAAGTAATTGTCAAAACAATAATATCCATAATACTTAAGCTAAAAGTATCGGTTATTTTATAGTTCGCATTTAAAAAGTCTAAAATTTCTCTCATTTAAATGCTTATTACCCTTTATATTTTAGCCATTTATACAAATCTTTATAGGTAGGTTTTTTACCATACATTAAGATACCTACTCTATAAATTTTAGCAGCTAACCAAACCATAAAAACAAAGGTAACCAACAATAATGCCATAGAAATAGCCAATTCATACCAAGAAACTCCAAAAGGGACTCTCATTAACATTACAATAGGACTTGTAAATGGAATATGTGAAAATAGTACCGCAATAGATCCATGAGGATCGTTTATAACGGTTGCAAAACCAACATACACCCCTAAAATTAAAGGCAACATAATTGGCAACATAAATTGTTGTGTATCGGTCTCGTTGTCTACTGCCGCACCAACAGCTGCAAATAAAGAACTGTATAACATAAACCCCCCTAAGAAGTAAAAAATAAATAATACAAACATTTTTAAAATTGGTAGTTTTAAAATTTCTTGTACAATCATCTGCCCTTTATCTCCAGCAGTGGCTTGCTTTACAGCTTCCATTTGTTCTGGAGAAACTCTTGCAGATTGTACTTCTACCATATCTACTCCAAATACAGAAGACGCTACTATAGAAATTACAAAAAGTATAATTCCCCATATTAGAAACTGCAACAATCCTGCTGAGGCATTTCCTAAAATTTTACCCAACATCAGTTGGAATGGTTTTACAGACGAAACAATAATTTCTATAATTCTACTTGTTTTTTCTTCAATAACACTTCGCATTACCGAAGTACCATAAATCATTACAAACATCATTAATAAATAACCAGCAATGGCACCAACACCAATTTTTAACCCGTTAATTAATTTAGAAGATTCTTCACCAGAAAAATTATACATTTTAATATCTGTATTAATCTTAGAAGATTCTATTTTTTCTATATCAATACCAAAATTATTAAGTTTTACATGCCTAATTTTTGTTTCAATTTTATTTTCTATAGAACTCACAACAGACATCCCTGGAGAGTCGGTAGAATAAAATTCTATAGATTTTGCTAACAATTCTAAACTATCCTGTTTCGGAATTATTAAAGCTCCATAATAATTACCTTCTTCTACTTTATTCTTTGTTTCTTCAATTCCTAAAGCTGTATAATCGGTATAATGAATGGTTTTAGAATCTTTAAAATCTTCTTTAGAGAATAATCCAGAATTATCTACATAGACAATTTCCTTTACCTTCTCATCATTTTTTTGCATCAGAAAATAAACCAAGGCTCCCATACCAACCATTAACAGCGGACTTAAAAAAGTCATCATTATAAATGATTTATTACGAACCTTTGCAATAAACTCTCGTTCTATAATTAGTTTTAATTTACTCATTTTCTTAACTGTTTTTATTTATTGCTTGAATAAAAATATCATTTGCACTTGGTATCAATTCTACAAAATGCTGTACTTCTCCTTTACTTGTTAAAAAAGATAATAAATCGTTTGCAGAATTCCCTTCTGTCAATTTTACATTCATTGTTAAACTATCATTCAATAATTTAAAATTTGATGGAGAAACTTCAAAGTTTTCTTTCAATTTCGCCTCTACTTCCTTAGGGTGATCGGTATTTAATCCTACTTGAAAAGTATGTGTTCTAAACTGACGTTTGATATCATCTAACTTTCCGTCTAAAATTTTATTCGATTTATCAATCAAAGCAATTTCATCACACATTTCTTCTACCGATTCCATTCTGTGGGTAGAAAAAATGATTGTTGCTCCTTCATCACGAAGTTGTAAAATTTCTTTGGCTATTAATTGTGCGTTAATAGGATCGAACCCAGAAAAAGGTTCATCAAAAATTAATAATTTAGGATTGTGCATCACCGTTACAATAAATTGTACTTTTTGCGCCATTCCTTTAGACAGTTCTTCAATTTTCTTGTTCCACCAAGCAGAAATATCAAACTTATCAAACCAATATTTTAAACGTTTTTTTGCTTCGGCCTTACTTAATCCTTTTAATTGTGCTAAATAGAGTGCTTGCTCCCCTACTTTCATAGATTTATACAAACCACGTTCTTCTGGTAAATAACCTATTTGAGCTGTATGATGTGGTGCCAATGCTTCGCCATCTAAAATGATAGAGCCGCTATCTGGCATTGTTATTTGATTGATGATTCTAATTAAAGATGTTTTTCCTGCACCATTAGGGCCTAACAATCCAAAAACACATCCTTTAGGTATATGTAATGAAACATCATTTAATGCTCTAAAATCTCCATAATTTTTTACAACATTATTAACTTCTAATAAATTTTTCATTGCCTCTTTATAATTTTTCTGAAAGTTCTCAGTAATCACAAACTTACATATTTTAATAATATTAGTATAAAAACTTCATAAAACGTTACAATATAATTTAAAAGACTTCAATTAATTATTACAATAAGACTACTCTTTTAAACCTAATTACTATATGATTACCTCCTAAAACAGAAAAAACTAAACCAAAATATCTATATTTTCTGTTAAATTTTACTATGCATGCATAACTTTTTCTGAATTTACTATGCATGCATAATAAATTTTTATATATTTGACATAATGGATAAATACAAATCAATAGATCACGAACTTAGGGCAACGTGGCAAGCTGTTGCAAAAGTATATAATGAGCAAGCAGTAAAACACGATAGCACAATGGCAACTGCTTTTGTTTTATTAAATATTGATAAACAAAAAGGAACCCCATCTACGGCTTTGGGGCCTTTAATGGGAATGGAGCCAACAAGTCTTTCTAGAATTTTAAAAACAATGGAAGATAAAGGTGCTATTTGCAGAGAAAAGAACCCAGAAGATGGTAGAAGTGTTATAATTAAATTGACAGACTATGGTAGAGAAATGCGTAAAGTATCTAGAGGCCATGTTATTCAGTTTAACGATACAGTAAGAAATAA
This sequence comes from Polaribacter atrinae, assembly GCF_038023995.1. Lineage (NCBI taxonomy): Bacteria > Pseudomonadati > Bacteroidota > Flavobacteriia > Flavobacteriales > Flavobacteriaceae > Polaribacter > Polaribacter atrinae. The sequence continues at coordinate 1,433,349 of NZ_CP150660.1, forward strand.
TGTTTCTGAAAAAGATTTAGCAGGATTTTTTAAGGTAACATCAACAATTAATAAATTAATTGCAGATAAAGATATTTATGAAAATGTCAACAATAAAGCAGTTTAACAAAAATGACTAAAGACTGAATGACCTAAGATAATTAGACTGAATGCAAAAGTCTTACGTCTTACGTCTTTTTAAATCATACGTCAAATAATTTTAAAACAAATGACTAGAAGAATTAAAAAAGTAGCAATAGTTGGCTCTGGAATTATGGGAAGTGGAATTGCATGTCATTTCGCAAACATTGGAGTTGAAGTTCTATTATTGGACATTGTGCCAAGAGAATTAAACGACAAAGAGAAAGCTAAAGGATTAACCCTTGAAGACAAAGTTGTACGAAATCGCTTAGTAAATGATGCACTTACAGCTTCCCTTAAATCAAAGCCCTCACCTATTTATAATCAGAAATTTGCAAACAGAATTACCACTGGTAATTTAGATGATGATATTGCAAAGGTTGCTGATGTAGATTGGATTATGGAGGTGGTTGTTGAGCGATTAGATATTAAAAAAAATGTTTTTGATAAACTAGAGAAATACAGAACTCCCGGAACTATTATTTCTTCTAATACTTCTGGTATTCCTATCAAGTTTATGAATGAAGGAAGAAGTGAAGATTTTCAAAAACATTTTGCAGTAACTCACTTTTTTAATCCTCCTAGATATTTAAAACTTTTTGAAGTTGTTCCTGGTCCAGATTGTAAACAAGAAGTTACAGACTTTTTAATGATGTATGGTGAAAAATTCTTAGGAAAAACATCTGTTTTAGCGAAAGATACGCCTGCATTTATAGGAAATAGAATTGGAATTTTCGGAATTCAATCTTTATTTCATCAAGTAAAAGAATTAGGTTTAACGGTAGAAGAAGTTGATAAGTTGACAGGGCCAGTAATTGGTCGTCCAAAATCTGCTACTTTTAGAACTGTTGATGTTGTTGGTTTAGATACTTTGGTACATGTTGCTAATGGTATTTATGAAAACTGCCCTAATGATGAAGCGCATGATTTATTTAAGCTTCCTGGTTTCATCAATACAATGATGGAAAATAAATGGTTAGGAAGTAAAACAGGTCAAGGTTTCTACAAAAAGACAGTTGTTGATGGTAAGAAAGAAATCTTAACATTAGACTTAGACACTTTAGAATATCGTGCTTCTAAAAGAGCAAAATTTGCAACTTTAGAACTTACGAAAACGATTGATAAACCAATTGATAGATTTAAAGTATTAGTTGGTGGTAAAGATAAAGCTGGTGAATTCTATAGAAAAAACTTTGCAGCCATGTTTGCGTATGTTCAGAATAGAATTCCAGAAATTTCTGATGAAATCTACAAAATTGATGATGCAATGAAAGCTGGTTTTGGTTGGGAGAATGGTCCTTTCGAAATTTGGGATGCCGTTGGTGTAGAAGCAGGAATAGAATTAATGAAAGCAGATGGAGTAGCACCTGCAACTTGGGTTACAGAAATGTTAGCTGCTGGTTCTAAATCTTTTTACTCTGTTAAAGAAGGCGCAACTTATTTTTATGATATTCCTTCTAAATCTCAGGCTAAGAAACCGGGTCAAGAATCGTTTATCATTTTAGATAACATTAGAAAATCAAACGAAGTTTTTAAAAACTCTGGTGTTGTAATAGAAGATATTGGAGATGGAATTTTAAACCTAGAATTTCAATCTAAAATGAATACCATTGGTGGTGATGTTTTAGCAGGTATTAATAAAGGGATTGATATTGCACAAAAAGATTTTCAAGGTTTGGTTATTGGTAATCAAGCAGCAAATTTCTCTGTAGGTGCAAATATTGGTATGATTTTTATGATGGCTGTAGAGCAAGAATATGATGAATTAAATTATGCTATTAAATATTTTCAAGATACTATGATGCGTATGCGTTATTCTTCTATACCAACTATTTCTGCTCCTCATGGAATGGCTTTAGGTGGTGGTTGTGAAATTTCTTTACACGCAGATAAAGTGGTTGCAGCAGCAGAAACGTATATGGGATTAGTAGAATTTGGAGTTGGTGTAATTCCTGGTGGTGGTGGTTCTAAAGAAATGGCTTTAAGAGCATCAGATTCTTTTCAGAAAGGAGACGTAGAGTTAAACATTTTACAAGAAAACTTTTTAACTATTGGTATGGCAAAAGTATCTACTTCTGCTTACGAGGCTTTCGATTTAGGTTTACTTCAACAAGGAAAAGATGTAGTAGTTGTTAATAAAGACAGACAAATAGCAACTGCAAAAGCACATGCAAAACTAATGGCAGAAAGTGGGTATACACAACCTGTAAAACGAAACGATGTTAGAGTTTTAGGTAAGCAAGCTTTAGGGATGTTCTTAGTAGGTACAGATTCTATGCAAGATTCTAAATACATTTCTGAACATGATATGAAAATCGCCAATAAACTAGCATACGTTATGGCTGGTGGAGATTTATCTGAACCAACATTGGTTACAGAACAGTATTTATTAGATTTAGAACGTGAAGCGTTTTTATCTCTTTGTACAGAACGTAAAACATTAGAAAGAATTCAACACATGTTAAAAACGGGGAAACCTCTTAGGAATTAAGTACTAAGTATACAGTATTAAGATTGAGCAACTTTAACAAAATGATTTCACAGAATAATACTTAATACTAAAATCGAAATACTATTATTATGCACAGATTTGAAGATTTAAAAATATGGCAGAAAGCAATGGATATAACAGAGAAATGTTATATCGCTTCTGAAAATTTTCCTAAAGAAGAAAAATACGGATTAACATCTCAACTTCGAAGAAGTGCAGTTTCTATACCTTCAAATATTTCTGAAGGAGCTGGAAGAAATACAAATGGAGAATTTAAGCAGTTTTTAGGAATTGCAAATGGTTCTTCTTATGAATTATTAACTCAATTATATTTATCAAAAAGATTAAATTTAATTACTGAAGAAAATGTAAGGCCTATTATTAATGAAATACTTGAAGTAACAAGAATGAATTTTTCTCTTCAAAAATCATTAACCAAATCTTAATTCTTTATACTAAAATCTTAATACTAATGACAAAACAAGCATATATAGTAAAAGCATATAGAACCGCAGTTGCAAAAGCTCCAAAAGGTGTTTTTCGCTTTAAACGTGCAGATGAATTAGGTGCAGAAACCATTCAGCACATGATGAAAGAATTACCAAATTTAGACGTAAAACGTATAGATGACGTAATTGTTGGTAACGCAATGCCAGAAGGTGCACAAGGTTTAAACATGGCACGTTTTATTTCTTTAATAGGATTAAATTCTGTCGATGTACCTGGAGTTACTGTAAACAGATTCTGTTCTTCGGGACTAGAAACAATTGCAATGGCAGCAGCTAAAATTCAAGCAGGAATGGCTAGTTGTATTATTGCCGGTGGAGCAGAAAGCATGAGTTCTGTACCAATGACAGGATTTAAACCAGAATTAAATTATGATACCGTAAAATCTGGTCACGCAGATTATTATTGGGGAATGGGAAATACTGCAGAAGCAGTTGCAAATCAGTTTAAGGTTTCTAGAAAAGACCAAGATGAATTTGCCTTTAAATCTCATATGAAAGCTTTAAAAGCACAAGCAGAAAATCGTTTTCAAGATCAAATTGTTCCTATTGAAGTGGAGCAAACTTATCTAGATGAAAACGGAAAGAAAGCAACAAGAAAATATACCGTAAATAAAGATGAAGGTCCTAGAAAAGGAACTAGCATTGAAGCTTTAACAAAACTGAGAGCAGTATTTGCTGCTGGAGGAAGTGTAACAGCTGGTAATTCATCTCAAATGAGTGATGGAGCTGCCTTTGTTATGGTAATGAGCGAAGAAATGGTAAAAGAATTAAATCTAGAACCAATTGCAAGAGTCGTAAATTATGCTGCTGCTGGTGTAGAACCAAGAATTATGGGAATTGGGCCTGTTGCTGCAATACCTAAAGTTTTAAAACAAGCAGGTTTACAACAAAACGATATTGAGTTAATTGAATTGAATGAAGCTTTTGCTTCTCAATCTTTAGCTGTAATGCGTGAGTTAGATTTAAACCAAGATATTGTAAATGTAAATGGTGGTGCCATTGCATTAGGTCATCCATTAGGTTGTACAGGAGCAAAATTATCTGTACAATTATTTGATGAAATGCGCAAGCTCGATATGAAAAACAAATACGGAATGGTAACGATGTGTGTAGGTACTGGTCAAGGTGCTGCAGGTGTGTTTGAATTCCTTTCATAATAAAAGTATAACTATAAAAAAATTGAAGAAGTAATAGAAGAATTCCAAAAGATAACAATGGAATTTCAGAATTGCCAACAAAAGCAGTCTATTTTTATATTCTTTCTTCTATAACCTAATAAAACAATTAACAAAATGGCAGAATTATTAAGAGGTGGTCAATTTCTTGTAAAAGAAACAAACTGTGAAGATATATTTACTCCAGAAGATTTTTCTGAAGAGCAACAAATGATGAAGGAAGCTGTGATGGAATTTAATGATCGAGAGATCATTCCTCACAAAGCTCGTTTTGAAGCAAAAGATTATGCACTTACAGAAGAAGTAATGCGTAAAGCCGGTGAATTAGGATTTTTAGGAGTAGCAGTTCCTGAAGCTTATGGAGGTTTAGGAATGGGATTTGTTTCTACCTTACTAACTTGTGATTATATTTCTAGTGGAACAGGTTCTTTTAGTACGGCATTTGGTGCACATACCGGAATAGGTACAATGCCAATTACATTATACGGAACCGAAGAACAAAAGCAAAAATACGTTCCTAAATTGGCTACTGGAGAATGGTTTGGAGCTTATTGTTTAACGGAACCAGGTGCTGGTTCTGATGCAAATTCAGGAAAAACTACCGCAGAATTATCTGCTGATGGAAAAACATACAAAATTAACGGTCAAAAAATGTGGATTTCAAACGCAGGTTTTTGTAAATTAATGATTGTTTTTGCCCGTATAGAAGATGATAAAAACATAACTGGTTTTATTGTTGAGTTTGATAAAGAAAATCCAAACGGAATTACATTAGGAGAAGAAGAACATAAATTAGGTATTAGAGCATCATCTACAAGACAAGTATTTTTTAACGATACAGTGGTACCTGTAGAAAATATGTTAGCGGGTCGTGGCGAAGGTTTTAAAATTGCCATGAACGCTTTAAATGTTGGTCGTATTAAATTAGCGGGTGCATGTTTAGATTCTCAACGTAGAATTATTTCTCATGCCGTAAATTATGCAAACGAACGTAAACAATTTAAAACCCCTATTTCAGATTTTGGAGCTATTAAAGTAAAACTAGCAGAAATGGCTACCAATGCTTATGTTGGTGAATCTGCAACTTATAGATCTGCAAAAGATATCGAAGATAGAATTGCGTTAAGAGTGGCTGCAGGAAATACACATCAAGAAGCAGAATTAAAAGGTGTAGAAGAATATGCTATTGAATGTTCTATTTTAAAAGTAGCAGTTTCTGAAGATGTACAAAACTGTGCTGATGAAGGAATTCAGATTTTTGGTGGAATGGGATTCTCTGAAGAAACACCTATGGAATCTGCTTGGAGAGATGCAAGAATTGCTCGTATTTATGAAGGTACCAATGAAATTAACAGAATGCTTTCTGTAGGTATGTTAATTAAAAAAGCAATGAAGGGACATGTCGATTTATTAGGCCCTGCAACAGAAGTTGCCAATAGTTTAATGGGGATTCCTTCTTTTGAGACACCAGATTTTTCTGAGTTATTTTCTGAAGAAAAATTAATGATTTCTAAATTAAAGAAAACATTTTTAATGGTTGCAGGTGCAGCACTTCAAAAATATGGTCCAGAAATAGAGAAGCACCAACAGTTATTAATTGCTGCTTCAGATATTTTAATAGAAATCTATATGGCAGAATCTGCTATCTTAAGAACAGAGAAAAATGTAAAACGTACTAGTGAAGCAGCACAATCTGTACAGATTGCAATGTCTAAACTATACTTATATCATGCAGTAGATATTATTGAAGAAAAAGGTAAAGAAAGTATTATTTCTTTTGCTGAAGGTGATGAGCAACGTATGATGTTAATGGGCTTAAAACGTTTTACTAAATACCAAAACTATCCAGATATCGTAGATTTACGTAACGAAATAGCAGAAAAAGTAAAAGCAGAAAATCAATACTGCTTCTAAAAATCTCTTGATGTCAAATTGAGTTTGTTAAAGTTACCAAATTCTTTTTCAAACTCAACTGACTATCAAAAAAGATAATTATCGTTTTTATATTATAGTTAGTTGTTGTTTTAAGAAACCATCATATTTATGATGGTTTTTTTATGCTTAAATTCTTAATAAAATAATTAAATTAGATTAATTTTGAGGTTCTTTAGGCTTACATAAAAATATTCCATAATGAAAAATAAAATTATTATTTCTCTTTTTACTGTCTTTATCTTTTTAGGATGTAAAACTCAAATTACAACTATAAAACAAAAAAACATCCGTAAAACATCTCTTCAAGATCATGCTATTCAAGCCGTATTATGGCAACAAAATGCATCAGAATATAAAGCACTCACTTATCAAGCATACAATTTAGCACAACTTAGGTTAGATCAAATTCTGGCTAATAATAATTCACAAAAACCAATTGCTATTGTTACAGATATAGATGAAACTCTTTTAGATAATAGTCCTTACTCTGGTAAGCAAATTGAATTAGATGAAAATTACACTTCAGAAAGATGGGCAGAATGGGTAGCACAGAAAAAAGCCAATGCAATACCTGGGGCGCTCGCTTTTTTTAATTACGCTAAAAGTAAAAATGTAGCTGTATTTTATATTTCTAACAGATCTGCAGAACAAACAAAAGAGACAATAGAAAACTTAAAGTTAAAAGGGTTTCCTTTTGCTGATGAAACTCATGTACTTTTAAAAACGAACAGCAGCGAAAAAGGAACAAGAAGAAGTATTGTTAACCAAACCCATGAAATTGTATTACTACTTGGAGATAATTTATCTGACTTTTCATCTATATTTGAAAATAGCACTACTACAAAAAGGAATAAAAACACTGATAGTTTAAAGACTTTCTTTGGAAATAAATATATTGTTTTACCAAATCCTATGTATGGAGATTGGGAAACAAAAGGGGTTTTAGAAGGAAATTATAATTGGACAAATTCTCAAAAAGATTCTATCCGTCGTAAAAAAATCACTTCTTATTAAATTGATTTTTAGATCAACCTTATAAAAAGTGATTTACATCCCCACTTAAAAATATTAATTATCAACAGAATACCTATTAAACAAACTTCTTTGTATTACTTTTTTGGCATTACTTAGAAGTTTTTCAATTTCAGGAATCGATTTTTTCTGTATTTCTGCAATTTCTTCAATTTTTAATTTCTGATTTGTAAATAAATAGAAAACAATGCGCATAGCAGCTGGCATATTGTGCAACACTAATTCTATATGCTCATTTACTTTATCTTCACCTAATTGCATATCTAATTTATCTACCAAATCTTTCTCATCATTTTCTACAAATACATGGTCTAAATTATACTCAACCTGTTTATAGGCTACATCATCTAACTCTTCTAGCAACATCAAATCTCCATCACCGTCCGTACTAAACTCCTCTTGCATTTCATCCCATTCTAGCTTAGAGTAATCATCAATATTCTTAAAAAACAATTCATTAAACTCCTCCTCAACAATAACATCTTCTAACAAATCATTTGTTTTTTTAAACAACCATAAATAGAAATTACTTTCACTTTCTACCTCATCAATAGCATCGTAAATGGTGATAAAAAGCTGATCGATAATATCGTCTGCTTTGTATTTCTTTTTAGAAAAGTGCCCCTTTTTTATAGCAGTATTCAATCTTTGGTTTACATACTTTCTAATTTCTGGTAAGATTTTTAAGACCAATTCATTAAAAGAGGTTTGATTTGCTTCTTTTTTTAATTCTACTAAACTAGAAAATGACTTTGTTACAAACAGACGAAACTCGGTTTGGGTTTCAAAATAAGAAATGCTCGTTTTCATAATAAAATACTTTAGAGATATTTCTAAAGGTGCAAAATAAGTTGTAAAAATAAAATGATAAAAGTCAGTTAACCTTTAAAACCATCTATTTTATATAAATCTAAGTTTCATCTAATTAAATGAAATTAGGGTTTAAAAAAATCCAATAAAAATTTAATAAATTTTTATTGCACTACAATCCATTTAATATCAGTACTTTTGCACGCAATTTGAAAACACACAAATGAAACGTATTAAAGAATATAAAAAACTTTTTAAAGTAGAAGGACCTATCGATTTAAAAGATTTAAAAAAGGCTTATAGAGGTTTAGTAAAAGAATGGCATCCAGATAAGTTTACTGATGAAGCTAAAAAGGAGGAAGCAGACCTTATGAGTACTCAAATTATTGATGGGTACCATTTCTTGGTAAGTATAGCTCCAGAAACTAAAGAAGCTAATTTAGATGCTTATAAAAAAACGATAACAGAATTTCAGGTTGCAGATTGGCACCACAAAAGTATGTTATTAGAAGTTACTTTTACAGACGGAAATAAATACGAATACTTTGGTGTTAGTAAAATACTTTTCGGAAAATTTGTAAACGCAAAATCAATGAACAACTTTGGTAAAAGAAATATTTTTAATTCTTTTACTTACAGAAAATCAATGAAAGCTTCTGTAACTGTTTAAAGACTTTTCTTATAAAAACAAAAAAGAGATTGCTATTTGCAATCTCTTTTTTGTTTTATATAAAACGTACTTATTTCTGATTTAAAACTAAATTAAAATGAATATTTATCATTTCAGAAACTACAATTAACCCTAACATCTTTTTGGGTGCTTTGATATTAAAATCTTCTATATTTAGATTTAAATTTCCCGAAACTAAAAACTCATCATCTTCTTCAATCGTTACCGGAACTTTGTATTTTTTAGAAACACCAGCAATTGTCATTTCTACCAATGCCTCTGTTATTGTTTCTTCTTTTTCTACTTCTTTTAAGTTTAATAAAATTTTTGGAAATTCTTCTGATTTTAATAACTTAAAAAAATCCTTATTCATTACCTTGTTACCACAATCAAAACCAGAATTTTTCAATTCTAAAACAGCCTTTTCAAAATAAACTTTATTTCCTACCTTTTTAAAAGACAATGGAATTGTTTTATCAACTTCATAGAAATTAAAATTACATGCAAACTTATTTACATTTGTAGAACCTAAAATTTCTAATTTACTTTCTGACGCTATTTTAATTATTGTATTGTTATTTAATACATTTATTTTAGTGAAAGAAAATAAGATTAATGAAATTATGATTAAAATAATATTTTTACTCATAGTTTTTCTTCTTTCTGATTATCTTAACTATTTAAAAAAACAAACCCCTTATCTTTTTTACATTTCATAAGGGGTTTGTTAAATTATTAAAAAATAATTTTTAGGTAGGTAACTTAAAAACTAATTGCTGCTTCTAAGATTACTCCATTAAATTTACCTTCGTTTAAAGTGCTTGTTGCTCCAAAACCTTCATATTTTTGATTCACATATTCCATTTTCATTAAAATATTGTTTGTCATAAACCAACCAGCAACTAATTGAGATCTTTTAATTGCAATATCTCCATGTGTCATGTCTTCTGAATCTACAGCATTATAACGGCCACCAATATACAAATTTTCGTTTTTTCCAAATCTATAAATAAGTTCTGCAGCAAGTTGATTTGCTGTTCTGTCTTCTAATTCTGCTGTTGCTTTCCCAGAAGCTGTTTCTATAGTTCCAAAGAATTCTAATCCTTTATATTTTATAAATGGATTGAACATAATTGCAGAAATACTATTTTTTAAATTTGGGTTATATCTACCAGATCTAAAGTCGTCTCCAGCTGCATCTGCAGCAATCATTACACCATAATATCTAGAACCTGCTCTATCCGCAGCATATAAATAAGAATTTGGTACATACCCTGTGTTATAAATAGATCCTGTAATTCTTACTCTTAAATCTGAATTGATTTGTTTATCATATCCTAATTTTGCTAAGAAAGAAGCACCTCCAGAACTCCCTTCCTCATATATCCCAGGGCTTAACTCTTCTTCTGATTTATCTACAGATTGATTTAGTTTACCATTGGTAATACCTAACATTCCTATAAAACCATTCTTTTGAACAAGTACCTCTGCTCCTACTTCTGTTGTATAAGAATCCATAATTAAATTTCCAACAAATGGGTTGTGCATCGTTTGTGCATTATCACTTCTTCTAAAGTGAGCATCACCATAATTGTTTTCCATATGACCTATTTTTATAGTAGTATAGTTCATAAAGTCTTCCATGAAACCTTCTTTAATGAAATCTAATTTATCTATTTGAAAATACCCTCCTTTTACATAAGTTTCATGATGATGACGAGATGATAAAAAAGTACGTAAGTGCATTCTAACTCCATCATATAAAGCAACATCTATATCTAAATTTGCAGTTGCCAAATTAAAGTTAGACCCAATTGGTTGTAATCTTACGCTTTCTGAGTTTTCATGACTTATTCCTTGAAACTGAAGCGTAGAAGCTCCTCCAAATCGAACCTTTAAGCCATCAAAACCAGACTCTGTAGTTTTTGGTGCTTCAAATACATTTACACCTCTTTTATCTGTGTATCTATAATTATCTAAATCTCTATTACTCTGAGCTGAAACTCCTATACTTCCTAAAATTAAAGCTGTTGCTAACGTTTTTTGAAAAATTTTTCTCATTACTTTTGAATTTGAATTGAATTTGAATTTGAATTTGAATTATTTTAAAATTGTATTGAATTTGATTGTTACCTCATCACCTGTTTTAATAGTACCTAGTAATGCTGTAGGAGGAGAAACTTTGTAATCCGTCATTTTTAGTGATTTTTCTCCTACAAGTTTTACTGTTCCTTCATTAATATTTAAATTAAAATCTAATGAAATTCTTTTAGTAACTCCTGCTATCTTTAAATCTCCCTTTGTTTTTACTTTGAAATTTCCATCTTTTAAATCTGTAATTTCTTCTGTACTTACAAGTTGAAATTCAATCGTTTTATATTTTTTGGTATCTAAAGCTTTATAAGTGTTTTTATCCATTCCGTTTTTTCCACTTTTTAAACTTTCTACTTCAACTGTAAAATTTAGTTTTTTAATTTGAAGTTCATTTGCAGTTTCTAAAGAGATAACTCCAGATTGGTTTTCTGTTTCAATTTCCCAATCATGAATATTTGAAGTCCCATAAACTAATAATGAAGAATTTTGAGTATTTACTGAAAACTCTTGAGCATTAAGCTTAATTGATGTACATAAAAACATAGCAAACATTCCTAAAATCACTACGTTTAATCTTTTCTGATAAATCATATTTCTATCGTTTTTTAATTATAATGCAAATATATTTTATTAAAGAAGCTCTATATATGAGGAATATCATCCTTGTAAAAAACAGAAGAGAGGCTACATAAATGTAGCCTCTCTTTTTTAAAAAATTGTATTTCCTATTGTAAATGTACTTTATTCTAATGCACCTAAATAACGTTCTGCATCTAAAGCCGCCATACAACCTGTACCTGCAGCTGTAACTGCTTGTCTGTATTCTTTATCCTGAATATCACCAGCAGCAAATACTCCTGGTAAATTTGTTTTTGTAGATTTCCCTTTGGTAATCAAATACCCTGTTTCATCCATATCTAAAACACCTTTAAATAAGTCTGAATTTGGTTTATGACCAATTGCAATAAAAACTCCAGTAACTGCAATATCCGTAGTTTCTTTTGTTTGATTGTTAATTGCTCTTACACCTTCTACCACATTAGATCCTAAAACCTCATCTATCTCAGTATTGTATAAAACTTCAATATTTTTAGTTTTATTAACCCTATGTTGCATCGCTTTAGAAGCTCTCATAAAATCTTTACGAACTAAAATAGTAACCTTACTACAAATATTTGATAAATATGTAGCTTCTTCTGCAGCAGTATCTCCTGCACCAACCACAACAACATCTTGTCCTTTATAGAAAAATCCATCACAAGTTGCACAAGCTGAAACTCCACCACCAATTAAACGCTGCTCACTTTCTATCCCTAAATATTTTGCAGTAGCTCCTGTAGAAATAATAATTGTTTCTGCTTCAATATGTTTGGTTTCATCTACAATAACTTTATGAATTCCACCAACTTTATCACTTAAATCTACCTTTGTAACCAATCCAAAACGAACCTCTGTACCAAAACGCTCTGCTTGCTTTTTAAGGTCTTCCATCATTGCGGTACCATCTGTTCCTTCTGCATATCCAGGAAAATTATCAACTTCAGTTGTAGTTGTTAATTGACCTCCCATTTGCATTCCTGTATACATTACAGGTTTCATGTCTGCTCTGGCTGCATAAATTGCGGCTGTATATCCGGCAGGACCAGAACCAATAATTAAACATTTTATTTTTTCTATTGTATCTGACATTTTAAATTTCTTTGATTATGGATAACAAAAATATTCATTTTTATTCCTTTAGACCACTATTGTTTATAAGTTTTAACAATGGAAAAATAGGTTTATAACATTGAAATATTATTTTGGAAGTAATTTAATAATCCCTAAATTTTCTACACCAACATATATAAAACCATCTAAACCTTGTTCTATAGAGCGAACTCTCCCAATATCTTTTAGCATTTTTACTTCTTTAAAAACTTTATTTCCTTTTAAAACACATCTGGTTAAATATTGAAACTTTAAAGAGCCTATTAATAAATTACTTTTCCAATTACCATATTTATCACTGTTTATAAAAGCCATACCACTTGGCGCAATAGAGGGTGTCCAATAATAAATTGGGTTCTCCATATTAGGTAAACTAGTGTTATCTGTAAATTTAGTCCCACTATAATTAACACCATAACTTACTTTTGGCCAACCGTAATTCTTACCTTTCTTAATAATATTTATTTCATCACCTCCTTTTGGACCATGTTCATGAGACCAAATTTCTTTTGTTAAAGGGTTTATTTCCATCCCTTGCGGATTTCTATGCCCATAGCTATAAACGGCTTTTTTGGCATTACTAATATTTATAAAAGGATTGTTTTTCGGGATAGTACCATCATCATTTAATCGGTATATTTTACCGCCATCTTTTGTAAGATCTTGCGGATACTCGTCTCTATTACCTCTATCTCCCACACTAAAATACACATGGTTTTCTTCATCAAAAGTTATTCTAGAGCCAAAATGTTGTCCTTTAGTAGAATTAGGACTCGCTTTATACAAGACTTGTTGATCTATTAATTGATTGTTTTTTAATTTTGCTCTCATTAAAGTTGTATTCCCTCCACTCCCTTTTCCTTCGGATGAAGCATAGGTAAAATAAATCCAATTATTTTTTTGATAATTAGGATGCAACTCAATATCTAGAAATCCTCCCTGACCTCTATGGTAAATTTTTGGGACACCTTGCACCTCTCTTTTCACACCATTTTTAAAATGAATTAACTTTCCTTCTTTTTCTGTAATTAATAAAGCATTGTCTGGTAAAAAAGTAAAACCCCACGGATTTGTTAAATCTGGCACAATTAACTCATACTCTTTACTTTGAGAAAACCCAAATACAATAAAACTAAAATAGACGAAAATGATATAAAAAGATTGCTTCATTTTTTTAAAAATAAAATTAAAATTTCAATAAATATATAAATATTATTCTATATTTGCAGTCGCAAATTGATTTATCAATTTTCGGGGTGTAGCGTAGCCCGGTCATCGCGCCTCGTTTGGGACGAGGAGGTCGCAGGTTCGAATCCTGCCACCCCGACTTAAATTAATACCAATAGAAACTAAAACCTTGTAAATCATATGATTTATAAGGTTTTGTGGTTTTTAAGCTATCATAAGAATTGAATCAATATGGTTTAATTCGGTTCACAATGCGGTTCACAATGCGGTTCACACATTTAAAATTGTAAAAGTGTGAACCGTATAAAAACTTAAAAACCTGTAATTGAAATAGTTGATTTGACTTTCGTCTAAATAATGTTTAATTTAAAGACGACAACTATGAAAACACAAACCAATTTCAACCTATTATTCTGGGTTAATGCTTCACGTGCTAAAAACAATTTAGTTTCAGTTTATGCTAGAATAACAGTAAATGACAAAAGAGCTAACATTAGTTTAAAAAGAAAAGTAGCAGTTTCTGAGTGGAATTCTAACAAGGGAAGAACTAGGGGAACTAAACAAGAATCACGGTTATTGAATCGTTATTTAGACAATGTAAAAAATAGAATTTATGAAGCCCATCAAGAATTAGTTAAAGAAAAAGCTTTCATTTGTTCACAAAGCATCAAAGCTCGTTTTTTGGGAGAGGATAATGAAGAGTACTCATTATTAACATTAGTTGATTATCACAACACTCAAATGAGTGAGTCATTAACTTATGGCACATTAAAAAACTATTTTACAACTCAAAAATATATCAAGTTATTTTTAACCAAGAAAAGAAAAATTCAAGATATCTATTTAACACAATTAACTTATCGATTTATAGTTGACTTTGAAAAGTTCTTACGTTCTTATGTTCCAGAAGACCATCAAAAACAAATGGAAAATAACACGGTTATGAAACATATTCAAAGGCTGCGTAAAATGGTAACATTAGCTTATAAAATGGAATGGATTGACAAAGATCCTTTCATAAAATTCAAGCCTACTTATATTAAAAATGAACGCGAATTTTTAAGAGAAGATGAATTACAAGACATTATAGAAAAAGAATTTAGCATAAAAAGGTTAACCCTGGTTAAAGATTTGTTTATTTTTAGTTGTTATACTGGCTTGTCATATATTGATGTTATGCAATTAAATGAAGATAATATTGCTTTAGGAATAGATGGTGGCAGATGGATTATAACGAATAGACAAAAAACACATAATAAAGTAAAAATACCACTACTCCCTATTGCCGAAGAATTATTAATTAAATACAAAGATCATATTAAAACAAAGAAAACGAAAACACTTTTTCCAAACATTTCAAATCAAAAACTAAATTCTTACTTGAAAGAAATTGCTGATTTATGTGGAATAAAAAAGAATCTTACATTTCATATCGCTAGACATACTTTTGCAACAACTATTACATTAAGCAATGGAGTGCCTATTGAAACGGTTTCAAAATTATTAGGTCATACTAAAATTGCAACAACACAAATTTATGCAAAAGTTATTGAGAGAAAGGTTAGTGAAGATATGGCTCTATTAAAAAATGTAATATCGAAAAAAGAAACACAAAAAAAACATCAAATATTATTAAAGGAATTTACTAATATCTACAACTTAGGTTTATGTAAGTTAAAAAGTTAATGGGTGTAAATTTTGTAAAGTTATGCTAAATTGTAGAAGAAGAATAAGTAATTAGTACTAGAAACTTAAAATATTCAGAACTTAACCCACAAATTTCACTAAATTGTCTACCACATAAAACTTAATAATAATTAGATTTAGATAGTTTTTACCCATTAATTATTTTTGAAAAAAAAATCTAATAATACCATTTTGAAAAATCGTAAAATATTTTTATCCCTATTTTTAATCACTACTTTTTTTTATAAGATATGTGGTCAAACACAGCCAATATTTCAAAAAATTGATGAAGCTCAAGGTTTATCAAGTTCAAGAATTACAGGAATTATAAAAGAAAGTAATGGTTTTATTTGGATTAGCACTCAAAATGGTTTAAACAGGTTTGATGGATTTAGCGTAAAAATATACAACAAGCAAAATAGCAATATAGAATCGAACGATATTTCAAGTCTGTATTTAGACAGCAAAAATAGAATTTGGCTAACAACTTATGGAAGTGGGTTAAATTTATATGATAAAAAAAATGATAAATTCATTTCTTTTAAAAATTCTTTACGAGATGATTCTTCTGTTATTTCTAACAGAGTTAATACTATTATTGAAGACACCAAAGGTCATTTTTGGATTGGCACAGAAAAAGGATTGTGTTTATTTGATTATGATTTAAAAAAGTTTGTGAGTTATGCACATCCACAGAAAAAACAATTAAATATTACTAGTATTTATCAAGACAAAAAAGGAAACTTATGGTTAGGCACTTTTGCAAATGGTTTATTACTTTTTAACACAAAAGACAACGAATTTAAAACATTAAACAACGAAACTGAACAAATTACCAGTGCAATTAATGTAATTACAGAATTAAATCCTGATGCCATTTTGTTAGGAACTAAAGGTAGTGGTTTATTAACCGTCGATTTAAAAACCCAAAAAGTAGCTGACTTTTTTTACAATAATTTAGCTTTAAGCAATAAGGTTAAAATTATAAGATCTTTAAAAAAAGACAATAAAAATAATTTGTGGATTGGTACAGATGGCTATGGTTTGTTTGAATTACAATATCCAAATAGCAAAGAACCTATTGTTAAAAACTACATGTTCAATTCACAATTATCATCATCTTTAGCTGGTAATGCTATATATGTAATTTCCGATGACGGTGATTCTAATATATGGATTGGTACTGCTTGGAATGGAATTAGTGTTTTAGATAAAAAAAATCAAACAGAGATTATGGTTAGCGACTTTGTTGGTTTAAACCCAAATCCAGTTTTATCTATTTTTCAAAATGACACTAAAATATTCCTAGGTTTAGATGGTAATGGCTTAAATGTGTATAATAAAAAGACTAAAAAAATTCAACTTTATGATAAAGACAAAATCAAAGCCAAATACATCCAGAAGATAATTCAAACAAAAGACAACAACATCTGGATAGGTACTTTTGATAATGGTCTTATTAAATTTAATGAAAAAAGTGAAAAAGTAATAAAATATACCAATCATTTTAACGACAATCAATCATTGAGTTTTGATGATGTAAGAGATATTATAGAAGATGAAAAAAATAATTTATGGATTGCAACTTGGGGTGGTGGTTTAAATTATTTGGATGTAACTAATGGTAAATTTTCAAGGTTTAAATTACCAAATAACAATATTGTATCGATCTTAAAAGACAAAAATAAAATTTGGGTTGCATCTTTTGGTGGTGGTTTAAATCTTTTTGATAGTACTACAAAAAATATTAAAACTTTCAGTTATAAAGAGCTAGACTCAACAACTATAAGTAGCAATAATCTATTTTCTATCTTAAAAGATACTAAAGGATATTTGTGGATAGGGACTTCTGGTGAAGGTGTTAACAGAATGAACCTCAAAACAAATAAAGTAGAACGATTTCAAAATTTAGAAAACATAAAGTATAGAACCATTACCTCTATCATAGAAGATAATGAAAGTAATATTTGGTTTGGTACTAAAAAAGGAATTATTAAGTACAGTTATTTCACCAATACTTTTACTACTTATAATAATCTATCGGGTGATTTTCATATTAATTCTACTTTTAAAGATCAAGTAGGGTTTCTTTATTTTGGTGGAATTAATGGAGTTTTAAAGTTCGATCCAAAAGCAGTAACAAATACTGATTTACAACCAAAAGTTAGCATCAGAAATTTTAAAATTTTTAACAAAGAAGCCACTATTGGAGATAAAGGAATTTTAGATAGAAATATTGTAATGACTAAAGAAATTACCTTAGAGCACTTCCAAAATGTTATTACTTTCGAATTTTCTGCTTTAAAATTTCCAACCGCTAAAAATTGTGAATATGCTATTAAAATGGAAAATTTTGATACAGATTGGAGAGCTATTGGTAAAGACAGGACTGCTACTTACACTAATTTATCTCCAGGAGATTATATTTTTAAAGTAAAAAGTAAGGAAGTTAGCGCAAACTGGGGAGACAGTTTTACATCACTCCAAATAACAATTCAAAAACCATATTGGTTAACTTGGTGGGCATTTACGCTATACTTTTTGCTGTTTTTAATTTTTATATATTTCATAAGAAAATACATTATCGCTTGGGGAAAACTAAAATCTAGCTTAGAGTTAGAAAAATTAACTCATGAAAAAGATAACGAACTCTATAATGCAAAACAGCAATTTTTCACTAATATATCGCATGAAATAAGAACACCAGTTACTTTAATATTAAGTTCTATCAATCGATTATTTGACAACGATAAAACTAAAGACAACAAGCAAATTAAAGCAGCTCATACTATTAGTAGAAATAGTAATTTACTTTTAAGATTGGTTAACGAGCTTTTAGATGTTAGAAAATTAGAAACTAACGATATTGCTTTAAATGTCTCTAAAGGTGAATTTGTTGGTTTCGCAAAAGAAATTTATTTGTCTTTTTCAGACATTGCTTCCGATAGAAATATTAAGTATCGTTTTAAAACAGATGAAAGTACTATTTATTTGTGGTTTGATAATAACCAGTTAGAAAAAGTCATTTTTAATTTACTATCTAATGCTTTTAAATTTACAAATGATAATGGAGAAATAGATTTTAACATAGAAACCAATGATAAGGAGGTAATATTTATCGTAAAAGATACAGGAATTGGACTTTCTGTAGATGATAAAGAAAAAATTTTCAATAGATTTTATCAAGTAAAATATACTCATACCAAAAATAATAAAGGTTTTGGTCTTGGTTTATCTATTGTAAAAGATGTTATAAAATTACATAAAGGAGAGATAAGTGTTTCTAGTGAATTTAAAAAAGGAAGTTCTTTTGAAGTAAAATTATTAAAAGGAAACAATCATTTTAAAGACAGTTTAGAAGTAGAGGAAAACAATTTATTTGAAGAAAATGCCGTAGAAAAAATTCAAAAGAAAATTTTAGATAGAAAAGACAAAAAAGAAACTATTTTAATTGTTGAAGATCATGAAGAAATTCAAGAATCTTTAAAAGAACTTCTAGAAAACGAAAACTACGCTGTTATTCAAGCTTTTAATGGTCTTGAAGGATTACGATTAGCAACTACCACAACTCCAGACCTTATTATAAGTGATGTTATGATGCCAGAAATGGATGGACTTGAATTATCTAAAAAAATAAAACGAAATAGTACAAAAAGTCATATTCCAATTATCATTTTAACTGCAAGAACATCTACCAAAGATAAAATGGAAGGTTATGAAACAGGAGCTGATGAATATATAATAAAACCTTATAATGAGGAGTTTTTAATAAATAGAATTAAAAACCTTTTAGAGAGTAGAAAATTATTAAAGCAAAAATTTAATAACACTACTCTATTGAATCCAAAAGAAATAACAGTGAACTCTAAAGATCAAATATTTTTAGAAAAACTATATAAGTCTCTAGAAGAAAACCTACAGTCAAATAACCTGAAAGCTCAAATTATTTCTAAAAATTTAAATATGAGCCATTCTTCTATGTATAAAAAAATAAAGTCTTTAACAGGTCTTACTTATATGGAGTTTATTAGAGATTACAGATTATCAATTGCAAAACAACTAATAGAAGAAATGGGCTATTCAGTTTCAGATGCATGTTACAAAGTGGGCTATTCAGATAGAAAATACTTTAGCAAGCTATTTAAAAATAAGTTCAAACAAAATCCTTCTTATTATTTAAAATCTTAAATAGCAAACCTACATCAAATATCTTACCCTAAATATATGCTATTTTAATCTTTTTTATGAGTTATTAATACTCATTTACTGAAAATGACCCCTGTATAATTTTACGGATTATAATTACTTGCACTAGTAAAGTAAGCTATTTTTTTTACGAAGTAAAAATCTATTAATTTTAAAATTATATTAGCAATGTCTATTTTCTCAAAAAAGAAAAGTTTTTTTAATACCAAAAAAATACTTTTACCTTTATTATTCTTTTTTTCCATAGCAATTTCATATTCTCAAGAAATTGTTGTTTCTGGTTCCGTTAAAGAATCAAAAACAAATAGTCCAATTCCAGGAGTTAATATTATTATTAAAGGAAAAACAATAGGAATTACATCAGATTTTGATGGTCTCTATTCTATTAAAGCGTCCTTAAATGATATTTTAGTTTTTAGTTATTTAGGTTATGCACCTAAAGAGATTAAAGTTACATCAGCAACTATTAATGTTTTTTTAGAAGAAGATACCCAAAGTTTAGATGAAATTGTTATCATAGGTTATGGTACAACTACTGTTAAAGATGCAACAGGAGCTGTAACTGCAATAACCGAGAAAAACTTTAATAAGGGAAACATAACTACAGCAGAAAATTTATTAAATGGTAAAGTAGCAGGATTAACAATTAATACTGGTGGAGAACCAGGTGCAGGTTCTACCATTAGAATTAGAGGTGGAGCATCTTTAGGGGCATCAAACGATCCTCTAATCGTAATAAATGGTTTGCCTGTAGATAATAATGCTATTGGTGGTTCTCGTTCTATTTTAAGCTCAATTAATCCTAATGAAATAGCATCATTTTCAATTTTAAAAGATGCTTCTGCTACTGCAATTTATGGTTCTAGAGCATCAAATGGTGTTATTATAATAACAACTAAAAAAGGATCTAGAAATCTGAATGTGAATTTAGATATGAATTTCGGTATCAATACACTTCCTAATAAAGTTGATGTTTTTTCAGGTGATGAGCTACGTAATTTAGTAAGTAGTGTAAACCCTAGTTTAACTCCTTTGTTAGGCAATGCAAATACAGATTGGCAAGATGAAATTTATAATAATAGTGCAACTTCTATTATAAATGCTTCTGCAAACGGAATGTTACTCAATAAAATACCTGCAAGAATTTCTATAGGAAGAACTTTTCAAGAAGGATTGCAGTTAACATCTATATTTGAAAGAAATAATGCCTCTTTTAATCTAAACCCTAATTTCTTAAACAACAGTTTAAAAATTAGTGTTAATGGTAATGCCTCTTTTGAAAAAAATAGATTTGCATCAGGTCAAGCAGCAAATGCATTAACTTTCGATCCTACACAACCTGTTTATGATGAAAACTCACCATTTGGAGGTTACTTTCAGTATTATACAGATAATAATGATGGTGTAATTAATGAAGATGATTTAACTGCATTAGCTCCATTTAATCCTTTGGCAGAATTATTACAAAGAAGAAGTATAAGTAATATTCAGCGTTTCTATGGGAATGTTAAAATAGATTATAATTTTAATTTTTTACCAGAATTATCTGCAGTTTTAAATGTAGGTATGGATAAACAAAATGCTGATGGTACAGTAAGGGTTTCTGATAAAAATCCTTTAGCTCAAAATGATGGAAGTTTGGTAGGTTCTTATTCAGAATACACAAACAGTCAAAATAACACACTTTTAGACGGATATTTATCTTATAATAAAGAATGGAATAATTTTAATGTTGATGGAACTGCTGGGTATTCTTATCAAAAATTCACCAATAAAAGATATGTAAGTGGCGAATTGTTAGATGATGGTCCAGATTCTGAACCAGTAAACAATGTAGATCCTAATTTGGTACTAATTGGTTTTTTTGGTAGAGCAAATTTTTCATTTTACGATAAATATCTAGTTACACTTTCTTACAGAAGAGATGGTACATCAAGATTTAGTAAAGAAAATAGATGGGGTAATTTTCCATCTGCAGCAATTGCTTGGAAAATAAAAGAAGATTTGTTTCCAGAATCTGAAAACTTATCATCTTTAAAATTAAGATTAGGTTGGGGTATTACAGGTCAACAAGATATTGGTAGAAATAATTTAGATTTATTTTTATCAAGATATATAAGAGGTTTACCAAGTTCTCAATATATTTTTGGAGATACTACAACACCTGTTGGGATACCACAATTTAGAAATGAAGAACTAAAATGGGAAGAAACTACAACGTATAACATAGGTTTTGATTATGGTTTATTTAACGATAAAATTACAGGTTCTTTAGAAGGGTTTTATAAAGAATCTAAAGATTTATTATCTAATGCAGCTATTTCTGATGGTTCTAATTTTAGTAATTCTGGTTTTCAAAACATAGGGAATTTCACTTCTCAAGGTATTGAATTTTCAATTGGAGGTGATTTAATTACCAATGATGATGGTTTAAATATCGATTTTAATTTCAACACTACTTTTATCAAAACAGAAATTAAAAAGCTAGCATTAGATCAAGATCAATTAGTTGGTGGCGCAGATGGTGGAACAGGAAATACAGCCCAAATTCACAGAGAAGGTTTTACACCATTTTCATTTTTTGTATATAAGCAAGTTTACGATAGCAACAACAATCCTATAGAAGGAGCTTATGCAGATTTAAATGGAGATAATTTAATTACAGATGCAGATAAATATATTCATCATAATGGAGCTCCTTCTGTAACATTTGGTTATGCCTCAAACTTTTACTATAAAAACTTTGATTTATCTTTTAACTTAAGAGCCAATATAGATAATTACGTCTATAATAATGTAAACTCCTCTAGGGCTCAATATGATTTGCTAGAGAACAGTTCTGTTGTTGCAAATTTACCAACATCAGTATTACAATCAAATTTTAATACCACAGAAAACGTAATACTTTCTGATTATTATATAGAGAACGCTTCTTTTTTAAGGATGGACAATATAACTACTGGCTATACTTTTAATGAGATTTTTAGCAATAAATCTTCCATCAGATTATCAGCAAGTGTTCAAAATGTATTCGTAATTACAAATTACTCAGGTTTAGATCCAGAAGTATTTAGTAATGGAATAGACAATACTATTACACCAAGACCAAGAACTTTTACCATTGGTGCAAACATAAAATTTTAAATAAAAAAAGATGAAAAAAAGACAATTATTATTAATAACAAGCTGTTTTCTACTTCTTTTTATAGTAGGATGTACCAATGATTTAAACATACTTCCAGAAGATGAAAATACTTTTTTGGTCGATGATTTTTACAATTCTCCAGAAGCTTACAAACAAGGTTTGGCTGGTGTTTACGGTAATTTAACCTTAACAAGTTCTCAAGGTCCAGGAGAATCTAATATTACTGGTTTAGATGCTGGTACAAGTCAATATGGAAGAGGATTATGGAATTTACAAGAATTAACTACAGATGAAGCAAAATGGACTTGGGAAAATGATCCTGGTTTAAGAGATTTAAATAGAAATATTTGGACTTCAGAAAACGTAATTTTAAGAGGCTTTTTTGGAAGATGTATGACACAAGTGTCTTTTGCAAATGAGTATTTAAGACAAACTTCAGATGAAATATTACAATCTAGAGGTGTTTCTGAAACCTTAAAAAATGAAATCGTTATTTACAGAGCAGAAGTTCGTTTTTTAAGAGCTCTTGCCTACTATCATATGATGGATTTGTTTGGAAAAGCAGGCTTCATTACAGAGGAAGATCCTGTAGGCGCATATCAATCACCACAATATGACAGATTTGAATTATTTGAATATATAGAATCTGAGTTGTTAGCTATTTTACCAACTTTAAAAGATCCTTTACAAAACGAATATGCAAGGGTTGATAAAGGTGCAGCTTGGATGTTATTAGCAAAAATTTATCTAAATGCAAAAGTATATATACAAGAAGATAAGTATGCAGAATGTTTAGAATATTGCGAAAAAATTATTGCTGGTGAATATATCCTAGCTCCTAATTACTCAAATATATTTAAAGCAGATAACAATTCTAACAATGCCAGAAATGAAATAATTTTTCCAATAATTTCAGATGGAATCGTATCACAAAATTATGGTCCAACAACAGTCGCTGTTAATGGTCAAGTTGGTTCTTTAGAAAGCAATGGATCTGAATTTGGTGTAACTTCTGGTGGCTGGGGAGGCGCTTTGCGTGTAACTCGTCAATTTTCTGAAACGATGTTAAATGGTAATTATAATGCTGATGACAGAAATACCATTATAAGTGCCAACAGAACCATTGAAATAACAAACATTAGCAATAATGGAACTGGATATGTAATTACTAAATGGTCTAATAAAACTTCTTCTGGGGCAAATGGTTCTGCGAACGAAATTGTTGATACTGATTTTCCATTATTTAGATTGGCAGATGTGTATATGATGTATGCAGAATCTGTAGTTAGAGGTGGTGGTGGTTCTACAGCTACAGCCGTAAATTACATAAATCAGTTAAGAGCAAGATCTAATAACAACAATACTATTTCATCATCAGATTTAAATCTAGACTTAATTCTTAAAGAGCGTTTAGTGGAATTACATTGGGAAGGTCATAGAAGACAAGACTTAATCCGTTTTAATAAATATACTGGAGGTAGTTACAACTGGTCTTGGAAGGGTAATTCAGTTTCTGGAATTCCTTTAGACAATAGCAGAAGTGTTTTTCCAATTCCTAGTGCAAGTTTAGCTGCAAATCCAAACCTTACTCAAAATCAAGGTTATTAAATTAAAAATTATATAAAAATGAAAAAATTACTTTTAAAATCTTTAGCAATAATTATTCTTATCACATTTTATTCATGTGAAGAAGAAAACGCTCCAATTTTTGTTGCACAACCAGATGTAGATGGCATTATATTTACAAATTCTTTTGCATCAAATTATTTAATTTCTGAGGCTACAAAAGAAAATATTGGAGATCGATTAATCTGGGAATCTGCAGATTTTGGTGTAACCACTAACGTTACTTACGAGATTCAAGGTTCTATAGATCCTACTTTTAGTACGTTTACTATTATTGGTACTACAAATGAAAACAACTTTCCAGTTACCATTTCTAATTTTTTAGATTTTGCAAAAGAATTGGGTTTAGATGCAGATCCAAGTACCACAGATAGTGCTGGTTTAGCAAATAATGTTGGTCAATTTTTTGTTAGAATCAAAGCAAATGTGGGTACAACAGATAATTTAACTACATATTCTGAGTTCGAAACCATCAACATAACTTGGTTAGAAGATATCCCAACAAATACATGTAATTCTTTATATGTTTTAGGGGAAGGTATTACTGATATTGGATGGAACTTTCCAGGAATAGAACTTACTTGCGACACGAATGTTTTAAAAGCTAAAGCAAGATTAGGAAATGCTAATTTCAGGTTTTTTACAACTGTTGGAGATTGGGATTCTGGTTTAGATTACAAATACTTTGAAAATGAAGGGTATACTATTGATGCAAATTTAGAAAATGCAGGAGATAATTTTAGTTTTATAGGTACTCCTGGTATTTACACCATAACAATTGACGATGCTAACAAAACCATTCAATTAGAAGCATCATCTTCTCTTTGGGCAGTTGGAGATGCTGTACCTGGAGGTTGGAGTTTTAGTGGAGAAACTGTAGAATTTACAGAAAACACTCCAGATATATGGTCTGCATCTATAGAATTAAACAACAACATCTTTAGATTTTTCCAAACATTTGGCACTTATGATACCAATAACAATTTTCAATTTTATATAGATCAAGGGTTTACTATAGATTCTAATTTTGAAAGTGATGGTGGACCAGATGCAAATTTCAACTTTATAGGAACAGCAGGAACCTATAATTTAACTATAAATGCTGTAGAAAAAACGATTACACTAAATTAATAACCATAAATAGAGAGAGGCTATTCTACCTCTCTCTATTTTATTTTAAACTTCAAATTATGAAAAAAAAAATACTTTTTATTGCACTATGCATTTCTTCTTTTTTAAATGCACAATCAATTAGCTTTACTTCTGCAGCGTTAACAAATGCAGAAATAGGCAGTACAATTACTGTAGATTTCACATATTCTATATCTGCAGATGGTTATATTTATTCTGCTATAGAACTTCAAGATGATTTTACCTATCAATCTACTATTGTAGATGCCGAATTAAATCCAGCAGTTGCTGGCACAGATGTTACTGGCTCTTTTACGTTTACAATTCCAGAAAGTACAACACCAACAAGTGATTTAACAGGAAACTTAAATTATAAAATAAAAATTGAACTAAAAGATGCTAGTTTTAATTATTTAGCAGGACAATTCCCTGATACAGAAATAAATATAACTTCATCAAATCTTAGTGTTGATGATTTTAATAAAACTTTAAGTGATATAGAAGCATATCCTAATCCTGCTAAAAATAAAATTTATTTTCAGAATTTAAATAACGATGTAGATTATAAAGCATTTATTTTTAATATTTTAGGGGAAAATATAATATCAGTAAATCAATTAGAAAATGGCATTGATATTTCTAGTTTAAATGATGGTATATATTTGTTATCAATTAAATCAAACAATAAGGTAAAGAATTTAAAATTCATTAAAAACTAATTTAATAAAAAGGAAAAATTATAGATGAGCAAACAGAATATTTTAGTTATTATTTGCATAAGCTTTTTATTTTTAAGCTGTAAAGAAAACAAAACTTCGGTTATTGTTGATAAAATAAAATTTAATAACAATTGGGCGTTTAAACGTATTGAAAATCAAAATGTAGATAGTTTATTTTTTGAAAAAAAAATAGATACTAAAAATTGGGATGCTGTTCAATTACCACATACAACAAAGGTTGAGCCAAAAATTGTAAACAATCAATGGCAAGGTATTTCTTGGTATCGTAAAAATTTTAAGCTTACCAATGAAATGAAAAATAAAAAATTATTTTTCAAATTTGAAGGAGCAATGAATATTGCTGAAGTTTGGGTAAACGAAAAAAAGCTTATCAAACATCAAGGTGGCTATTTACCTTTTATGATAGACTTTACAGAGGTAGCTGATTTCGAAAACGAAAATACAATTGCAGTTAAGTTAAATAATGAAGACAATCCAGTTACTGGGCCAAAACCACTTAAAACATTAGATTTTAATACGTATGGTGGTATCTATAGAAATGTTTGGTTAATCGCTAAAAATTCACTGCATATTACAGATCCTATTTACGCTAATAAAAAAGCTAGCGGAGGTATTTTTGTTTCTTATCCAGAAGTATCAGAAGAATTGGCTAAAATTAAAATTCAAACTCATGTTAAGAATGAAGATTTGGGTAAAAATTCATTCATCATAAAAAATACTTTACTTAAAAATGATGTAGAAGTTATTTCTTTTGAAAGTAAAGAACAAATTTTAAACTCAAATCAAGAACAAGAATTCGTTAATAATTTAACGATAGATAATCCAGAATTATGGTCGCCAAATTCACCAAGTTTATATCTTTTAAAAACAGAAATTATTCAAGATGGTAAAACTGTTGATAAAGAAATTACTAGAATAGGTATTAAAACTGTAAAGTTTATTGACCAAGATTTGTATTTAAATGGGAAAAAAACTTTCTTGAGAGGTGTTAACAGACATCAAGAATATCCTTATATAGGGTATGCACTTTCAGATAATGCAAATTATAGAGATGCCAAAAAAATAAAAGAAGCTGGATTTGATTATGTACGATTATCTCATTATCCACAAAGCAACTCTTTTATGGATGCTTGTGATGAATTAGGTTTAGTTACTATTGATGCTATTTTAGGTTGGCAATATTTTAGCAAAGACAAAGAATTTCAAGAGCATGTTTTTCAAGCTTCAAAAAATTTGATACGAAGAGATAGAAATCATGCATCTGTATTAGCTTGGGAAGTTTCTTTGAACGAATCTTGGATGCCAGAATCATTTATAGATAAACTAACCCAAATTGCGCACGAAGAATATCCAGGAGATCAATGTTTTACTGCAGGTTGGCAATCTTATGGATATGATATTTACTTACAAGCGCGCCAACACAGATTGCAACATTATGACTCTACTTTAACAAAACCATACAATGTTTCTGAATATGGAGATTGGGAATATTATGCCATGAATGCTGGTTTAAACCAAGATGATTGGAGTGGTTTACTGCAAGAAGAACGTTCTAGCAGACAATTAAGATCTGCAGGAGAAAAAGCATTATTGCAACAAGCAAGAAATATTCAAGAAGCACATAATGACAATTTAAAAACGCCAGCATTTGCTGATGGTTATTGGGTGATGTACGATTATAACAGAGGATATTCTAACGATTTAGAAGCCTCTGGAATTATGGATATTTTTAGAGTTCCAAAACCTTCTTATTACTTTTATCAAAGTCAGAGAAATTACAACGATCCCTTTGGGAAACCTGTTTTATATATTGCCAACAATTGGCAAGAAAACAGCCCATTAGAGGTCTCAATTTTTAGTAATTGTGATGAAGTGGAGTTGTTTTTAAATGGCAAAAGTTTAGGACGTCAAAAACCAGATAGCAATCGAGTTTCAGATAAATTAAACCATCCACCATTTACATTTTCTATAGCAAAATTTGAAAAAGGAACATTAGAGGCGAAAGGTTATATTGATAATGAAATCATAATATCTGATAAAAGAGAAACTCCAGGCAAAGCATCAACAATAAAAATTAAGATTGATGATGATTATCAAAATTTAAAAAATGAAGATACAGACGTATTTTTTGTCCATGCTTATGTTACAGATGATAATGGTATTCTTGTAGCTGATTCTACTGATAAAATTCTTTTCAAAGTTGATGGTAAAGCAGAAATAATAGGTGAAGAATCTGTTATTGCAGAAGCAGGAATTGCATCAATATTAGTAAAAACAAGTGATATAAAAAACGTGAAAATCGAAGCTAATTTTCATAATTAAAAAGACTTTTAAAACTACTCAAAAAATGATATCAACAAAAAAAATAACACTAATTTTATCTTTAGTATTTCTATCTCAAACAACATTTAGCCAAGAATATATGGTGGGTGCAGATTTATCATTTGTTAAAGAAGCAGAAGATAAAGGATTTTCTTTTAAGGAAAATAACATCGTAAAACCAGGATTAGACATTTTTAGAGAACATGGTTATAATTGGATACGATTGCGATTATTTAACTCTCCAAAAGAGCTTCCAAACGATTTAGAATATACAATTTCTTTAGCTAAAGAAGCAAAAAAGAAAGGCTATAAATTTTTGTTAGATTACCATTATTCAGATACTTGGGCAGATCCACAAAAACAATTTGTACCAAAAGACTGGGAAGGAAAAACCCAAAAAGAAGTAGAACAGTTGGTCTATGAATTTACCAAAGAAACTATGATTGCTTTTAGAGAAGCAAACGTATATCCAGATATGGTACAGATTGGAAATGAAATAAGTAATGGAATGATTTGGCCTTATGGAAAATTACCAGAAAATTGGGATAATTTAGCTGCTTTACTAAAAGCAGGTATCAATGGTGTTTACGCTAGCATTGGTAACAATTCATCACCAAAAATTATGATTCATATTGATAAAGGTGGTGATAAAGAATTCACTAAATATTGGTTTGATAAATTACATACATACAATATAAAATATGATGTAATTGGCCAATCTTATTATCCTTGGTGGCATGGAAGTTTGCTAGATTTAAGAGAATGTTTAAACTTTACAGCGTTAACCTATAAAAAAGATATTGTTCTTGTAGAAACAGCTTACAACCATAGTCCTGCAGAATATATTAATAAAAAACCTCCTTTTCCTGAAACTGCAGAAGGGCAAAAAGAATTTTTAGAAGAAGTAAATAACATTATATTAAACATACCAGAAAACAGAGGAAAAGGTCTTTTTTGGTGGGAACCTGCAGCACCAAACAAAGGTTTTTCTTACAGAACGTATTTTGATGAAAATGGAAATGTGAAGCCTGTAATAAATGTTTTCGATAAATATGTTAGACATTAAAATACAACTAAAACTTATGTGTGTAATGAATAAATTTTTGTTTACAATAGTATCTCTTTTTTTTACCTGCTTACTAACAGGTCAATCTATAGAAATTATTTCTTATGGAGAAAACCCACTAGAAATTAATCCTTTATTAGGTAGTAATTTGAACATCAATTATAAGTATACAAGTGAATCTGGTTCTACAGGCAATCATATTTATATTGGCTTAGAAATTTTAGATGAAAATAACATCTATCAATCTACAGTAAAAGAAATTACGCTTAACAACCAACCTGTTGGTAATAATACCCAAAATTCGGTATCGTTTTTTATTGGGAGTATAAATACCTTATCAGAAAATTTACCAAGTGGAAATTACTATCAAGTAAAAGCTATTTTATACGCAAGTGGTGGTTGGTCAGAAAATGCATCAGCTGGTTATTGGAATACTCCTGCATTAGTTTTACAAGATACAAGCAATACTGTTTTAAGTACAAGCCCTATTGCTAAAGGCGCAGACATTAGTTGGATGACAGAAATGGAATCCAAAGGTTTTGAATGGAAAGATAACAATGGAGTAAAAAAAGAATTGTTACCATTACTAAAAGAATATCAACTAGATGCTGTAAGATTAAGAGTTTGGGTAAACCCAGAAAATTCTGATGCAAATGGCTGGTGTGATATTGAGGATTTACTAAAAAAAGCAGAAAAAGCTAAAGCAAATAATTTAGATATCATGATCTGTATTCATTATAGTGATTGGTGGGCAGATCCTGGAAAACAAAATAAACCTGCAGCTTGGTCTAGTTATTCTGTTTCTCAATTAGAAACGGCTGTAGCAAATCATACTACAGATATTTTAAACGCATTAAATGTAAAAGGAATCATACCAAAATGGGTTCAAGTTGGTAATGAAACGAGTGATGGAATGCTTTGGACAACAGGTAAACCTTCAACAGGTGGTTTTGCAAATTATGCTAAATTTATAAATGCTGGTTTAAATGCAGTTAAAAGTTTTAATACAAATATAAAAACGATACTACATCTTGCAACAGGAAATGATAATCCCTTATTTAGATGGAATATTGGAGGTTTAGTAAATAATGGTTTAAATACGAATAAACTAGATATTATAGGTATGTCCTTATATCCAAATGAAAACAATTGGAAAAATATGGTAGATGACACATACAATAATATGGTAGATTTAAAAACTCGTTATCAAAAAGATGTTATGATGGTAGAAATTGGGTTTAATGCAAATCAATCAGATATATCTCATCAATTTGTAAAATATATGATTGAAAAAACAAAACAAGCACAAGGTTTAGGTGTTTTTTATTGGGAACCAATCGCACATAATAATTGGAATTCATATTCCAAAGGTGCTTGGGATTCAGATGGAAGTCCATCTATTGTTATGGATGCTTTTAAAAATGAAACTACACTAAGTGTAGAAAATTTAATGGATAGAAATCAACAAGTGTTTTCTGTATTTCCAAACCCTAGTAATCATTCAATTACCCTAAAATCATATATATTAAACATAAAATCAATCAAAGTTTATGACATTAATGGTCGATTAATTAAAAATATTAAAGAAGAAAGTACTACTGTAACTATTGATATCTCTGAATTACTAACAGGTATTTATATCTTAAAAATCAATAATTCTAAATCAATAAAATTTCTTAAAAAATAATTATGCAAATACTTACATTTTTAGGATTTACAATTTTAGTAGCGGTAATTTCATATATAGCAACAAGAAAAACGACAGAAACGTCTTCAGATGGGTATTTTTTAGGAGGTAGAAGTTTAACTGCAGGTGTAATTGCAGGTTCATTATTATTAACAAATTTATCTACAGAACAAATTGTTGGGTTAAACGGATCTGCATATACGAGTGGTTTATCTGTTATGGTTTGGGAAACTTTAGCTGCGATTGCCATGATTGTTACAGCTGTTTATTTATTACCAAAATATTTAAAAAGTGGTCTAACAACGGTGCCTGGTTTTTTAGAAAAAAGATTTGATGTTACTAAAAAAACTCTAACATCCATATTATTCTTAACAGGTTATGTAGTTGTTTTGTTACCCGTAATTTTATACTCAGGTTCTTTAGCTACAAGTGGTATGTTTGATGTACCAAGTTTAATAGGTGTTACACATTGGACTACCTAATAAAAATGGGACTAATTTTTTAGGCCGCATTGTTGATAATTCGTTTTAGTTTTAGTTCCATTTCTAATGGTGTTAAATAATCCAGGCTTGAATGAATTCTCTTTGTGTTATACCAAGTAATGTATTGGCTTACTTTGTCAAATAATTGCAAGTAAGATTTAAATTTAAAGCGATACAGCCATTCGTGTTTAATAGTCTTGAAAAAGCTTTCCGCTACTGCATTATCCCAACAGTTCCCTTTCCTGCTCATGGATTGTGTTATATTGCTATTGAAAGAAAAGATATTAGTCATTGTATTAGCTGAATATTGAACCCCTCTGTCAGAATGAAATATGAAGTTATTTGAAATATCTCTTGTTCTTCTAGCATGAACCCAGGCTTTTAGTACTGTATTTTGAACCGTCATGTCTTCACTTAACGCCCATCCTACTACTTTTCTGTCAGCTAAATCTATAATAGTTGTTAGGTAATTCCAGCTGTTATTTACCCTAATATAAGTAATATCTGACACCCATTTTTCTCCTATTATTGAACTTGAAAATTCTCTATCCAGTTCATTTTTAGCCAATGGAAAGCTATGCTTGGAATCTGTTGTGTTTACAAACTTTCTTCTTAAAACACTTTTTAGTCCCATTTCTTTCATCAATATTGCGATATAAGAACGGCAATAATTCAGGTCTTCTCGTTCTAACATTTTTTGTATTCTACAGCTTCCATAAATCTCTTTACTGTCTTCAAAAATTGCCTTAATCCTTTCTTTTAGGAGTATTACGGAGTTTTTAGCTCTTACTAACCTCCTGTTCTTAAGCCAATTGTAATATGCATTTTTACTGACCCGCATACATTTACACATCTTCTCAACCACAAAATCTGTTTCATTTGATAATATGAATTGATATTTTATTGGTCGCTCTTGGAAAAGATGCTTACTGCCTTTTTTAAAATATCACGCTCCATTTTCACATCACGTAATTCTTTACGCAGCGCTTTAAGTTCTTGCTCTTCTTTAGTAAGTTCCCTTTTCGTGGAAAAGTCTCCAGATTTAGCCTCATAATCCTTTTTCCAACGACTTATAAGGCTGGGAGCAACAACATAGTCCTCGCTAATTTGTTTTGCCTTGATTCCTGATTGCAATAGTTCTACTATTGTAACCTTTAATTCGTTATCGTATCTTTTTGCCATAATTCAAATATATAATTTATGACCGTAAAAATTCGTCACATCTAAACTAGACAATCCATTTTGATAATTCTGATATTAACTCTTTATTTTCTGCAACATTAGTTATGTTACTATTTTCTTGCGGATCTGTTTTACGATCAAAAAAGTTCTCTGGTTGTAAAATCTCCTTTTGTTTTTTGATTACTACCAAAATAAATAATGAAACCTGTAATTTAATTTTCATCATAATTTAATTTATATTTTTAGGTAAAGCCCCTTTCCATCCTTTTGATAATTGAATAGATAAACTTTTTATTATTTCAGTTTTATCAGAAACCCCAGCAACATTTTCTGTTTCGTTAGGATCTACAAAATGGTCGTACAATTCTGTAGCTGCAAAATCTCCTTTTTCTTTTTTCACATTATCCCAATGATACCACTCTATATAATGGTATTGTTTTGTTTGCATTGAATACCCCATATATTCTTGCCCATCTTTAGATACTTTTGGTCTTCTTCTAAACTGAGTAAAAACAGCATCTTTCCATTCTAAATCCGGATTTTCAAAAACAGGCATTAAACTTGTTCCTTCAAAATAATCTGCTTTAGCAACACCTGTTAAATCGCATAGCGTAGGAAACATATCTACCAATTCAGAAAGTGCTTCAATACGTTTTCCTTCTTTCTGATATGCTCCTTTTATAATTAACGGCACATGAGTATCAATATAAAAATTAGTCATTTTTCCACAACCGTTATGATCTCCTAATTTCCAACCATGATCTCCCCAAAGAACAATTACTGTATTTTCATACAAACCACGTTCTTTTAATCCTGCTACCAATTTACCTACGCAAGCATCAATAAAACTTACACTTGCATAATATCCCCTTTTTAAAGAATCTGCATATTTCTCTGGTAAAGGTTCATCTTCTGGACGACCAATTTTGGTTGGATTTGTATATGCTCGTAATTCGTAATTTGCATTTGCAGACATTACAGGTGCATTTTTTGGTAACTTCGGATTTGCTGCAGGAGAAACTGATCCGGCAGGATATAAATCCCAATATTTTTTTGGAGCTACAAATGGTAAATGTGGTCTATAAAAACCTAAGCCTAAAAAAAAGGGTTCTTTTTTATCTTTAATTCTATCTATGGTTTTTAAAGCCAATGTTGTTTGCAGTGCATCATAGTATAAAGAATCTGGAGCGTCTGCACTTTCTATAGCAGGACCTCTGTTCCAACCATCACCATAAACTTTTCTTCCTTTTCTTTTCTCTAATAAACTAGCTCTTTTTACTTTTTGATCTTCTAATGCTGCTTCTGTATAGTAATAAGTTTCGGCATCTCTTTTTGCATACTCTTTAGTATTATAAGGAAAAGGCTTTAAATCCGGCTCGTCCCAAGAAATAGAATCTGGCATATAATTATGAAAAATTTTACCAATATTTACCGTGTAATATCCTGCCTTATTAAAGTATTGAGGCATGGTAACAGCATCGGGATTTATCTCTCTAAATTTATCGCCTAAATGCCAAACTCTTGTAGAATCTGGCCTATAACCCAACATAGCACTTGCTCTTGATGGCGCACAAACTGCCGCCTGTGCATGTGTATTTAACATTACCATAGACGTTGCTGCTAAAGCATCAATATTTGGTGTTTTTATTTCTTCATTTCCATAAACTCCTAGATCTGCTCTTAAATCATCTATTGATAAAAAAATGATATTCGGTTTTTGTGCAAAAACTTCTTTTTCTTTTTGATTACAAGACGTAAATAGAAAAGATAAAGAAATAAACAATAGTAAAATTCTCATATATTTTGTTTGTATTAGTACATTATTATAAGTTCTATCTATTTAAAACATAGACAAAAAACTTAAAAAAGCATCGATTAGAGACTTTAAGTTTCTTAATTTCCTTTACCTAATAGTTCAATCCACTGAGTTGTATACCCTGTATTTCTAACACCATTAGAATGTCCTTTTTTTCCTTCCGGAACGGGTAAATTAAACTTATAAATTTGATTTTCTGGAATCCCTAAAGCATCATACGTTTCTTTAATAACTTTTGCATTCGGTTCTTTTGCATGATATGTTCCGTACCAAAGATTATCAGGCGTTACACTTTTATTAGAATACCATGTTGCTATCTTTTTTCCTTCTGAATAATCCCATCCTCCAGAAAAGCCTACAACTCTTGCTACTAAATGTTCTTGAGCAATAAAAGCAGCCATTCCACCACCTTGAGACTGACCAGAAACAGCAATTTCACTCCATTTTGGAGCTCCATTCTCTAAGTAATAACTCCAATTTCCATTTTTATCATTATCAGAAAGATAAATTAACAACTTCGTTAATCTACTTACAATAGCATCTTGTGGTTCATCTTTAATTAATGAAAAATCATTATTACCATATATACGTCTTGTTCTAAACTCGGCTGTACAATTAGAGTTTTCTAACAAATTTGCTCCTCTGCATATTTGAGCAACTGCAGGTCTATTTATATAAGATATATTAATAACACGATATCCTTGAGAAACCGCAGTAGCAAATAATTTACGAGGTCCTCTTTAAGCAATTCCACCAGTTCCTGGCATAAAAAACAAAAGCTTTCCTTGTTTTGCCGCCGGATTATAAACAACTAGATGTGGCGAATCTGCTTCTTTAATTGTAGCATCTGTAATAGCTGGTTTTACATTTAGAACTTTATATTCTTTTGGAAACCCTTTAGAAGATTGAGCAAAAGTAAAATTGTAGCTAAGGAAAATAAAAGCAAGGGGAATTAAAAAAAACTTCATTATTTATTAATTTTGAATTAAATTTTAAAAATGGTTTAGCAATTTCCTTTTTCTTTAAGTATTTGACAAACTAACAATAGTTGTCATCGATTTATAAATATGCATTTTTATCAACAAAAACTCATTTTAAGCGAACTTTATTTAACGAAGTATTTAATTCGTTAATTTTTCTTTAGTAATTTTTCGTAAATTTTCTTCAATAAACTTTAACAAATGTTGTAATGAAGGGTTTTTGTTATTTTTATTCCAAATCACAGAGAGAGACGTTCTTTGCGTCATTTTATCTAGTACTATAAATTTCACTTTCTTATTATCCGTTAACGTTAAAGATGCTGGTACAATAGAAATACCCAAACCATTTTCTACTAAACTATATATAGAAGCTGCATGTATGGTACTATGAGAAACGATGGGAGAAAAACCACTATCATCAAAAAGTTGCATTACTTTTTCGTAATAAGAAGGGCTATCAGAAGAATCGAACATAATAAATGGTTCTTTTTCTAATTGAATTAAACTTTTAAAATTGTCGCTATTCAGCGGATGTTCTATGGGCAGCACCAAACAAAAAGGTTCTTTTAAAACTTCGCAAATCCCTAAACCAGTTGGCACTCTATCTAAACGAACAAAACCAACATCAATTTCATTAGAAAGCAATTGTTCTATTTGTTGTTGGTTGTTCATTTCCTTTAAATTAAAAACAACATTTTCATATTCTTCCTTTAACCTCAACAGTAATTGAGGTATTATTTTTTTCATGGCAGAACCCACGTATCCAAAATTCAAATTTCCCTCAATACCGTTATTTACCAATTTTGCAAAATCTAAAATTTCGGTCAACTCATTTAAATTACGAGTTAATTCTTTTCTTAAATATTCGCCAGTTTTTGTTAACTCAACTTTTCTATTATGACGATCAAATAGCTTTACGCCTAAATCATCTTCCATATTTTTAATCTGTCTTGTTAAACCAGGTTGAGAAATATATAATTTCTCTGCCGCCTTTCTAAAATGAAGTGTTTCTGCAACAGCTAAAAAATAACGAATGTGTCTATATTCTATTTGATTACTCATAGTTATCAATTGTTAGTAATTATAATATCAAAAGACATCAAATATAAAGATAACTTTGTATCAAAATACAAAATCACTATGTTTTTATACGGAATAGATAGACTTACAGTCGATAAAGTTATTGCCATTGCCAACGGAAGTTTAAAAGCTATTTTAAATGAGGAAGCAATCGACAACATCAATAAATGTAGAGAAAAAGTTGAAATTATGGCAAGTTCCGACAAAGCCATTTACGGAATTAACACCGGTTTCGGGCCATTATGTGACACACAAATATCACCAAAAGACACTAGTAAATTACAAACAAACCTACTGATAACGCACGCTGTTGGCGTAGGTGAACCGATACAGAAAGAACTCTCTAAAATAATGATGATTTGCAAAGTACATGCATTATCTCAAGGTTATTCTGGAGTTCGATTAACACTTATTGAGCGTATTATTTTCTTTATTGAAAACAATATTTTACCTGTTGTACCAGAAAAAGGTTCCGTAGGTGCTTCCGGAGATTTAGCGCCTCTATCTCACTTATTCTTACCAATAATTGGCGAAGGAGAATGTTGGGTTGGCAATACTATTATATCCACCAATAAAATATACGAAACACATCATTTAACACCATTAACACTCCAAGCAAAAGAAGGTTTAGGTTTAATAAATGGCACACAATTTATTTTAGCGCACGCCATTAAAGCATTACAAAGAATGGAGTATTTACTCGATTTAGCAGATTTATCTGGAGCAATGGTTTTAGAAGGTTTTCAGGGAAGTGCTTCTCCTTTTAGAAAAGAATTACACGAAATAAGACCTTTTGCAGGAAGCATAAAGGTAGCAAAACGTATGAGAATGTTTTTAAAGGATTCTCAGAATGTAGAAAACCATTTCGAATGTGATAGAGTTCAAGATCCGTATTCTGTAAGATGTATACCACAAGTTCACGGAGCCTCTAGAAATGCATTTCAGCACTTAAATGAATTGGCAGAAATAGAAATGAATTCTGTAACAGACAATCCTATTGTATTAAGTGATACAGAAGCTATTTCTGGAGGAAATTTTCATGGACAACCTTTAGCAATGGCGTTAGATTACACTTCTATTGCTGCATCAGAATTAGGAAACATTGCAGACAGAAGGTGTTTTTTACTTTTAGAAGGCAAATATGGCTTACCAAGATTACTTACAAAAAGTGGTGGCTTAAACTCTGGTTATATGATTCCGCAATACACAACAGCAGCCTTAGTTACAGAAAACAAATCGTTATGCTTCCCTCCTTCTGCAGACAGTATTCCTACATCTTTAGGGCAAGAAGATCATGTTTCTATGGGAAGTATTTCTGGACGAAAATTAAATCAAATTCTTAATAATGTAGAAATGATTTTAGCCATAGAGTTAATGTACGCAGCACAAGCAATGGAATTTAGAAGACCTAATCAATTTTCTACCATTATTGAAGAAAATTTTAAAATTGTAAGACAAAAAGTAGCGAAATTAGAAGAAGACCGCATACTTAAAGACGACATTAATGAAATGATATTGTTAGTAAGAAATAAGGCATTCATTGTAAAATAATTTAAAGATGACATTTAAAGAACAACTACAAGAAGGAATTCCGGCTACTTTACCAAACAAGAAAGAATATCCTAAAAACGTAAATAGAGCACCAAAAAGAAAGGATATTTTATCTTTTGATGAAAAAAAATTAGCCATTAGAAATGCATTGCGTTATTTCCCAAAAGAATGGCATCAAGAACTTGCGATTGAATTTGCAGAAGAGTTAAAAAATTATGGCCGTATTTATATGTACCGATTTAAACCCAATTACAAAATACACGCACGTTCCATAGAAGAATACCCAGCAAAATCGACGCAAGCAGCAGCAATTATGCTCATGATTCAAAATAACTTAGATCCTAAAGTTGCCCAACATCCAGAAGAATTAATTACTTATGGTGGCAATGGAGCTGTTTTTCAGAATTGGGCGCAATACCTATTGGTAATGCATTATTTATCAGAAATGACAAATAAACAAACGTTGCACATTTATTCTGGGCATCCGATGGGCTTATTTCCTTCTTCTAAAAAAGCTCCAAGAGTAATTGTTACCAACGGCATGATGATTCCTAATTACTCAAAACCTGACGATTGGGAAAAATACAATGCTTTGGGCGTTACACAATACGGACAAATGACCGCTGGTTCTTATATGTATATTGGGCCACAAGGAATTGTACACGGAACAACAATTACCTTAATGAATGCCTTTAGAAAAGTTTTATCAAAAGAAGAAACATCAAAAGGAAAAATATTTTTAACCGCTGGTTTAGGCGGAATGAGTGGCGCACAACCAAAAGCAGGAAACATTGCGGGTTGCATTACGATTGCTGCAGAAGTAAACCCAAAAGCCGCTACAAAAAGACATCAACAAGGTTGGGTAGATCTTTTAATTGATGATATCAATGATTTGATTAAAAGAGTGAAAATTGCACAACTAAAAAACGAAACAATTTCCATTGCCTATATTGGTAATGTGGTAGAAATATGGGAACGTTTTGATGAAGAAAACATTTTTATTCACTTAGGTTCAGACCAAACTTCTTTACATATTCCTTGGACGGGTGGTTATTATCCTGCAGGAATTTCTTACAAAGAATCGAACCGATTAATAAGTGAAGAACCTTTACTTTTTAAAGAGAAAGTACAAAAATCTTTAAGAAGACACGCAAAATCAATTAACAACCACACCAAAAAAGGGACTTACTTTTTCGATTACGGAAATGCCTTTTTATTAGAATCTTCTAGAGCCGGAGCAGATGTAATGTCAGAAAATGGAATCGATTTTAAATACCCTTCTTATGTGCAAGACATATTAGGGCCTATGTGTTTCGATTATGGTTTTGGTCCGTTTAGGTGGGTTTGTGCATCTGGAAAAGCAGAAGATTTAGATAAAACAGATAAAATTGCAGCCACGGTTTTACAAAAAATTATGGAAAATTCTCCCAAAGAAATTCAATTGCAAATGCAAGACAATATTACTTGGATTAAAGATGCAAAGAAAAACAAAATGGTGGTGGGTTCTCAGGCTCGTATCTTATATGCAGATGCAGAAGGACGCGCTAAAATAGCCACCGCTTTTAATAATGCTATTAAAAATGGAGAAATTGGACCGGTTGTTTTAGGTAGAGATCATCATGATGTAAGCGGAACAGATTCTCCATTTAGAGAAACGTCTAACATCTACGATGGAAGTAAATTTACTGCAGATATGGCAATCCATAATGTTATCGGCGATAGTTTTAGAGGCGCAACTTGGGTTTCTATTCACAATGGTGGCGGCGTTGGCTGGGGAGAAGTAATAAATGGCGGTTTCGGTATGTTATTAGACGGCTCTAAACAAGCCGAAAAACGTTTAAAAAGCATGTTGTTTTACGATGTAAATAACGGTATTGCGCGTAGAAGTTGGGCTAGAAATGATGAAGCCATTTTTGCCATTAAAAGAGAAATGGAAAGGTCGCCCAATTTAAAAGTAACTTTACCTAACTTAGTACAAGACAAACTATTAAACAACTTATTTTAATGGCTACATTATTTAAAAATATAAAAGAATTAATTCAAGTTAGAACAACTCCAATTTCTTTTGTTTCTGGTGATGAAATGAATATTTTACCTACTATTAAAAATGCTTTTTTAATAGTAGAAGATGGCTTGATTGCTAATTTTGGTGAAATGAAAGAGTGTCCGATTGATGATTTTACAAACGTGATTGATGCTACCGGAAAAATGATACTACCTACTTGGTGCGATTCTCACACACATCTCGTTTATGCAGGTAATAGAGAAGGCGAATTTGCCGATAGAATTAGCGGTTTATCTTACGAAGAAATCGCAGAAAATGGAGGCGGAATTATAAACTCTGCTAAAAAACTACAACAAACTTCAGAGGATGAATTATACAAACAAAGTGAGGTTAGATTAAAAGAAGTTATTCAACTGGGAACAGGAGCCATAGAAATTAAATCTGGCTACGGATTAACAGCAGAAGCTGAGTTAAAAATGCTTCGTGTTATTAAAAAATTAAAAGAAAATTACCCTATAGAAATAAAAGCAACCTTTTTAGGCGCACATGCAATTCCTTTAGAGTACAAAGAAAATAAAACAGGGTATATCGATTTATTGGTAAACAATATCATTCCTAAAGTAGCCCAAGAAAAATTGGCAGAATATATCGATGTTTTCTGTGAAACAGGATATTTCTCTGCTACAGACACCAAAAAAATTCTAGAAGCAGGAAAAAAGCATGGACTGACTCCTAAAATTCATGTCAATCAATTTACGGCTATTGATGGTATTCAGGTAGGTATACAATTCAATGCTTTATCTGTAGACCATTTAGAAGTTATGAGAGACATAGATATTGAATCCTTAAAAAAGACCAATACAATGCCTGTTGCATTACCAGGTTGTTCTTATTTTTTAAACATTCCGTACACACCAGCACGTAAAATGATTGATGCAGGTTTACCAATTGCTTTAGCATCTGATTTTAACCCAGGTTCTTCTCCTTCTGGTAACATGAATTTTGTGATTGCTACAGCATGTATTAAAATGAAAATGACTCCGCAAGAAGCAATTAATGCAAGTACTATAAATGGCGCTTATGCCATGGGGTTAGAAACTAAAACTGGAACAATTACCAAAGGAAAATTAGCGAATTTAATTTTAACCAAACCTATAAATTCTTATGCCTTTATCCCTTATTCTTTTGGAAGTAATCAGATTGAAAAAGTATATTTAAAAGGAATAGGAATCGATGGATAAGTTAAATATGACATACCAGCTTCCTGAAAAAAAATTCTGGACGGGCAGAAAATCAAACCCAGCATTAGAAAATCAATATTGGTATCAAGAAATTGAACTGCTTGCTATTAATGAGGCTGATAACAAACAAATTGACATCGCCTTAATTGGTTATGCTTGTGATGAAGGTGTAAAAAGAAATTTAGGCAGAATTGGCGCTAGTGAAAGTCCGAATGTTATAAGAGAGCGTCTGGCTAAACTCCCCATCCATTTTGAGGCTAAAAAAATTGTAGATGTTGGTACTATTGTTTGCATAAATGAAGATTTAGAAACGTGTCAATTAAGCTTTGCAAAGGCGATAAAAAAACTAATTTCTAATGGCATTTTTCCGATTGCAGTTGGTGGCGGACATGACATTGCTTATGGTCATTTTAAAGGTATTTATGAAAGCGTAAAATACGAACAAAAAAAGAACATTGCTATTATAAATTTTGATGCTCATTTCGATTTACGCCCAGTAGAAACCAAACCAAACTCTGGAACTCCTTTTAATCAAATTTTAAATGAGTTTAAAAATGTAAGTTATTTTCCTATTGGAATTCAGCAACAATCTAACACCAAAGAACTTTTTAATATTGCAAAAAGTAAAAATGTAGATTTTGTTATTAATTATGATTGTGAAACTAATTCAGAAAACATAAATGCTATCAAGAAAAGGCTACAACCAATTATTGATAAAAACGATTACCTATATATTACCATAGATATGGATGGTTTTTCATCTGCCTATGCACCTGGAGTGAGTGCTCCATCACCTTTAGGTTTTACCCCTAATTTTATTTTTAAAATACTTCACTATTTATTTGAAACAAAAAAAGTAATTTCTTGTGATATCGCAGAACTAAATCCATCTTTAGATATAGACAATACAACAGCCAATTTAGCTGCTAAACTTGTAGATTTTATTGTAATGGAACAAACAAAAAACTCCCTTTCATCAGATTGATAAAAGGGAGTTTCGTATTCATTTATAAATAATAGTCTTTATTATTTTGCCAACATTTCTTTAGTTGCCACCGTTCTAAAACCAATATGATCTGACCCTGAATTTGGCTCCATTCCCATTTTTGCAGAAATTCTAAAACTTGCACAGTAAGACGCATGACATAAGAAAGAACCACCTTTCATAACATACTCTACTTGGTACGGATTACTTGGTGTATATGATTTATCTGCTCCTATAGGATTTGTAAGTACAGCCGATGGATTTAAAGTTTGATAATAATTTACATTAAACAAATCTGACGTCATTTCCCAAACATTACCAGCCATATCATACAAACCAATATTATTTGCAGGATAAGATCCTACTGGTGAAATATATTCAAATCCATCTTCAGAAACATTTTCTGTTGGAAATTTACCTTGCCATGTATTTGCATTCGCATTTAAATCTTCAGCCTTATTTCCCCAAGTAAAAATATTATCCTCAAATTTACCTTGTGCAGCAGATTCCCATTCTGCCTCAGTAGGCAACCTTCTGTTAGACCATTTGCAATATGCTAAAGCATCTTCTTGAGCAATATGCACAACAGGATAATTGTCTTGCCCTTCTATAGAACTTCCTGGTCCTTCTGGTTGTTTCCAATTTGCGCCAATTTGCCATTTCCACCATTGTCCGTAGTTATCCATAGAAACAACTCCTTTGGCATGTTTATTAAAAATTAAACTTCCTGGTTGTAATATGGAGTCTGCAGGTTTTACTGTTCCTGCTGGTAAATCTTTTTTAATTTCATCCCAATCTATCGGTCTTTCTGCAACCGTAACATATTTAGTAGCATTTACAAATTTTCTAAATTGCTTGTTAGTAACTTCATGAACATCTATAAAAAATCCATCAACCTTTACTTTATGAGCTGGTTTTTCTCGCGGCATTGCATACTTATCTTCATCTTTAGCTCCCATTAAAAAAGTTTTTCCTGCAACCCATACCATACCTTCTGGAGCTTTAACGTCTTGGGTTAAAACTTCATTTTGTTTGTTTACCTTTTTGTCTGTTGTTGATTTCTTTTTATCACAACTACTAAAAATAACTGAGGACATTAGTACTGTAATTATTAATACTTTTAAATTAAAATTCATCTTTAATAAATTAGGATTTAACGCAAATATAGATATTCTATTGATGTTTATTTTTATAATTTAAAAGTCATCAATTTATTTTAACAAAAAATTATTGTTCAACAATATCGCTATTAAGTTAAACAAACGTATATTTACATAAATATCAAAAGATTATGGCTCGAAAGAAAAATATTACAAAAGACAACTTAATATCTTGGTACATGGAATTTGTACTAGAGAACAACCATCAACCAAAATCTGTTTATTCTTTTGCCAAAGAAAACAATTTTGAGGAAGCTGATTTTTATAAATTTTATAGCTCTTTTGAAACTGTTGAAGAAGCTATTTTTTCTGAATTTTTTAATCATACTATAACCATTTTAGCGAAAAGCGAAGATTACGAAAGCTTTGACGCAAGAAACAAATTACTAAGTTTTTATTTTACTTTTTTCGAAATACTAACCGCTAATAGAAGTTATGTTGTGTATGCATTAGAAAACAGT
Source organism: Polaribacter atrinae (assembly GCF_038023995.1). Lineage (NCBI taxonomy): Bacteria > Pseudomonadati > Bacteroidota > Flavobacteriia > Flavobacteriales > Flavobacteriaceae > Polaribacter > Polaribacter atrinae. The sequence goes on from NZ_CP150660.1 coordinate 1,477,635, forward strand.
AAAAAAGATTTTAAGAAACTAAAATCATTAAAAAAATTACGAGAAAATTACCTCAACTATGTTAAGAATATTGGCATAGAAAAAATAGACTTAAAACACGAAAAATTAGAAAAAATTCAAGAGAAGTCTATACAAGAATCTTCTTGGTTTCATTTATTAGTAACCATGAAGTTTTGGTTAGATGATGTTTCTCCATCTTTTGAAAAAACAGATTTATTTATTGAAAAATCTATCAATGCTCGTTTTGATTTAATGGACATAAAGCCTTTACAAAGTATTATCGACTTCGGTAAATTTATTATCAAAGAAAAAGTAAATTTTAACTAAATAGCTTATGAAAACAATTGATTCTATACCAACTTCTAAAATTCAGAGAGCTTCTAAATTAGTTACTACTGGAGCTAAAATTGGCGTGAATTATCTTAAATATTATGGAGATAAAATCACAAAAACAGAAGAAGAAGCCAAAGCTAAATTAAATGAAAACAATGCAGAAGATATTTATGATGGCTTAAAAACATTAAAAGGAAGTGCTTTAAAAGTAGCTCAAATGTTGAGTATGGAAAAAAGTATTCTACCACAAGCGTATGTAGAAAAATTTTCGCTTTCTCAATTCTCTGTACCACCACTTTCTCCCGCTTTGGTAACCAAAACTTTTAAAAAATATTTTGGTAAAAACCCGAATGAAATTTACGATAAATTTAATACTGTTTCTGTAAACGCAGCTAGTATTGGTCAGGTTCATAAAGCAGAAAAAGACGGAAAAGAATTGGCTGTAAAAATTCAATATCCGGGTGTTGCACAAAGTATTGCTTCAGATTTAGCTTTGGTAAAACCTATTGCTATTAAAATGTTTAATATTAGAGGAAAAGATTCTGATAAATATTTTAAAGAAGTAGAAAATAAATTGGTTGAAGAAACTAATTATATTTTAGAAGTAGCACAAAGTAAAGAAATTGTTGCGGCCTGCAAACACATACCTAATCTAAAATTCCCTGAATATTATGCTGATTTATCATCAGACAGAATTATAACTATGGATTGGATGCATGGTGTGCATTTATCTGAATTTTACACAGACAAACAAGAGGTTGCTAATAAATTAGGACAGGCATTATGGGACTTCTACATGTTTCAGATTCACAAGCTACAAAAAGTACATGCAGATCCGCATCCTGGAAATTTTTTAATATCACCAGAAAACGAATTGATTGTAATTGATTTTGGTTGTATGAAAACCATACCGAATGATTTTTATATTCCTTATTTTGAATTGGCTAATAAAGAGAACATTTCTAATCCTACTTTTTTTGAAGAAAAACTATTTCAATTAGAAATCTTAAGAGAAGATGATTCTAAAGAAGAATTAGATTTCTTTAGAGCGATGTTTCATGAAATGCTAAGTTTATTTACACAACCGTTTCATCAAGAAACTTTCGACTTTTCTGATGAAGTATTCTTTGGTAAACTTTCTGACTTAGGTGCTAAATACGCAAAAAGCACTGAGCTTAAAGATATGAATGGAAACAGAGGTTCTAAACACTTTATCTACATTAACAGAACCTTTTTTGGTTTGTATAATTTAATGCATGATTTAAAAGCAAAAGATATAAAAATAAATAATTTTAAATCGCTCTAATGGCTTTTTTCAATAACAAAAACATCCAAGAACTAGAACATCTATATAAAATAAACCTTATAAATAGTTGTTCTGGTTTTAAATCTGCTAACTTAATAGCATCGATATCCAATACTGGTATTACCAATGTTGCTGTATTTAGCTCCGTAACACATTTAGGATCCAATCCACCAACTTTAGGTTTTATTTTAAGACCTACAACTGTACCAAGAAACACTTATAAAAACATAAAAGAAAATGGTATCTTTACTATCAATCATATTTATGAAGATATAATTGAAGATGCACATCACACATCTGCAAAATACCCAGAAGAGATTTCTGAATTTAATGTAACCAATTTAGAGGAAGAATTTAAAGGAAGTTTTAAAGCTCCTTTTGTAAAGAATGCTCCCGTACAAATGAGCATGAAGTTTATAGAAGAAATACATATTCCTTCTAATGATGTATTGCTGATTGTAGCTCAAATTGAAGAATTATACGTAGATGATGAATTGTTAGAAACTGACGGAATCATCAATCTACCTAAAGGAAACATTGTTACAATTAATGGTTTAGACACATATGCTGTACCTAAATTCAAGAAAAAATTACCGTATCAAAGACCTAAATAAAACCTATGAAAATTCTTGTAACAGGTGCAACTGGCTATATTGGCAAACGTTTAATTCCGTTATTATTAAATGACGGACATACTGTTATTTGCCCTGTAAGAGATAAAGAAAGAGCAGAAAGCTATTATAAAAACCAAAAAAAAGTTCAATTAGTTGAAGCTGATTTCCTTGATAAGAATAGCCTAAAAAACATTACAAAAAATATTGATATTGCATATTATTTAATTCACTCTATGACTAATTCTGCAAAAGAATTTCATGCTTTAGAAGAAAAATGTGCATTCAATTTTAAACGTTTTGCAGAAACAACTACTATAAGACAGGTAATTTATTTAAGCGGAATAACTAACGACACCAAACTTTCTAAACATTTACTATCTCGTAAAAATGTAGAAATCACTTTGGCTTCTGATACATACTCTTTAACCACTTTTAAAGCAGGAATTATTGTAGGCTCCGGAAGTTCTTCTTTTGAAATAATTAGAGACTTGGTAGAAAAATTACCAGCAATGATTGCGCCTAAATGGTTAAACACCAAAACACAACCTTTAGCAATTAGAGATGTTTTATCTTTTTTATACAAAGCGTTAGATAAAAAAGAATTATACAACACATCTCACGATATTTTTGGCCCCGAAATACTTACTTACAAAGAAATGCTATTGCAATTTGCTGAAGTAAGAAAATTAAAAAGGTACATTTTAACAGTACCCGTAATGACTCCTAAACTATCCTCTTATTGGCTCTATTTTGTAACCTCTACCTCTTACAAACTAGCAAGTTCGTTAGTGAACTCGATGGGTGTAGAAGTTATTGGAAACAAAAGCAACATTAATGCAATTTTAGATGTAAGCCCAATGTCTTACAAAGAAGCCGTAAAATTAGCATTTAAAAAAATTGAACAAAATAGCATTATTTCTAGCTGGAAAGACTCGTACATCAGTAGCGGAAAACTAAAAAACTTTGTTCACGAATTTGTGAACGTACCAGAATACGGGTGCTTTAAAGATCACAAAACTAGAGTTGTAAAAAATAAAAAAAGAACATTAGATAGAATCTGGTCGATAGGAGGAGAAACCGGCTGGTACTACGGTACTTTTTTATGGAAAATTCGAGGATTTTTAGATCAATTTTTTGGAGGTGCAGGATTGCGACGAGGAAGAAGACACCCTACAGAATTAAACGTTGGTGATGCCTTAGATTTTTGGCGAGTAATTTATTCTGATAAAGAAAAAGGAAAACTCTTACTCTATGCAGAAATGATCATGCCCGGTGAAGCTTGGTTAGAATTTAAAATTGATGGAGACAAACTACACCAAACCGCAACATTTAGACCTCATGGTTTAGCAGGAAGACTCTACTGGTATGCAGTAATGCCTTTTCATTGGTTTGTTTTTAACGGTATGATTAACAACATTAATAAATAAAAGGAACACAAACATATCTCTTACCAATATTTAAACAAGACTTATTACCCTTCTAAAAAAGGATTCAATCTTACAGAATTTAATCTAAATAAAAATAAAACTACATAAAACATTAATTTTGTTTAATTATTTAGATTATTTATTAAACATTTATTATATTTGAAATATCAATAGAAAGACTGTTAACATAAAACATAGTTTTCTAACTTATCTTTTTAAAGAATAGAAAATGGTCGTTTATTTTAATCTGATAATAGTTATTGAAAGCTATAATTAGATTAAAATAACAAAAAGTTACTTCTATGCAACTATAAGATAAATCTATGCATAAAGCAATTAAACGGCACACCTATTGATTGTATAATACAAATGACCTAGGAAGACAGAACCACATTTAAGGCAATAAAATATCAATTCAGTTTAAAAGAACAAGAAGTGATCAATTTAATGCAAATAGAAATGAAGCCTAAAAAGCTTTGTAATGTGGAGAAAAAGGTTAAAAGTAGAAAAACAAAACATTTAAAGTTAAGAAGTTTCCAAAAAGGAAGATTTAAATGTTCAATACAGAAAAATTAAATTATGGAGTTAATTAAAAAAGCGTTAGAGTTTGAAACAAGAAAAATGAGATTTCCAACTACAAGCGATCGTGTTTTAGCAGCTAGAGAAGCAAAATCTTTGATTTTAAGCTTAAATGAGGTATATAAAAAAAATAAAGATTCTGAGATTATGGATATTATGAAACGTTTAACTCTTATAAAACAGAGAATAGAGAGACGTTTAAAGGGAAAACCGTTAACTGCATAATAATTACAGATTTCTCTTGTTTTTCTAACTTTTATAATTATATTCACAAATTATAGATTAAAACAGAGAAACACAGAATGAATTTATTAGAAAGAGCGGAAGAATTTGAACATAGAAAGTTCTCATTTAAAACAACTAGTGATAGAATTGTAGCTTCTAGAGAGGTAAAAGCCTTAATATTAGAGCTAAATGAAGTATATAAAGCAGAAAAAGATCTTGAAATAATGGATCAAATGAAGCGCCTTACAGCAGTTAAACAAAAAATTGAAAAGCGCTTGAAAGGAAGACCTTAAAAGCAAATGAATAAAATTTTAGTTATTGGAGGAAGTAAAGGAATTGGAAAAGCAATTATTGATAGCTTAATTGAAGAGCATTCAATTATAAATATTAGTAGAACTGCTCCTTTACTTTCTCACACTAACCTCAATCACTTTACTTGTGATATCCTTACAGATGATTTACCTGAAATAGACACAATAGACACTTTAATCTATTGCCCAGGAAGCATCAACTTAAAACCAATTTCTAGACTAAAGTTAAATGATTTCAGAGAAGATTTTGAAATCAATGTAATTGGTGCTGTAAAAGCAATTCAACATTATTTACCCTATTTAAAAAAAGGGAATAAACCATCCATATTACTATTTAGCACTGTAGCTGCAAAATTAGGAATGCCTTTTCATGCAAGTGTAGCTACCGCAAAATCTGCCGTAGAAGGATTGACAAAATCTTTAGGAGCAGAATTAGCACCTTTAATTCGAGTAAACGCCATTGCACCAACTGTAACAGATACAGATTTAGCATCGAAGTTACTACGAAATGATCGGATGATAGAAAATATCAAAGAACGTCATCCTCTAAAAAAATATTTAGATCCAAAGGAAATTGCAGATTTGGCTACTTTTTTAATTTCAGAAAAAGCGAGCTCCATTTCTGGTCAAATTTTTGAATTAGACTGCGGAATTGTCAGTTTTAAAATATAAATAAATCAAAACCATATGAATATTTACGATATAGAGATTAATAGTCTCCAGAACTCCCCTATTCTTTTGTCAGATTTTAAAGGCAAGCATATTCTTTTTGTAAACGTTGCTTCTAAGTGTGGTTTTACACCTCAATACAAAGATTTAGAAGAGCTATATAAAACATATCAAGACAAAATAGTTGTTATTGGTGTCCCTTGTAATCAGTTTGGAAAACAAGAACCAGGATCTTCTGCAGAAATTGAAGAATTTTGTGAAGTAAATTATGGCGTTTCTTTTTTAATTACAGAAAAAATAGCTGTAAAAGGAGAAGACCAGCATCCTTTATATTCATGGTTGACATCAAAGAAGCTAAACAATAAAAAAAGCTCTTCTGTAAAATGGAATTTTCAAAAATACTTAGTCTCTCCAGAAGGCGAATTAGTTGATTATTATTTTTCAATTACAAAACCTTTGAGCTCAAAAATAACAAAACACTTAAAATCATAAAATTATGTTTGGCTTATTTAAAAAGAAAAGTGAAATAGAGAAATTGAAGAATCTTACAAGAAGATAATGGAAGAAGCCTTTAAACTGCAAGCTATCAATAGAACTAATAGCGATAAAAAATATCTAGAGGCCGACAACATTTTAAAAAAAATTGAATCATTACAATCTAAATAATTCATGTTATGAAACAAGCAAAACTTACGATATTATTTTTAATAATCAATTTTGGAGGACTAGCCATTGGAAGTTGGTTAATGAATAATGGTCCACTTTCTGACTGGTACACCAACCTTAACCAAGCTCCTTGGACACCACCTGGAATTGTTTTTGGAATTGCTTGGACCTTAATTATGATTTGTTTCTCTATCTATTTGGGTAAATTATTTACAATCAATTACAATTCAAAAATACTTTCATTTTTTATAATTCAATTTATCTTAAATGTAAGTTGGAACTATATTTTCTTTAACCAACACCTAGTTCTAATAGGCTTAATAACCATTGTATTATTAACAGCCACCCTATTTTATTTCTTTTTTAAACTAAGCCAGAATACTCAGTTTTACAAATACCTACTACTACCCTACATGATTTGGTTGTGTATTGCCACCTCATTAAACCTATACATTCTAATCTATAATTAAAATGAAAATCTATACATTCCAAAGAAAACAAAAACTGCCAATTACAGTAGAAAAAGCTTGGGAGTTTTTATCGAGTCCAAAAAACTTAAAGACCATTACTCCTACTTATATGAGTTTCGATATTCTTTCTGGTGCAGAAAAACCCATGTTTGCAGGTCAAATAATACAATATATTGTCACCCCAATTCTTGGGATAAAAACAAAATGGGTTACCGAAATAACACACGTAAAAGAAAATGAATACTTTGTGGATGAGCAACGTTTTGGTCCTTATGCACTTTGGCATCATAAACATTTTATCAAAGAAATTGAAGGCGGTGTAGAGATGGAAGATATTATAGATTATAAAGTTCCTATGGGAATTTTAGGCCAAATGGTCCATCCAATATTAGTTAAACCCAAACTAGAAGAAATTTTTGAGTACAGACAAAAAAAATTAATTGAACTTTTTGGACAATACTACCCACCAATTAAATAGATTTTTTGGATTTATAGAAATAAAATAAGGATAATAAATGAAGACAGAGATAAACATTTTTTGGTTTAGACGAGATTTACGGTTAGATGACAACTGCGGATTGTACCATGCATTAAAATCAGATAAAAAAGTACTTCCAATTTTTATTTTTGATGAAGAAATTCTAAGCAAACTAGACAAAGACGATGCTCGAGTTTCTTTTATTTATCAAGAAATAGAAAATATCCATAAAAAATTACTCACAATAGGAAGCGCATTAGAGGTACATTATGGGAAACCTCTGGAGATTTACAACTCTTTATCAGAAAAAAATATAATTGACACTGTTTACACAAATCATGACTATGAACCTTATGCTATTAAAAGAGATTTAGAGGTTCAAGAATTTTTAGCATTAAAAAGCATCCATTTTAAAACGTATAAAGACCAAGTAATTTTTGAAAGAAATGAAATTGTAAAAAAAGATGGAACACCGTATAAAGTTTACACACCATATTCTAAAAAATGGTTAGAAGCTTTTCATTTTAAGGGAATTCAATTTTATCCTTCGGAAACACTTTTAGAGAACTTTATAAAAAACAAAAATCAAACTATTTTAAAACTAGATGCTATTGGTTTTAAAAAATCTACTATAAAAGTTGCTTCTTATAAAATATCTTCAGAGTTAATTGATACTTATGAAGAAACTAGAAACTTTCCGGCTAAAGACAGTACCTCTAAACTAGGCACACATTTACGTTTCGGAACCGTAAGTATCCGTAAAATGGTTGAACAAGCATCAAAAAGCAACGACATCACTTTCTTAAAGGAATTAATTTGGCGTGAGTTTTTTATGCAGATTTTATGGCATTTTCCACACACCGTTAAAGATAGTTTTAAACCAAAATACGATAGAATTCTCTGGAGAAATAATGAGGAAGAATTTAAAGCCTGGTGTAACGGTGAAACAGGTTACCCTTTAGTAGATGCAGGCATGAAAGAATTAAACCAAACAGGTTTTATGCATAATAGAATTAGAATGCTAGTAGGAAGTTTTCTATGTAAACACTTATTAATAGACTGGAGATGGGGAGAAGCCTATTTTGCGAAGAAACTGCACGATTACGAACAAGCCAGCAATATAGGGAATTGGCAATGGGTTGCAGGCACAGGCGTAGATGCCTCTCCTTATTTTAGAATCTTCAACCCAACAACTCAGATTAAAAAATTTGATAAAGATTTAAAATATATCAAAAAATGGGTTACAAACTTTCAAGAACTCACATACCCAACTCCAATTGTAGAACATAAGCTTGCTAGAGAACGTTGTTTAGCAACCTATAAAAAAGCATTAGTAGATTTTTAATTTAAATAATGTTTTTCTATTTAAAATAAAACGAACACAACAAACAGAAAAAAAGTACGTTTTTGAACTATGTAATAGAAATATTAGTCATAAAATTTTTCTATTCTATGTAAAATTATTCTTGTTTTAAAAGCTTCAAATTCTATTTGAAGCTTTTTTATTAAAAAAAAGTGAAATTTTATTTGGTAGATACTAATAATTGCCTTTAATTTGCGCTCTCAAAATAAAAGCCGATGTAGCTCAGCTGGCTAGAGCAGCTGATTTGTAATCAGCAGGTCGTGGGTTCGAGTCCCTCCATCGGCTCAATTTATTAAAAAGTCTCAAAAATATTTTTTTGAGACTTTTTTTATGTAAAAGACTAAAAACCAGTCTATATAATAATTTAATTTTTCTTTTTAAAAAAGCGAGTAATTAAAACTAGCTCTTTTTTTAAAATAGAAACTATTTAAGATTAAATAAATCCTAAATATTTGTAAATTCTTTATTATTTTAGACAATTAATTATCTAAATCATAATTACATGCTTATTATTGGAATTGCTGGAGGTACTGGGAGTGGAAAAACTACAGTTGTAAATCAAATAATTAAACAACTACCTACGGATGAAGTTTGTGTAATATCTCAAGATTCATACTACAACGAAACTGTAAACCTTTCTTATGAAGAAAGATCAAAAATTAATTTTGACCACCCAAGAGCTATCGATTTTGATTTAATTGTTAAGCATTTAAAAAAATTAAAATCAGGAAAAACAATAGAACAACCTGTTTATTCCTTTGTAACACACAACAGAACTACAGACACCATAAAAACTCACCCTAGAAAAGTGGTTATAGTAGAGGGTATTTTAATTCTAAACAACGAAGCATTAAGAGAATTATTTGATATAAAAATATTTGTACACGCAGATACAGATGAACGCTTAATTAGACGTATTAGAAGAGATATTACAGAAAGAGGAAGAGATATTGACGAAGTTTTAAATAGATATCAAGATACTTTAAAACCAATGCACCTTCAATTTATTGAGCCAACTAAAAATTTTGCAGATATTATTATCCCTAATAACAAGCATAACACCGTTGCAATTGACGTTGTTAGAACAGTAATTAACGATCGTTTATAATCTAATATGACTTTAAACAAAATTAAAAATAATAAGGCAGTAAAGATTCTAACAAATGTTTTTGTTTTAATCTTAATTCCATTTTTAATTTGGATGTTCTTTTTTGATGAAAACTCTTACTTAGTACATAGAAAATTTGACAACGAAATTAAAGACTTAGAAAGTACCATTTCATTTTATAAGAAGAAAATAGCAGAAGATAAAGCTACCATAAAAAAGCTTCAAGACTCTATTCAACTAGAACGTTTTGCAAGAGAAAAGTATTTAATGAAAAAAGAAAATGAAGAAATTTATTTAATAGAATTTGATACCATAAAATAACAAATGAAGACTCCTCTTTTTGATGATTTTCTAAAAACGACACCTGCTGCTTGGAAAAATAAAATTCAAGTAGATTTAAAAGGTGCCGATTATAATGACACATTGTTATGGAAAACTCAAGAAGGTATTGTTGTAAAACCTTTTTACACCAAAGAAGATCAATCAAGTCTTGAAATAGAAACACCAAAAGAAGGATTCAATATTTGTGAAACTATTTTTGTTGATGACGAAAAAATAGCAAATTTACTAGCTATAGACGCTTTAAAAAGAGGTGCAAATTCCCTACAGTTTACAGCCAATAAAACATTTAACTATAGAAAACTACTTCTTAATATTGATGTAAAAACGACTCTTATTTACTTTCAATTTTCATTTTTAGACGATTCTTTTCAACTTGAGGTTTCAAAATTTATAAATTCAGAAAAAACATATTTTCAAACAGATATAATAGGAAACTTAGCAGAAAGTGGTAATTGGTTTTTTAATTTAAAAGAAGATTTTATAAAGCTAGAAAGAATTCAAAAAAACACACCAAATTGCATTGGTATTTCTGGAGACCTATATCAAAATTGTGGCGCTACAATTACACAACAACTCGCTTACACATTAGCTCACGCTAATGAATACCTAAACAAATTTGGAAGCACAGTTGTAGAAAAAATAAATTTTTCTTTTTCTGTAGGTAGCAATTATTTTTTTGAAATTGCAAAATTAAGAGCTTTTAGAGTTTTATGGTCTGCACTTATTAAAGAATATGACACCGAAAATTTAGAAGCTCATATTTTTGTACAACCCAGTTTAAGAAACAAAACTATTTATGATTACAATGTCAATTTATTAAGAACAACATCTGAATGTATGAGTGCTATTTTGGGTGGGTCAAATACCATTTCTAATGTTTCTTATGATGCTATTTATCAAAAATCTAACGAGTTTGGAAAACGAATTTCTAGAAATCAATTATTAATATTACAACAAGAAAGTTACTTAAGAGAAGCTCAAAATTTTGCCGAAGGCTCTTATTATATAGAATCTATAACCCAACAATTAGCAGAAAACGCATTAACACTTTTTAAGCAAATAGAAAAAAGTGGTGGTTTTTTAAAACAACTAAAAAACGGCATCCTTCAGAAAAAAATTAAAGAAAGCGCATTAAAAGAGGAGAATAGTTTTATCGAAAAAAAAATTATACTTTTAGGTACAAATTTACAGCAAAATAAAGAGGATAAAATGCAACAAAAAATAGAGTTGTATCCTTTTGTTAAGCAAAGAAATATAAAAACTCTAGTCCCCCCATTAACTAGAAAACGACTTTCAGAATCATTAGAAAAAGATCGATTACATTCTGAAAAAAGTTTAAAAAACCTGAAAAATGGATAGAAACAAACAAATTCTCTTAAAACAGAAAAGGCAAAATGAATTAAAAATTGAAATACAACAATTAAAAAAGAAACTCCCTAAACTTATTTTAGGATTTATTTTTTTTGTTATTATAAGTCTTTATTTTTTAGAAGACAAGTTTTATCATTTTTTTGGAAACAGTGTTAACTTTATATTTGGCACCGTGATGCTATTATGTGTTTTCTCTTTAGCTTTTATCTTAAAGAATTACATTAAAATTAAGAAAAGGCAGAAAAAAGTAAAAAACATTGGAGTTGAATTGTATAAATTAATGAAATTAGAAGAGGGCAACCCTAAAAATGAGTAGAAAAGAAGTACAACATATAAAACTTAAAAATTCAGCCAAAAACACAAAACCTTCTTTTAATCAAGAAGGTTTTGTAGCTGGTATTGCGCCAAATTTACGTGGACCATATTCTACAATGTACGTTAGAAAACCATGGACTATTAGGCAATACGCAGGTTTTTCTACGGCTGAAGAAAGTAATGCTTTTTATTTAAAAAATTTAGAAGCAGGACAAAAAGGTTTATCTGTTGCTTTTGACTTAGCAACTCATAGAGGCTATGATTCTGATCATGAACGAGTACAAGGTGATGTTGGTAAAGCCGGTGTTGCTATAGATTCTGTAGAAGACATGAAAATTTTATTTGACCAAATTCCGTTAGATAAAATATCTGTTTCTATGACTATGAATGGAGCTGTCTTGCCCATTTTAGCTTTTTATATTGTTGCAGCAGAAGAGCAAGGTGTTGCTTTAGATCAATTATCCGGAACTATTCAGAATGATATTCTAAAAGAGTTTATGGTTAGGAATACCTATATCTACCCTCCTGCTCCATCCATGAAAATTATTGCCGATATTTTTAAATTTACAAGCATTAAAATGCCAAAATTTAATTCTATTTCTATTTCTGGTTATCACATGCAAGAAGCCGGTGCCACAGCAGAAATAGAATTGGCATATACTTTAGCAGACGGTTTAGAGTACATTAGAAAAGGAATTGAAGCAGGAATGGAAATAGATTCTTTTGCACCAAGACTATCTTTCTTTTGGGCAATTGGTATGAATCACTTTACAGAAATCGCAAAATTACGAGCCGCAAGAATGTTATGGGCAAAAATAGTGAAGCAATTTAATCCTAAGAATCCAAAATCGTTGGCTCTAAGAACACATTGTCAAACAAGTGGTTGGTCTTTAACCGCACAAGATCCTTTTAATAATGTAGCAAGAACTACCATAGAAGCTATGGCTGCGGCATTTGGTGGTACACAAAGTTTACATACCAATGCGTTAGATGAGGCGATTGCCTTACCTACAGATTTTTCTGCAAGAATTGCAAGAAACACACAAATACACTTACAACAAGAAACATACATAACCAAAACAGTAGATCCTTGGGCAGGAAGTTATCATTTAGAAAAATTAACAGAAGATATTGCCAACAAAGCTTGGGAGCTAATTAGCGAGATAGAGGAACTTGGTGGAATGACAAAAGCCATTGAAAAAGGAATTCCTAAAATGCGTATTGAAGAAGCTGCAGCTATAAAACAAGCAAAAATAGATAGCGAAAGAGATGTAATTATAGGCGTTAATAAATATCAATTAAAAAAAGAAGATCCTTTACAGATCTTAGAGGTTGATGACGAAGCTGTGCGACATTCTCAAATTAAAAGATTAAATCATCTAAAAAGTACACGAAATAATACAGCTGTTAAAACATCAATAGACGCATTAACAGAAGCTGCAAAATCTGGAGAAGAAAACCTATTGGACTTAGCTGTAAAAGCCGCTAAAAACAGAGCGACTTTAGGAGAAATTTCTGATGCTTTAGAAATTATTTTTGGAAGACACAAAGCAGTTCATAAAACAATTTCTGGCGTGTATAGCAAGGAAATAAAAGACGACAAACTCTATAAGGAAGCGGCAGAACTGTCTGATAAATTTGCAGAGTTAGAAGGAAGACGCCCAAGAATTATGATTGCAAAATTAGGGCAAGATGGTCATGATAGAGGCGCAAAGGTAGTAGCGACTGGCTACGCAGACTTAGGCTTTGATGTAGATATTGGTCCACTATTTCAAACACCACAAGAAGCCACAAAACAAGCCATAGAAAATGATGTTCATATTTTAGGAATCTCCTCTTTAGCTGCAGGACACAAAACCTTAGTACCACAAGTTATAGCAGAATTAAAAAAATACGGACGAGAAGATATTATGGTAATTGTTGGCGGAGTTGTACCCGTGCAAGATTATCCATTTTTATTAGATGCTGGAGCTTCGGGTATATATGGTCCTGGTACTAAAATATCTAAAGCAGCCATAGATTTGTTAACCATTTTAATTGATGGTACCGCCTAATAAAAAACACCTTTTATATAAATATATTTTCGTTATTGGTAACATTTTCTTTTGGAATTTCATTAAAAAATTCAGCAACCTCCGTATCTTTTGCTCCTCCATAAGATGCTAAGAAAGTTCCTTTAAAATCATTTTTTGTTACAATAATATATAAAATAGACATATCTGCAGGATTACTCATTCCTTCAAACCGATGTTCTGCGACAATAAAAACCTCACTAGGCTTGTACTTACTTTTAGTATTGTTATCTATTAGCAAGTTCTCTAAAACTCTAAAATTACTTGTATAGCCTTTTTCTTCGTATTTTTTAATTATTTCCAATTCGTTTGTATCAGTATTCATATTATATCAGATTTAAGTTCATCACAAAATAATAACAATTATAAATAGAAATGTACTGCTAATCAATTAGATTTTAACTCAAACCAAAATCTTAAAAACTCTAATGAACTCCTTTTTCTACGATACGAGCTAAACTGATACTTACATTATCTTGATCTTTGTATAAAAACAAAAATCATGGCAATCTTAGGAAATATTATTAAAGGAATTATCAACTTAACAGATACACTATCATCAGAAACAAACCACATTGAAGCTCAAAAAGAGGTTTTAAAAAACTTACTTGAAACAGCCAAAGAAACTCAATTTGGTACTTATTATAATTTTGAAGACATACTTACATCAGAAAATACTCAACAAATATTTGCAGATAAAATACCATATTTCGATTACAACTCTTTAAACGAAAAATGGTGGCATAAAATTCATAAAGGTGAAGAAAATGTAACGTGGGTTGGGAGTCCATCCTATTTCGCTCTAAGTTCTGGTACAACAGGAAAAACGAGTAAAAAAATTCCGGTTACGGATGAAATGATTGCTGCCATAAAAAGTTCTGGGATTAAACAAGTGACTTCTTTAAATAACTTTGATTTACCTGTAGATTTCTTCGAAAAGGATATTATGATGTTAGGAAGCTCAACAGATCTTGATGAGAAGGATGATCATTTTGAAGGAGAAATAAGTGGAATTAGTGCTAGCAATATTCCTTTTTGGTTTAAAGGCTATTATAAACCCGGAGAAGAAATTGCAAAGATTGAAGATTGGGACGAGCGTGTACAACATATTGCAGAAAATGCAAAAACTTGGGATATTGGTGCTTTAAGCGGAATACCTTCTTGGATAGAATTAATGATGCAGAAAGTAATTGATTTTCATCATTTAGAAAACATTCATGAAATTTGGCCAAATCTTCAAGTGTACACTTCCGGTGGAGTTGCTTTTGGTCCTTATGAAAAAAGTTTTAAAGCCTTATTAGGAAAACCCGTTACGGTTATAGACACTTATTTGGCTTCCGAGGGATATATTGCTACACAAGTAAGACCCGAAACCGATGCAATGCAGTTAAATACCGAGAATGGTATTTATTTTGAATTTGTTCCTATGAATCCAGATTATATAAATGAGGATGGATCTATCAAACAAAATGCACCTTCTTTAACTTTAGAACAGGTTGAAACAGACACCGATTATATTTTAATTATAAGTACCGTTAGTGGTGCTTGGCGTTATTTAATAGGTGATACCATTAAATTTACAGATGTAGAAAAGGCAGAAATCAAGATTACAGGACGTACTAAATTCTTTTTAAATACTGTTGGTTCTCAATTATCTGTTAATAAAATGGATGATGCTATTAAGCATATAGAAGAAAAATTCTCTACAACAATCACAGAATACACCATTTGTGCAAAACGATTTGAAGATGGTGAATTTTATCACTCTTGGTATTTAGGTTCCGATTTAAAAGATGACAATGATAAAATTGCAACAGCTTTAGATGATTTTCTTAAAGAAGCAAATAATAATTATAAAGTTGCAAGAAAAAAAGCATTAAAAGGTGTTAAGGTTGCCGTAATTCCTGTTGAAACATTTCATGACTGGAATGACAATAACAAGAAAAAAGGTGGACAGGTAAAAATGGAGCGTGTAATGAAGGAAGAAAAATTTGCCGATTGGGAAAAATTTGTTCAAAAAGCATAATTCAAAAAAAACTAAAAATTAACTTTTAAACTTACTAAAATGAAAACTTCCGATATTATCATACAATCTTTAGAAAATGAAGGCGTAGAATACATCTTTGGCTTACCTGGTGAAGAAAATTTAGACGTTTTAGAATCCATCAGAAAATCTGATCAAATAAAATTAATATTAACAAGACACGAACAAGGGGCAGGCTTTATGGCTGCAACTTATGGTAGATTAACAGGTAAACCAGGAGTTTGCATGTCTACCTTGGGTCCCGGAGCAACCAATTTAATGACACCCGCAGCTTATGCGCAATTAGGAGCAATGCCAATGGTTATGCTTACTGGTCAAAAACCAATAAAAGAAAGCAAGCAAGGTAGGTTTCAAATTGTAGACATTCTAGAAATGATGCAACCACTTACAAAATTTTCTAAACAAATAACGTATGGTAAAAATGCAACTGCTATAATTAGAGAAGCATTTAGAATCTCTAAAGAAGAAAGACCAGGTGCTGTACATATAGAAATTCCGGAAGACGTTTCTCAAGAAACTGTTGAGAATCCGCAGTATTTTAATGTGAATAGCGCTAAAATTCCTTCAGCAAATACAAGCTCCATATTAGAAGCAAAAGAGATGATTCTTTTAGCAAGAAAGCCTTTGTTATTAATTGGAGCTAGTGCAAATAGAAAAAGAGCTAGTGAAGCTTTAACGAATTTTGTAGATCAATTAGGAATTCCTTTTTTTAACACACAAATGGGAAAAGGAATTATCGATGAGAGAAATCCGCTTTATTTAGGAACTGCAGCACTTTCTTCAAATGATTTTTTACATGAAGCCATAGAAGCAGCAGATTTAATTATAAATGTTGGTCATGATACTATAGAAAAACCACCATTTGTTATGAATGCAGATGATAGTAGAAAAGTGATTCACATTAACTTTTTTGCAGCAGAAGTTCATGAAGTTTATTTCCCTCAGTTAAATGTAATTGGAGATATTGCAACAAGCATTCATCAATTAACAAAAGAGCTAAAATCGAATGCAAGAAAATGGAATATTGATTTTTTCTTAAAAGTGAAAAATAATGTATTACGTCATCTCTCTAAATATAAAGAAGATAATCGCTTTCCTATTCTACCGCAGCGTTTGGTAAAAATTACTAGAAATCTTTTACCAGAAGATGGAATTGTAACTTTAGATAACGGAATTTATAAAATATGGTTTGCAAGAAACTATCCCGCTTATGCACAAAACACCTTACTTTTAGACAATGCCTTAGCAACAATGGGTGCAGGTTTTCCTTCGGCAATTATGGCAAAAGAGTTATATCCTAATAAAAAAGTGGTTTCTATAAATGGTGATGGTGGTTTTATGATGAACTCTCAAGAATTAGAAACTGCCGTAAGAATGGAGTTAGATTTGACAATTATTATTTTAAATGACAATGCTTACGGAATGATTGAATGGAAACAAGAAGGAGAAGGATTCCCTAAATTTGGTTTAGAATATAAAAACCCAGATTTTATAAAATATGCAGAAAGTTTTGGAGCTATTGGCCACAGACCAGAGTCTGTATTGGAGTTTGAAGAAACTTTAACCAAAACATTAAACTTAAAAGGAGTACATGTCATTGATTTAGCCGTGGACTATTCATTAAATCATGAAATATTAAATGTATTGCTTAATGAAAATTCTAAAAAATAAAAGATTATGAAAACAACAACCAGTATCAATCCCGCTACAGAAGAAGAAATAGCCAATTACACCAGAATATCAGAAAAAACAACAAAAGATAAAGTTGCAAAAGCAAACGAAACTTATAAAACTTGGAAAAAAACAAGTTTTGATGAACGCTCTAAATTGATGCACAAACTTGCTACTATCTTTGATAACAACAAAGAAAAATATGCACAACTTATGACTGAAGAAATGGGGAAAGTAATTGACCAATCTCGTAAAGAAATAGAAAAATGTGCTTTAATATGTAGATATTATGCGGATAACATTGCAGATTTATTAGCTGATAAAATAGTAAAAACAGAAGCTAGTAAAAGTTATGTAACGTTTCAGCCATTAGGAGTTACTTTAGCTATAATGCCTTGGAATTTTCCTTTTTACCAAGTAATTCGTTTTGCCGCACCTGCGGTAATGACCGGAAATACAGGAGTACTAAAACACGCATCTAATGTACAAGGTTGTGCTTTTGCTTTAGAAGAAGCCTTTGCAGAAGCAGGTTTTCCTGAAGGAGTTTTTACAAACTTAAACGTATCATCGGACGTTATAAAGCCAATTATTGAAGATAAAAATATTGTTGCAGTAACATTAACAGGTAGTGAACCTGCAGGACGTTCTGTTGCTAAAATTGCAGGAGAAAACTTAAAAAAGACCGTTTTAGAATTAGGCGGAAGTGATGCTTATATTATTCTAGAAGATGTAGATTTAGAAAAAGCTACAGATTTAGCAACATTTGGACGCTTGCAAAATAACGGACAAACTTGTATTGCAGCAAAACGTTTTATTGTTTTAGAAGAAGTTTATGATGATTTCTTAAAACTATTTGCTAAAAAGATGAAAGCGGCAAAAATGGGGGCTCCAACTGAAGAAGATGTTTATTATGGTCCTATGGCACGAACAGATTTACGTAATGAAATTCATGAGCAAGTAGAAAAAACGATTGAGCAAGGAGGTAAACTAATTTTAGGAGGAAAAATTCCTGATAGAAAAGGTGCCTATTATCCGGCAACAATTTTAGCTGACTTAAAACCTGGAATGACAGCTTTTGATGAAGAACTTTTTGGACCAGTAGCATCTGTAATTAAAGCAAAAGACGAAGAAGAAGCGATTGAACTTGCAAATAATTCTACTTTTGGCTTGGGTTCTGGTGTAATTACAAGTAATTCTAAAAGAGGAGAAAATATTGCTTTACAATTAGAAGCTGGAAACAGCTTTGTAAATAAACTAGTTAGTTCTGATCCAAGGTTACCTTTTGGAGGTATTAAAAACAGTGGTTATGGTAGAGAACTTTCTAGCTACGGAATTAAAGAGTTTGTAAATACAAAGTCTATTTGGATTGATTAATTTTATCAGAAATTAAAACAACATAAAAACCATCACTTATGAGTGATGGTTTTTACTTTTAATTAAGAATATTTATTTAATATTCTCTAAATTTTCTTCCAATTTATTTCTATCTTCAACCAAAACCATAATTTCTTCTGGAGATAAATAGTATCTTTTAATTCGATTTTTATATGCTTCTGTTATATCAGCATGATTCAATATAAAATTTTTTGTTTTTATGATATACGATTCCATTTTGTGTTTTACAGCAAAACTATCTGCGGCTCTTTCTGCTTCAATAATATGAGTATCTGAAAACAAGTATTTAAGTCCGAACCAAATTAAATTTAACTTACTTCTATTTTGATAGTCCATAATATGACCTAATTCATGACCTATCCAACCAATAAAAATATCTTTAGGAATATTTCGTGTAGAAAATTCCTTATCAGAAATTTTAAATTTCTCACTAATTAAAATTAAGAATTTTCTATTTCTTTTTAATTTAAAAAAACTATCAAAAGTAGGTCTTGCTTGCATGGTAGATTTTTTAATATTCTTTTTAAACTTAAACTCTATGGGTATCTTTTTTAACTGCGGATAGTAATTTAACGCAGTTTCTACTTCATCTTTTATAGAATTAGGAATTACATGGTATTTAGACATAAATTTTATGATTTTTTTAAAACTTTAATACATAAATATACCCATATCTCGAAGTCCATTTGTGCTTTTATGCTTAAATTTGTAGCTCTTTTAAAAAAAGCATTTCATACAGATGAAAAAAATTATTAGCATTCTCTATTCAACTCGTTTAATGGCACTTTTATTTATCCTTTTTGCAGTTGCAATGGGAATTGCCACATTTATAGAAAACGATTATGGCACACAAACCTCAAAAGCTTTAGTTTACAATACCTGGTGGTTTGAATTAATAATGCTTCTTTTTGTCATTAATTTCTTTGGAAATATTTTTAGATACCGATTACATAAAAAAGAAAAATGGGCAGTTTTAATGTTTCATTTGTCTTTTTTATTAATCTTGATTGGTGCAGGAGTAACTCGTTATATTGGTTATGAAGGCATTATGCTAATTAAGGAAGGAGAATCTACCAATAAATTTTTATCTGAAACTACATATTTAAATGCAATTGTAGATAATAATAAAGTACAGAAGCCAGAAATTAACAAACCGATGTTATTATCTGCTTGGGGTAAAAACTCTTGGTCTTACACAGATCATTTTAAGACTGAAGACACTGAACAAGATTTTAGTTTTGAACTTGTAGAATATATTCCTTGGGCAGAAAGAAAATTAGTAGAAGATGAAAATGGAACTGATCATTTATTCTTTGTAGAATCTTCTGAAGGAACGCGTCATGAACATTGGATTCAAAAAGGAACAATTCAAAACATTCACGGAGTATTGGTTGGTTTCAATGCAGAAAGCGATAACCCATCTATAAACTTTATAGAAGAAAATGGAAACTTAAAAATGGTTTCTAAAGATTCTGGTGATTGGTTTCGAATGGCAGATCAAAAAAGAGGAAATATTGTAAAAGACTCTGTTCAAAACTTTCAATATTTAACCTTACACAATGTTTCTGGCTTACAGTTTGTAATTCCTAAACCTGCAGAAAAAGGTATCATGAAAACTACTAGCGGTCCAAAAGACGATCAAAAGTTAGATGTTATTGTTGTAGATATTAAGAGTAATGGACAAACAGAAAGAGTTGAATTAACAGGAGGTAAATTTAATTCTCAGGGTTCTAAAGAAATTACAGTTGGAGGATTAAATTTTAGATTATTATATGGTGCAAAAATTTTAGAAACACCTTTCTTAGTAAAGTTAAATGACTTTCAATTAGAAAAATATCCTGGTTCAGAAAGCGCTGCTTCTTATGCTAGTGAAGTAACCGTAATAGATGCAGACGAATCTTTTGATTATAGAATTTTTATGAACCACATTTTAGACCACAAAGGCTATAAGTTTTTTCAATCTAGTTACGACTTATCTGGCCCAGTAGAAGAAACACACCTCTCTGTAAACCATGATTTTGTAGGGACGTTTATCACTTATTTAGGGTATTCTTTCTTATATACAGGTTTAATCTGTATTCTTTTTGCTAAGAACACAAGATTTGATCATTTAAAAGAAAGTTTAAAAAAGATTAAAAAGAAAAAATTGACTCTATCTATTGTAGCAACGTTACTTCTTTCTTCTTTTAGTTTTGCACAACATGCTCCGCATGAAGAGAGTAAAATTACAAACCAGCAAATAGACTCTATATTACAAGCTAATTTAGTAGACATTCATCATGCTGAGAGTTTTAATAAATTAGTCATTCAGGATGCTGGAGGAAGAATGAAACCTGCTCATACCTTTGCTTCTGAATTGGTTAGAAAAGTAAGTAAAAAAGAGACTTTTAAAGGTATGAAACCTAGCCAGGTTTTATTATCTATTATAGAAAGCCCAAGACTTTGGTATGAAGTACCCGTTATTTATTTAGAAAAAGGAAATTCAAAAATAAGAGAAGTTTTAAGTCTATCTGAAACTACAGAATATGCTCGTTTATCAGATTTTATTACACCTACTGGTTCTTATAAAATAAAGAAAGATGTTGAAGAGGCACAGAAGAAAAATGTAAAAAATAAATTTGAGAACGATTTACTTAAAATTGATAAACGTGTAGGTTTATTATACAGTGCTATTGGAGGTGGAATCTTACGTATTTACCCAATTCCTAATGACGACAACAATACATGGGTTTCTCAACCAGAAACGTCAACGGCAGGTTTTAAAGCTACAGACTCTGTTTTTGTTAGACAATCATTGCCTGTTTACATTCAACTTTTACAGGAAGCTAAAAAAACAAATGACTATACAAAAGCAGATCAAATTTTAGATGGTATTAAGAAATTTCAGAAGAAATTTGGTGCAGAAGTGTATCCGTCAGAAGAAAGAATTGATTTAGAAATTACTTATAATAAATGGGAAATCTTTACGAAGACTTCAGTATTATATATGATTTTAGGATTGTTATTAATCTTTATTGAAATTTTAAAAATATTTTATTATAAATCTAAAGCGTTAAGTTTTATTGTTAAAGGACTTATTGTTTTAACAGTTTTAAGCTTTCTATTTCATACGTTTGGTTTGGCATCAAGATGGTACATAAGTGGTAACGCACCTTGGAGTAACGCTTACGAATCTATTATTTACGTTTCTTGGGCAACCATGTTATTTGGTTTATTTTTAGGAAAAAAATCTACTTTAACCATTGGAGCAACTACTTTTTTAGCTGCTATTATTTTATTCTTTGCGCATCAAAACTGGTTAGATCCTGCTATTGCAAACTTACAACCTGTTTTAAACTCATGGTGGTTAATGGTGCATGTATCTATTATTGTTGCAAGTTATGGACCTTTCTCATTAGCCATGATTTTAGGTATTGTTACTTTAATACTTATCGTATTTACGACCGAGAAGAATAGAAAAAGAATGGACATCAATATTAAAGAGTTAACCATTATTAACGAAATGGCAATTACTGTTGGTTTGGTTATGTTAACTATTGGTAACTTTTTAGGAGGTATGTGGGCCAATGAAAGTTGGGGACGTTACTGGGGTTGGGACCCTAAGGAAACTTGGGCTTTAATTTCAATTATGGTATATGGTTTTGTATTACACATGCGCTTAATACCTGGTTTACGTAGTAGGTTAGCGTTTAGTTTTGCTTCTGCTTTTTCTTATTTAGCCATAATGATGACCTATTTTGGAGTAAACTTCTATTTGTCTGGTTTGCATTCTTATGCAAGCGGAGACAAAGCTGTAACACCTAGAGAAGCTTATATTTATATTGGAGCATTAGTTTTACTTACTATTTTAGCTTCCTTTAAATACAAGAAATACTATAAAAAGTAATACATAATTTAGCAATAAAATGTACTTTTGCATCTGATTTAATAACAATAAAAAACAATATGTTTCATAAAAATATAAAATTAATTTTAGCAGGTTTAATTTCAGCTTGGGCAGTTTATCAATTTACCTTAGGAAATATAATGAACGGAATTTCTATCTTACTTTTGGCAGGAATTTTTGTATTATTTTATTTTAAAAACGAATTTATTTTACTTGCTTTTTTACAATTACGTAAGCAAAATTTTGAAGGAACTAAAAAATGGTTAGGATATATTAAAAACCCAGAGGCTGCATTAATTGTTAAGCAACAAGGTTATTTTAATTATTTACATGGTATTATATTAAGTCAAACGAATATTACACAAGCAGAAAAATTTCTACGTAAAGCTGTAAAATTAGGTTTACCTATGGATCATGATTTAGCCATGGCTAAATTACAATTAGCGGGTATTGCAATGACAAAAAGACGTAAACGTGAAGCAACCATTTTAATGGGTGAAGCTAAAAAATTAGACAAACACGGTATGTTAAAAGACCAAATGAAGATGATGAAAGATCAAATGAAAAAAATCTAATTCTTTTATTTTACTGATATAAAAAAAATCCGCTTTTCAGCGGATTTTTTTATGAACTATATTTACTCTATTTGAACTTCTGATAACCTTTAACAGGGAAGCTAACAAAATTGTCTAGCCCTGATTGAACGGTTTGTTTGAGCTCTTTTTTATTCCTTTTTCTGGATAAAAAAAGCGAGTAGTGAAAGTAGGAAATAGCTTCAAAAAAAGAAGAACAACTCCCTGCTAAAACTAAATCTCTTTCTATTTTAACCTCGTTAAACTTAGGTCTTTATTATACTTTACAATAAATAAGCCTTTGTTTTCTGAGATCCCTCCAGACTTACCCGTATAATCGAATTTACTTTCTATTCTAAAAGAAGCACCGTCTTTAAAAGTATCTTTTAAGTCGTCTCCGGAAGCCAATCTAATTAAAACATCGTAAGTAATATCAAAACCTTTGGTTGCAGCAAATGAAGGCAACGCGTTGTTTTTACCAGCATATTGATTGTTAAATTGCTGTGTGGAAACCGAAGCCTCACTTACATACTCATCACTAACATAGGTTAAATTAACTTTTGCTAACTTTAAATTTGCAATTTTATCAAAAGCTTCTCCTTTGTTATATGTAAATAATTGAACGTTTGTATTCTCTGGTAAGCTAATTAAACTATTTATAGCATCTGCCACTAAAATAGTGTTATTAGACGTTAAAACAACCCAATTTGGTTGATTTGGTTTTAAGATTTGTAAAAAACGATTTTTAGCAATATACCCATTAGTAGGTTTTAAAATATGGACAACAGAAATAGAATCATGAGATTGAAACGACTGTTTCATCACATTATTAGAAATATTTGACTCGTACTCTCCGTCTCCCACTAAAATCAAATTCCCTTTTGTAAAATTATCTTTTATATAAGTAGTTAATTCATCTCTAAAAACTTTTTTCTCTGGTGATGTTTTAATCAATTTTGAAGCAGTAAATTTAGATTGCTTGGTAGAATAAAAAGGAAAAACAACAGGTACATTTAACCTATTCGCCACCAATTCTGCCTCTTCCGAATACAAAGGACCAATTACTACATCATTCTTATTAAGGTTGTTTTCAGACAAAATTGTTTTAATCTTTGTACTATTACTTCCTGTATCAAAGACATTTAATTCGATGTTAATTCCTTGACTCCTTAATGAGTCTACGGCAATTTGTGCACCTAAATAAAAGTCTGTAACCATATCTGCCAATTTGCTCTTCTGAAAAATATCTTTTGATGTAGAAGATCTATATTCATCAGCTCTAAAAGGTAGTAATAACGCCGCTTTTAAATGAATTTTAGTATCAATTACATCTTCATAGATATTGTTTTCGATAACTACTTCCCCTTCTTCAATGGCTTTTATTTTAATAATCTGTCCCACTTTTAAACCTTCTGATAAAACAGGATTAAGTGTTGTCAACTCTTCTTGAGTCACATTATAAAAACGAGTTAAACTATAAAAAGTATCTCCTTTTTTTACTTCATAAACAACAAAGTTTTTCTTAAGTTCCTCTATAAGCTCGTCCTTTTTTTCTTTTAAAGCGGCATCTTTATCCATTCCTTCAATTACAACATCCTCTACCACATTATCTTGGGTAGAAGTTGTTGCTTTTAATTTTTTATTAGGAATTACAATAACAGAATTTGCTTCTGGATTTCTACTCACATTTGGGTTTAAACGAAGTAAATCTTTGGTATTCATATTTAACCTCTGCGCGATCCCCTTCATTGTTTCGCCCTCTTTCACTTTATACTGAACGTATTTATTCTGTTGACCGCAAGAAACGGTAAACGTTAAAATACACAGAAATACAAAAAACTTTACATGTTTCATATACATTATTCCCATTCTATAGTTGCAGGTGGTTTTGAGCTAATATCATATACAACTCTGTTTACACCTTTTACTTGATTTATTATTTTATTAGATGTTTTTTGCAAAAATTCATAAGGTAAATTTACCCAATCTGCCGTCATTCCATCTGTACTTTCTACAGCTCTTAAAGCAACTACTTTTTCATACGTTCTTTCATCTCCCATAACTCCAACAGAATCTACAGGAAGTAACATCGCACCTGCTTGCCAAACTTTGTCATACAAACCGTCTTCTTTTAAACCGTTGATAAAAATAGCATCTACTTCTTGTAAAATTCTTACTTTTTCTGCTGTAATATCACCCAAAATACGAATTCCTAAACCAGGTCCTGGAAAAGGATGACGCCCTAATAACTCTGGATCTATCCCCATAGAAGCACCTACTCTTCTTACCTCGTCTTTAAAAATCATTTTTAAAGGTTCTACTATTTTCAATTTCATATAATCTGGTAATCCTCCCACATTATGATGACTTTTGATTGTTGCAGATGGACCTCCATTTACAGAAACAGACTCAATAACATCTGGATAAATAGTACCTTGAGCTAACCAAGTTACATCTGTAATTTGATGTGCTTCATCATCAAAAACTTCAATAAAAGCATTACCAATTGCTTTTCTTTTTTTCTCTGGATCTGTCAAACCTTCTAAGGCTTTCAAAAAACGTGCCGATGCATCTACACCTTTAACGTTTAATCCCATGCCTTCGTATCTTTTTAATACAGTTTCGAACTCGTTTTTACGTAAAAGTCCGTTATTTACAAAAATACAATATAGGTTTTTACCAATTGCTTTGTTTAATAAAACTGCTGCTACAGAAGAATCTACACCTCCAGAAAGTCCTAAAACTACTTTATCGTTACCAACTTTTTCTCTAATTTCGGCTACGGTACTTTCTACAAAAGAATCTGGTGTCCAAGTTTGTGCAACACCTGCAATTTTAACTAAAAAGTTTTCTAATAATTGTTTACCATCTTTAGAGTGGTATACTTCTGGATGAAATTGAATTGCAAAAGTTTCTTCTCCTTTTATTTTATAAGCCGCATTTTCTACGTCTTTAGTACTTGCCAATAACTCTCCGTTGGTTGGCAATTCTTTTATAGTGTCTGAATGACTCATCCAAACCTGACTTCCTTCTGAAATATTATCAAAGAAAGTTTCTCCACTTTTTATATAGGATAAATTTGCTCTACCATATTCTCTCGTATTAGAAGGAGCTACTTGTCCGCCTGTAAAATGAGCCAAATATTGTGCTCCATAACAAACTGCTAAAACAGGTTTTTTTCCTCTAATTTCTGATAAATCTGGATGTAAAACATTTTCTCCCCTTACAGAGTTTGGGCTACCTGACAAGATAACTGCTTTAAATTCTGATTGATTTTTTGGTGGATGGTTATAAGGATGAATTTCACAATAAATGTTTAATTCTCTTACTCTTCTCGCAATTAACTGTGTGTATTGCGATCCGAAATCTAAAATAAGTACGTTGTGTTGTTGCATGCGCAAAAATAATATATTGATTTGAAATTAAACGCAAAGGATGCAAAGAATTTTCGGAAAGTGTACAAAGAAATAAAGATTACTGTAAAACAGTGTATCTCAATAATTTTTGATGTAATAATTTTTAATTCCATGTGTATACATGTAAAAAATATCCAAAATTATCAAACAAAGAAACCTAAAAAGAAGTCAAAGACAAAAAACACAAAGATTTTTTAACTAAATGAGGACATACAATTCAATTTTACTAATTGAATTTAATAAAAAAAAAAATCATAATCACATAGAAAATTGTGGTATGAATACATTAAAGAAGAAACATTATTCTCCCAAAGAAAATTACAACTATTTAAAAGTCGTTTGGTTTTTCTTTGGGAAATTTCGTGAAATAAATGACCTAAAAACGATAAACGATTGCATTTATATTCATTCCTGCACCAACAGAAGCAAAAATAACAACATCACCTTTATTCACTTCTTGATTTTCTAATTTACCTTTTAAAACCAAATCTAATAAAGTAGGTACGGTAGCAACAGAACTATTACCTAATTTGGTGATACTTAATGGCATTATTCCTTCTGGAACTTTCTTTTTAAACAATCTAAAGAAACGTTTCATAATGGCTTCATCCATTTTTTCATTAGCTTGGTGAATAAATATTTTTTTCACTTCATCTATTTCAACACCACTTTTATCTAAAGCAAATTTCATCGCCGCAGGTACATGAACCAAAGCAAACTCATAAATTTTTCTACCTAACATTTTAATATACTGCACATCTTGGTTTGCTTCTTTATTAAAAGAACTTCCGTAATGTAGATAAAAGGCTTCGTCTTTTGCAAAAGTTTGTGTTGCATGACTTAAAATACCAACATTCGTTTCTTCTGTAGCCTCTAAAATACAAGCTCCAGCTCCATCACTAAAAATCATAGAATCTCTATCATATTTATCTACAACTCTAGACAAGGTTTCAGAACCAATAACCAAACATTTTTTAGCCATACCAGCTTTAATAAATGCATGGGCTTGTATGGTTGCTTCTATCCAACCTGGGCAACCAAAAAGAATATCATACGCAACACAATTAGGATTTTCAATACCCAACTTATGTTTCACTCTTGTAGCCAAACTTGGCAACATATCGCTTTGTACTCCATCTACTTTTACATCTCCAAAATTATGAGCGATAATTATATAATCTAAATCTTCTTGATTGATATTAGCATCCTCAATAGCTTTTTGAGCAGCAAAGTAAGCCAAATCAGAAGAGGCGTATTCTGGTTTAGCGTAACGCCTTTCTTCAATACCAGTAATTGCTTTAAATTTCTCTATAATTACATCATTATCAGAGTCAAAAGTTGAACCATCCTCGTTTAAGAATTTTTCATTTAAGAAATCTTTATTTTCTTTAGTTATAGAAGGAATAAAAGTACCTGTTCCTGTTATTTTTGATGAAATCATAATTGATATTAAATATTATTTTGCTTAAAAAAATATTAGCCCTCTAAATTACAAATTTCACAATAAATAAAATTAAAATATCTTACAAAAAACGATATTCAAACCTACTTTTATAGAAAAATTATACAAAGAGAGAAATTATACGTATTCTATTGATAGACGCCTAGTTTTAACTCCATTACAGTAGCAATAGACCTTGCTCTATTCTTCATATTCTGTGCCCTTTCCCCATCAAAATTAGCATCAATAGTTTCAAAAAAATACGACATCCAAATACTAAAATGCTCTTTATTAAAAGCAACAAAAACATTTTTATCTAGATGTTTTTTCATAACATTATTAGAATACGAATTTGTATCAAAAAGAATATCATTCCAAAAGTCTGAAATCACCTCTAAATGTTCTTCTAAATGGTTTTTCGCAACAATTTCTTCGAAAAAAGGAATCATCTTTTTATCTGCCAATAGTAAATCGTAAAATTTTGTAATGATAAATTTTATATCATCTCTTGAAGAAATATCTGGATTCATTTTTTATTTTTTAGAGCGACTAAAAGGTGCTTTCAATACTATAAATGTATCTAAAATTACAATTTATTTGCATTGAGAACTAAGGTAACAATTATTAAAAGAATTAACCTTTAACTACTTTGAAAATAAACGCTAAGTCTATTAAAACGAACCTATGTTAAAAACAATTATAAATAGGTGCTATCAAAAGAAAAAGGTAATAATGAAAGTAGTGATTCTGTAACGACAACTTCACCTACTTCTCCCATAAATAGAACTTGAAATGGTGTTTTTTGATTGATTTCGTATTCAGATAATGTTTGTCTACAAGCTCCACAAGGTCCTATTGGTTTGTTAACTTTGGTTATTGTAGAACTTGCCGTAATTGCTAATTTTACAATTTTCATATCTGGGTAGGCAGAACCTGCTTTCCAAATAGCAACTCTTTCTGCACACATACCAGAAGGGTAAGCGGCGCTTTCTTGATTGTTTCCTAAAACAATTTCGCCATTATCTAACAATAAAGCAGCACCTACATGAAACTTAGAATATGGAGCATAGGCTTTATTTCTAGATTCAATTGCTTTCTGCATTAACATCTTGTCTTCTACAGAAAGTTCTGAAATATCATTATAAACAGTTGCCGATGTTGAAACTTCAATTTTTCTCATAAAAATCTATTGGTCAAAAAAAGCAGCCTTATTTGACTGCTTTTAAATATTGTTATAAAATTACTAAAAATAATCGACTTTTAATAATCGTCAAAAACTTCCCCTAAATCAAATGATAAAGAAAAACGTAAAGAGTTTTCTAACGGATTATTTACATCAGAAGAATTAATTAAATATGATAAATCTACATTTAAAGCATTGGTTTTAAACCCACCACCTAATGTAAAATATTGTCTATTTCCTTTGTCTTGGCTTTCATGAAAATAACCACCTCTTAAAGCAAAAGCATTATTGTACAAATATTCTGCACCAAATGCATAGGTAAACTCTTGTAATTCTTCACTAAATCCTCCAGGAGCATCTCCAAAAGATTGAAAAATTCCACTAACCCAACCAACATTATCATCTTCTCCTTCTACAATATCTCCATTAGTATCTCTAATTGGTGGAGTTGGTACTAATAATTTTGTGAATTCTATGTTGGTAGAAATGGTGTTATAATCATCTAATATAAAATCGAATCCACCACCTAATTTTAGGTTGGTAGGAATAAAATCTTCACTTCCTGGACTGTAAGAAACCTTCGGACCAATATTAGCAATATTAAAACCTAATCTGTAACGTCCATTAAAATCTCCATAATTTTCTTCGAAAGATTGGTAATATCCAGAGATATCAACTGCAAAAGAATTTATAGGTCTTAAAGTACTATTTGTTCCATTAAATGTTAAGTTAGATCTCACATACTTTAACCCAACCCCCATAGAAAATGTTTCACTTAACTTTAAAGAATAGGCACCTGTAAACGCTAATTCATTCGGGTTAATAGAACCATTATCTGTACCATCTGAATTTGTTAAGTCTATCTGACCTAAAGAAAAATATTTTAAATCTGCACCCCAAGCTGCATTTTCACTAAAACGATTCATATAAGAAGCACTTCCGGTAAAAATATCATCAGTTAAATTACGTAACCATGGAGAATATGTAATACCTGCTTTTACCTGCCTATTACTAAAGGTCATTTTTGCCGCATTATGAAAAAGAGAAAAAGCATCTGCAGATGTTGCTACACCTACATCTCCCATACCACCTGCTCTAGCATCTGGTGTTATTAACAAGAAGGGTACTGCAGTAGTAATACCACCAATATTGTCTGTGTTTATTTCTGTTTGCGCACTTGTTTTAATAGTTACAAACGCACATAATATAAAATAGATTCCTAATTTATTCATTTGTTTTCTTTATTCTTATTTTTATTTGACAAATATCTAATTTTTATTGAAGTATTACTAATTTTTCATATTTCTCTGAAACAAGGTTACTTGTAGTTGCTTTTACTTTTAACTTATAAACATAAACTCCCTTTCCTATTTTATTTCCAAAATCATCTAAACCGTTCCAAGAAACGCTTCTTACTAAAGTTTCTGCATTGGGTATATTCTGGTTAATGGTTTTTACTAATTTACCAGAAACCGTAAAAATCTGTACTTGTACCTCTAAACTTTCGTTTGGTTTATTGTGATTAAACCAAAACTCGGTATAATTTACAAAAGGGTTTGGGTAATTTAAAACATTTTCTAAATTTAGTATCGCATCACTAACAACCACAAAGTTTAACGTTAGTTCAGATGAATTATTATACGTGTCCCATGCTTTTATTTTTAAAGTATGTGGCCCTACTTCTAAATCTCTTAATTTATAGGTAACTTTTCCTTGCGTAAAATCGTTTAATTCAGTTTCATAGAAGTCATTTAATATAATAGGATTGGTCGTATCACCATCTAAAACCCCCACAATATCATGATCTACAGCGGTAATAGAAGTATTAATTCCGCTTAAATCAGATAAAACAGCAATTAAATTGGGTGATGCATTTGTGTTGCCTCCATCTATAAAAGACTCATCATTCATATAGAGTTTTATTTCTGGACCAACCGTATCATCTGGGGCATTTTCATTGATACCACCAACAATTACATCAAAATTAGAACCCGCTTTATCTAAAATTCCATTTTCCGCATAAAAACTTAATTTTCCATTACCATAAGCTATTTTCACATCCTTAGGTACAATAAAATCGAATTTAAAAACACCATTGGTTACAGTAGATTTACCGCTAAATAACTTACTATCTTGTGTATCAAAAGGCACTTTACTTCCGTTCCCATCATTTGCCAAGGTAGTTTTCTCTATTACTTTATCGAACACAACCGTAGATAAAGAACCATTAAAATCAGTTAAAACAGCATCTAATTCATCTACCACAACACCTTCAAAACTTACTTTAGACAATGCCTTTAAAGTATCTATTTTTGTCGGAATAAAATCAATTCCATTCATTTTAGTAATTCGAACACTTAGTTTAGGGATGGCAAGTTTCATTGCTGGATCTCCAAAAGAAAAAATAAAGAATTTCTGAGAGCTCGAAGATCTATTTTTAGCTTCTAACAGTGCTTCTGCAATCGATAAGTTTTTCGGAATCCCCGCTTCATCATACTCTAATAAAACCTTAAGCAGATCTTCATTAAAAGTTTGCCCTGTACTAATATAAACCTCTCTTGTTGTGGTAATCATACTTGCAGCTCCACCATTGGCATTCCACAAAGTAAGCTCACCGGCAGTAATTCTATTAGGATTATCGAATCTAGAAAAATCACAGGTAATTGTTATTAAAAGAGGTAATGTATTGGGGTTGTTAAAACCTTGTATTTGGGCTTTGTCTAAAATCTTTTCTTCAGCAAAACCATCCTCTCCTCCATGACCAAAATAATCGAATATTAGTGTTCCTTTTTCTATGGCATTGGTAATAGCCTCATTTACTTCTGGGTACCGTTCTCCTCCTGAAGAATTTTCTTGCACAAAAGCATCTGCATAAATTTTATTGATATTAAAACTAGGTTTATTGGTTTTTATAGATTCTGCAATTCTATCTAAACCAGGTTGCAAAGATGCGTCACTAGAAGCTTTATCAATATCATCCGCTAACATTGTAATGGTATTTCTCCAGTCTCCAAGCGAAGTTTCACCGTAATAAGATAAAATTTTATCTACTACATCTTTAGCTTGTGCTAAAGTATAAACTGGAACTCTACTAGAAACTACATCTATAGTATGATTCTGTCTTGTAGGAGTTTCAATACTATATATTGTTGGGTTCATAGTCCCTTCATGATCCTCTAACATTACATAAAAGTCATCGGTAACCCAAGAAGTCGCTAGGTTAAAACTTAAATCAGACAGTTTTATAGGTACAATATTATTGTTACTGGTAATTCTATCTTTATAATCATAAGAAGCATCCCCAAAAAAGCACACATATTTTAGTTTTGTCTCTTCGGATGAATTGTTTGTATACATATGTTTTAGAAAATCTCTTATTCCGGTGATGTCTTTAGAACCTGAAGAGAACTCATTATAGATATCATCTAAAATGACCACTTTTGTCGTTAATCCAGAGTTTTCTTGATGATAATCTGCCAATCTTTGCGCTTCAGTAGAAAGTGTTGTATTTGTAATTACAATATAGTTAAGGTCTTTTAAATTGTGTAAATTCTGATTAGCAACGCGCCCATTTTGTAAAGGTTTAGGCGTATAGTAATCATTCTGATTCAAAACTTGGTATTCTACCAACGATCCTCCATTAGCAATAAAACTAAAACTAGCAGCAGTACTCTTATTTTGTATTATTTTGGGTGATAAATGATCTGATACTTCCCAAACCTGAAAAATACTTGAATTATTTTGGATTTGATACTCCACAGTACCTACAGTATTTGCTTGCTCGAAACTTCTAAAAGAAAATTGATTTTCGGCTGCAATCAGTTCTTTCTGACCAACAACTTCTATATAATCTAAAAAAGCAGTTGCTGATGGATTTCCATTATTATTATACGTAATAGAAACATCTACTATATCTGAAGCGCTTAAAACATTTCCCGTCTTTAGAGAAGTTCTTGCTTTTTCTGTAGTGTTAGCAGGAGAAAAATTAAGACTATAAAGGTCTTGGCTGTTTACTTTTACATTCATTGCAGAAGTAGAAAGAGATGTAGAAACACCTCTAACGGTAACCGAAATTGTTGATCCAGCAACAGCGTTGGGAAATGGAATTTTAAAATCTTGAGTATTTTCTATGTTAAAATCTGTATTAAAAAACCATTGTGTACCTGCAGCAATTAGGTTTTTTTCATCCTTTTCATAAAAGATATAATCATCAAAAGTCACTATTTTCTTACTAGCAGCAGTTGTTATGGGTACTTCTTCTTGTATTCTTTTTCCGTCTTCATCAGATACAGTAATAAAGTAATATGCTTCATCCGAATAAATATTTTGCCTATGTGTTGCAGTTCCACTTGTTGAATTTACAATCCAATCATGCGGACCTTTGGCATAAAAAAGGATATAATCATTCGAGTCAAAAGAACCATCATCTTCACCTTCTATATATATGGCATTTTCTTGCAAATCATCATACCTAGCATCAGAATTTAAAACAGGTAAAAGACAACCTCCGTTGCCATAAATGCTTATTTTCTTAGGGTTTAAACCATTTGTAGAGATTCCTATTTGTTGTAATAAACTTCTATCAATTTTAAAGACACCAGTAGTATCAACAGAAAACTTAAACCAATCTCCTGTAGAAAGTACAGAATTGGTGGTTTGAGCGGAAATTACTTGAATTAAAAAAATAAAAAAAAGGGTTACGTAATGTTTTCTCATAATAGTATTCAAATAACGCTAATATTTTACAGATATTTTAAGTCTGACAAAGATAAACTATACTAAATTTAAAAAGCAATCGTTTAATTAAATGTAGGAAGAAAAATGCAGCGTTAAATTTTCTCTTTTACTTGTATGAATGTAGAATTATTGTAAATTGCATCGCTATAATAAAAACCTTAAACTAATTTTTAATTAGGAAATGAGAAACGTATTAAAAATATCTTTAGTTGTACTATCAGCCTTAAGCTTGGCTAGTTGCAGTAGATCAACTTCAGGAAAATCGACACTTACCGGATTGCCTTTTAACAATGCTAAGTATGGTAACTATATAAGAGGAAATGAAACTGCCGGACAAGAAATTCCTTTAGGAATGGTTGCAATTGAAGGTGGTTCGTTTACAATGGGACAAGTACAAGATGACGTTATGTTTGATTGGAACACGACTCCTAAAAAAATGCATATTCGTTCATTTTACATGGATGAAACAGAAGTTACCAATTCTGAGTACTTCTTATATGTACAGAATACAAAAGATGTTTTTCCTCCTTCAGAAGAAAAATACAAACACATTTACAACTCCGTTTTACCAGATACTTTAGTTTGGAGAAAGAGTTTAGGTAATACAGATATTTTATCTGAAAACTACTTAAGACACCCAGCTTATTCAGATTATCCTGTAGTTGGGGTTAGTTGGTTACAAGCCAACCAATACTGTAAATGGCGTACCAATGCTGTTAACTTAAAAAAGTTAATAGATAAAGGATACATTAAAAATATTTTTGAAAACGATAGTATTAGAAATTTCTTTGACACAGATGTGTTCTTAGCTGATTCTGATAATCTTTTTGATGGAGATACTACTGTTTACAAAAGAGGAATTAGAACAGGCGGGTCTGCAAAAGGTGGAAGAGATTCTTTTCAAGGAAGAAAAATTACACAAGCAGACGGTGTTTTAAGCCAGAAATACAGATTGCCTACAGAAGCAGAGTGGGAATTTGCAGCAAAAGCTAATATTGAAAATAGAGAATACAACAATATTAGAGGTAGAAAAAAATATGCTTGGGATAGTAAATATTCTAGAGAAACTAGTAAGAGATATAAAGGAGACCAAATGGCTAACTTTAAACAAGGAAAAGGGAACTATAGTGGTTTGTCTGGTTGGAGTTCTGATGGTTCTGACATTCCTATTAAAGTAAAATCATATCCACCAAATGCATTCGGACTTTATGATATGTCTGGAAATGTTGCCGAATGGGTATCTGACGTTTACAGACCTATTATTGACAATGAAGCAAATGACTTTAATTATTTTAGAGGTAATATTTTTACTAAAAAAATGATTGATAAAGATGGTAAGGTTGTTATTGTCAATAGCAATAGTTCTGCAGAAGTAGAATATGACACATTACCAAATGGTATAATAACTCCAAAAGAGTTACCTGGATCTATTAAATACATTCCTATTACAAAAGATGATGCTACTTTAAGAAGAAACTTTTCTGTTTCTGACAATACAGATATTGGTGATGGAGACTTAAATTCTTCTAGATTCTATGAAGATGAACAAGATCAGTTTGGTTCTAAACCAAGTATGTACAACTCTCCTAGAAACCCAACAAAGGAAATTGATCCAGAAACGGGTAGAGAGATTTTGGTAAATGATGATCAAAAAAGAACTACTTTAATTAGTAATAGAACAAGAGTATACAAAGGTGGTGCATGGTCTGATAGAGAATATTGGTTAGATCCAGCTCAAAGAAGATATTTACCTGAATATATGGCTACAAATTTTATTGGATTTAGATGTGTTACGGATAAAGTTGGTCCTATGTCATCTTCTAAAAATAAGAAAGCAAGAAATTCAGCGAGATAATACACAATTTATTAAAAAACACAACCTCACTGTATGTATTACAGTGAGGTTTTTTTTATTTTTAAAAGATGAAAATCGAAGACATTTACCAATTATATACAAAACATTTTCTTGTAGATACTGACACTCGAACTATTAGAAAAAACACCATATTCTTTGCTTTAAAAGGAGATAACTTTAATGGGAATGCATTTGCCATAGAAGCTCTAAACCAAGGAGCATCTTATGCAATTGTTGATGAAGAAAAATACAACAACCACACTAATATTATTTTAGTTGATGATGTTTTAGAAACACTTCAAAAGTTATCAAAACACCACAGACGCGTATTAAACATTCCTATAATTGGTTTAACAGGTAGTAATGGAAAAACAACTACCAAAGAATTGATAAATGCTGTTTTATCTACAACTTATAAAACCACAGCAACAAAAGGCAATTTAAACAATCATATTGGAGTACCACTTACACTACTCTCTATGACTCCTAAAACTGAAATAGGAATTGTAGAAATGGGCGCAAATCATAAAAAAGAGATTGCCTTTCTATGTACTATTTGTGAACCCGATTTTGGATACATTACCAATTTTGGAAAAGCACATTTAGAAGGTTTTGGGGGAATTGAAGGTGTTATAGAAGGTAAAAGCGAATTATATACGTACTTAAAAGAGCATCATAAAGTTGCCTTTATAAACCCACAAGATGTCTTACAAGTTGAAAAGACAAACAACATACAAACTATTCCTTTTAAGAAAGACTTGCAATTTATAGCGGTAAATCCGTTTGTAAAGTTATCTTATCATTCTAACATCATACAGAGTAATCTTATCGGGAAATATAATTATACAAACATAGCCATTGCTTGTACGATTGGGCTACATTTTAAGGTTTCTGATACAGCTATAAAAAATGGAATAGAAGACTATACCCCAGAAAACAATCGTTCTCAAATCATCAAGAAAACAGATAATAAAATTATTTTAGATGCTTATAATGCAAATCCTTCGAGCATGAAAGCTGCCTTAGAAAATTTTGATGAAATTAAAGAAGCAAACAAAACCGTTATTTTAGGTGATATGTTCGAATTAGGGAATACTAGCTTAGAAGAACATCAAAACATCGTAGATGTAGTAGAAGGTCTACATTTTAACAATTGTTTTTTTGTTGGCGAAAATTTCTATCAGACTAAAACAAAACATCTTTTATTTAAGACGTTTGAAGAGTTGTTAAGCCACTTAAAAAACAATCCTCTTAGACATCAATCAATACTGATTAAAGGTTCAAGAGGAATGCGTTTAGAAAGACTATTAGATTGTATTAGTTGATATTATTTATATGATATTCTAATAAGTTATCAATAGGTCTTTGTATGACATCTGTAATTACCAAATTATTTTTTGCTGCCATTTCTTCTAAAATATCTCTAAAGTAATGTGCTATAGAACCAATAAAGTAAATTGGTGTGTCTATCGTTTTGTTGTATGGTAAAATTCTATATTTAAAAAACTCTTGAAAACCTTCGGTAATTATTTTTTTTATATATTTTTCTTCTTTAAAGTCGAACATAAATTTAGCAAAAGAAGCTAAATACATATTAGGGTTTGGTTCTCTATATAAGTTTTTCTTTATATAATCTGGATCCAGATCAAATTCTTCTTTAAATTTCTCAGCAATTTCTGCTGGCATATTCTTATAGAAATAATCGATAATCAATTTTTTACCAAAGTAATTACCACTGGCTTCATCCATTAAAATATACCCAAGAGAAGGTACTAACATTTCCATGTTTTCACCATCATAATAACAGCTATTAGAACCTGTACCTAAGATACATACTAATGCTGGTTCTTTACCAGTAGCTGCATAAACAGCGGCTAACATATCTTCTGAAATAACAATTTTTGCATTTACAAAGATAGACTCTAAAATAGTTTTTAAAATCTGAATAGGCTTAGGAGTACCACAACCCGCTCCATAAAAATGAATCTCTTCTACATCATCTTTAACATTGATTAATTGAAACATGTTAATGATTCTGTTATAAAGTTCTTCTGCTGGAACTATAGCAGGATTTAAACCAAGTGTCCTTGTTCTAAAAGCCTCTTCTTTATTTTTATTTATAGCAATCCAGTCTGCTTTTGTAGAACCACCATCTGCAATTAAAATCATAATTATTTTGTTTTACCCAAAGATATTACAAGTAAAATTCATACACAATAGGAAATCAATATTCAATCGTTTTCGTATTAATTATTTTTTATTGAAATGGAATAAGGTTTATAAAGCATATTAAATTATTGTAAATTTGTAATAAATTTAATGACATGATCTTTTTTAAAAAGAAAGGAATCCCTTTAATCGATTTTTTCCCAAAAGGTTTTATAGATATTCATTCTCATTTACTACCAGGAATAGATGATGGTGCAAAAAATTTAGACACTTCTATTGCATTAATCACTAAGATGCGTTCTTATGGTATTAAAAATATCATTACAACGCCTCACGTGCTGGGAGATCTTTATCAGAACTCTTCGGATACAATAAAAAACAAACTTAAGGAAGTACAAGAAGAGTTACAAAGAAGAAATATTACAGATGTTTCTATACACGCCGCTGCAGAATACATGATGGATGAGCAGTTTTCTGAATTATTAGAAAAGAATGACATTCTTACATTAAAAGACAATTATGTTTTAGTAGAGATGTCTTATTTCAGTGCTCCCATTAATCTTTATGAAATTCTATTTGAAATACAAGTTAAAGGATACAAGCCCGTTTTAGCACACCCAGAGCGCTATAATTTTTTTCATAATGACTTTAACCATTATTATAAATTAAAAAAAGCAGGTTGTTTATTTCAGTTAAATTTATTATCCCTTACCGAGCAATATGGAAAAGGAGTACAAAAAATGTCTGAAAAGATTTTAAAAGAAAATTTATATGATTTTGCTGGAACCGATGCGCATCATAAAAACCATTTAGAACTTTTAAAAAAGATTGGAACTAAAAAGAATTTAGAAAAAATTAAGCATCTCTTAAGTAACAATAAAAAATTTAAATAAAAAAAAGCATCCAAATTGGATGCTTTTTTATTAACTTAATATTCTTTTATACCAAGGTTTCTTAACTGTTTCCACATAAGAATTTCCATAGCCATAGCCATAGCCATAGCCATAGCCATAACCTCTTGTCATGTCTGTATCATTTAAAACAATAGCCATATTTGGTAATTTCTTCTCATTGTACAATGTTTGAGCTACATTTAACATGCGTTTGTCTAAATAATTAGCTCTAGAAACATACAAGAACATATCTGCATACTTAGAAACTAAAAGTGTATCTGTAACTAAATTTACAGGAGCAGTATCTACAATAATAAAATCATAATCTTTCTTAACCTCTTCAAACAATTCTTTTACCTTAGAACTCAATAAAAGCTCTGCAGGGTTTGGCGGAATCACACCCGATGCAATAATGTCTAATCCTTTAATTTCAGGTATTGAAAATTTAATATCTTTTAAGGATAAACTATCATTAGTAATAAAATTGGTAACCCCTTTTCGTTCTGGAATCCCTAAGTATTCGGTAACTTTAGGAGCCCTAAGATCCAATCCTACTAATAATACTTTTTTATTCGATAGCGAAAGCGCTGCAGCAAGGTTAATAGATATAAATGATTTTCCTTCACCACTTGTAGTCGAAGTAATAAATATTGTTTGTCCTACATTGCTATCTCTATTAGGTAACATAAAATCTAAATTGGTTCTAATCAACCTAAAAGCCTCTGCCGTACTTGTTCTTGCATCATTTCCAATAACAATTTTCTCATTAGTTTCAGAATGTGGTACATCTCCCATAAAAGGCACAGTAGTTAATTCTTCCACATCTTTACGAGTATGAACTTTAGTATCTAAAAGATCTTTAACATAAATAATCATAAAAGGAATTAATACCCCTAAAAGTAAAGCTCCTAAAAATATGATTTTTCTTTTGGGAGAAACTGGTATTCCATCACTATAGGCAACATCAATAATTTTTGCATTTGGCACCGTTACCGCTAATGAAATAGCAGTTTCTTCCTTTTTCTTTAACAGGTATGAATACAAACCAGAAATAATTTCTTGCTCTCTACCAATGTTTATATACCCTCTTTCTAAAACAGGTATTGCAGATACTTTAGAGTTTATTTTGTTTGCTTCTCTGCTAATTTGATCGTATTGTGTTTCTAGTGAAGTGATTAAATTTGAAATACTATTCCTTAAATTTATTTTTAAAGAATTAATTTCTTTTTGATATTGTATTATTTGTGGGTTTTTATCCCCAGCATTTACACTTAACCGATTCTTATAAACTACCAACTCATTATACGCTTTTATAGATTCAGCAATAGAACCTTCAGAAAATCCTAAGTTTTGAGGTAATGTTTCATCTTTATTCGATTGCTTTTTTATATTATTTAAAACACCTTCAGCAATATTCAATTGTGTTTTTATATTAATTAATTTTTCATTATTCAAAGAAGCAGTTTCTAACGCTAACTCTCCCTCAGTGGAGAGACCAGTAATATTATTATCAATTTTATAATTCTTTACTCGATCTTGAATATCATTTAAATCTTTACCAATGGCATACAAACGCTCATCAATAAAGATTTTAGTTTTTTGAGAAACTTCACTTTTATCCTTAATCGCATCATAGTTGTATTGCTCAACTAGTTCATTTAAAAAATCTTCTGCTTTTTGTTTTATTGGCTGCTTAAGAGACAAGTTTAAAACACTAGAATTCTTATCTACTGCACTCACATTGACATCCATCTTATAGGCATCAATTACTTTACTTCTTTTTAAAATGGTTACATAAATTTTATGCTCTTCTTTAAAATTAAAATTTTCTGTTTTTATAACTTTAAAACCATTGATACCTGAATTTATAATTTCATTAAACTGATGATCGGAAACAAAGTTATCTTCTGCATCTTTTAATTCAAATTTATTTTCTGAAATAATATTAACAGTAAAAGAGGTGTCTTTTCTTTGTTCTATTAAAGATTCGTTATCGGTGTCATATATTACTCTAATAGGACTTTTGTGGTAAACCTCTGTTCTTTTCACTCTACCTTCTTGAAAATAAAGAGTAGTTAAATTTAATGTATCTACTACCGTTCCAATAATTTTACGCGATTTTAAAATCTGAATTTCGTTATCCGTATTGTTCGCAGAACCTCCACCAACAATTCCCATATCTTTAAAGGCTTCTAGTTCTTTTGAAATGCCTGACTTTTGATTGTCCTTTATCAATATAGAAGTGGATGCACTATACTGAGCTGTAGAATATCTTAAATACAAAAAAGCAATAATAAGTGAAATAACACTACCTAATACAAACCATTTCCAATGAAACAAATATTTCTCTAATTCTTCTCTAATATTCAAAGTATCAGAATTTTCATTACCATTAAAAACAGTATTTTCTTTATGTTCTTGCATTTTTTTATCTTGTTAAAATAGATACTAAAGTAATAATCAAACTTGTAACGGATATGAATAAAGTCGTGTTCGAATTTGAGGAAGCAGATTGGATTCTTGCTTTATTGTGTTCTACATACACCACGTCATTTTGTTGCAGATAAAATACGGGAGAAGTCAAAGTTTTATTAGACAATAAATTGACTCTATATTTTACTTTCTTATTATTTTCTTCTCTAACCACCAACACATTGTCTCTTTTCCCAGAAATATTTAAATCTCCAGCCAAACCTATAGCATCTAAGATGCTTACTCTCTCATTAGGAATGGTAAAAGTCCCTGGGTTTTTCACATCACCATATACTGTTATTTTAAAATTGGCTATTCTAATATTTATAGTTGGGTCGGCAACATAGTCTGGAGATAATTTTTCTTTTAATAATTGTAGTGCATCCTCCCGAGACAATCCTCCTAACTTTAATTTCCCTAACACAGGAAAATCTATTTCTCCCTTACTATCAATTAAATAAGATTGTTGTTGAGGCGTCCCTACTACTGAATTTGTTGTTGTAGCATATGTTACAGCAGGTAAATTAAAAGGTTTCGTTGCTTCAATATCATCTGAAGACACTGTTATCTGCAACAAATCATCTGGCTTAAAAATAGTTTCAAACTGATTACTTACCTTAGATTGTTCAATTTCATCAAATTGAAAATATGCAATGTCTTTGTTTGAAACACAAGACGTTGTTATCAATATTAAAAAAAGGATCGTTATTTTAACTCTAATCATTTATGTGTGCTTTTTTTTGCGAAAATACTATTTTATTTTAACTTCTTTAAGTTTAACATCTAATATCTCAAATTCAGAGTTATTAGAAACATATTCAGGCACTAATGTCTTCATTAATGCTACAAGCTCACTATTGTTTAGTTTATCAAAATTAAGAGATAAATCATCAATTTTAATTTTAACTATAGAATTATCAATCTTTTGCGTCTTCGCAATCATTATTTTATCATGGTAGGTTTTTGTGGTATTCTCTCCATCTGCTAATAACTCTTCATATAATTTTTCACCAGGTCTTAAGCCCGTTACTTTTATATCAATATCTTCTGGGTATCTTAATCCAGATAAGTAA
Source organism: Polaribacter atrinae (assembly GCF_038023995.1). Classification (NCBI taxonomy): domain Bacteria; kingdom Pseudomonadati; phylum Bacteroidota; class Flavobacteriia; order Flavobacteriales; family Flavobacteriaceae; genus Polaribacter; species Polaribacter atrinae. The sequence goes on from NZ_CP150660.1 coordinate 1,520,091, forward strand.
ATCATCCTTTTTGCAATTTCAAAAATCTTCACTGATTTCCCCATATCAAAAATATAGATCTCTCCTCCTTTCCCCATCGTACCTGCTTCTAAAACTAAGCTACACGCTTCTGGAATGGTCATAAAATACCTCGTAATTTTCTTATGAGTTACGGTTAAAGGACCTCCATTTTCGATTTGTCTTTTAAATAAAGGAATTACAGAACCATTAGATCCTAAAACATTTCCAAATCTAGTAATGGTAAACTTCGTTTTTTTAGAAGTTTTACTTACGCAACTAATATATAATTCGGCAATACGTTTAGAAGCTCCCATTACATTGGTTGGATTCACCGCTTTGTCCGTAGATACCATCACAAATCTTTCTATGCCATATTCATTAGACAAATCTGCTAAATTTTTAGTACCTAACACATTTACTTTAATCGCCTCGTAAGGAGATTTTTCCATTAAAGGCACATGTTTATAAGCTGCCGCATGAAAAACTCTTTGAGGCTTGTATTTTTTAAAGATACGCTCTACTTTAAATCGGTCTCTTACATCAGATACAATAGCCACAAAATTAGTAACACCTTTCTGAATTAACTCTTGCTGTAAATCATACAAAGGTGATTCTGCCTGGTCTATTAAAATAATCATTTTACAATTATATAAGCTTAACTGCCTAGAGATCTCACTACCAATAGAACCTGCTGCACCAGAAACCAACACTACTTTATTATTCACCTCTCTTTGTACGACTGGGTTGTCTATAATAATAGGAGCTCTATCCAATAAGTCTTCAATATTAATCTGTCTAATTTGATTTGCATTTAAGTCTCCATCAATCCATTTAGATAAAGGAGGTACTATTTTTACATCAATATCTAAATTTATAAACTTATCTGTAATGGCTAATAATCGATTTGGTTTGATATTCTGAATCGAAATAATAACCTGATCAACGGAATGTTTTTCTATAAATTTTTTATTTATTACATTAGAATTAAAGATCAATACTCGATCAATTTTCTTACCTATTTTATTTTTATTGTCGTCTATAAAACCTACAACATCATAATTGTATTTTTTATCCCTATTTAAAGCATTTAAGGCAATAATACCTGAGTCTCCTGCTCCATAGATTAAAACATTATGAATAGTTTCTATCTCTGTTGATAGAACTTCATAAAAGGCTTTAAAAATGAACCTACTTAAAATAAGTACTAACGTGGTTACAAGATAATGGATAATAATGATTGACTTAGGAATGTAAAAAGAATCGATGACTTTAAAAAAAACATTAAAGGTTACTGCTAACAGCAATAACAAACACACCAATGAACTTGCAATAAAAACATTAAAAGCATCTCGAACCCCCGTATGTCTTATAATCCCTTTGTAAGAACCTACAGTTAAAAAACTGATAAGAGAAAAACCTAAAACAAAAGGTATTTGATTTAATAAATTAGAAAAGTTAAAATTAAAACTTACATTAAACCGGATAAAATAAGCAATAAAAAAAGAGATAAATACCAATGATATATCTATCAATAAAACGAGCCATTTAGACGCATATTTATTTAATGTTCTTAGAAAAAAGTTTCTTATCATTTTTTAGTTTTCAAGTTTTTTTTTTACAAATCTACAAAAATTTCTTAATGGATTCTGAAATTCTCTTTAAATCATTCTTTATTAGATTAGACCCAGATGGTAAACATAGCCCATTTAGAAACAAAGACTCTGCTATTTTGTCTCCATAATACGGAAAATCATTAAAAACAGGTTGTAAATGCATAGGCTTCCATAAGAAACGAACTTCAATCCTATTTTTTTTAAAGAATTCCATCAATTCGTACTTGTCAGCATCAACAACTCTGTTATCAAAGTAAAAACAACTTAACCAATGGTTGGAGGTCACATTTAATGACGTTTCCTTTAAAAAACAAACTCCCGAAAACTCCTTAAAGTAATCTTTATAAAAATCATTAATAGCACGTCTCTTTTGTAAATATTCTTTTAATTTTTTAAGTTGAGAAAGTCCTATAAGTGCTCCAGCAGCGTTCATTCTATAATTATAACCTATTTCTTTATGCTCGTAATGACTTTCTTTTTCTTTGGCTTGTGTTGCATAGAAAAAGGCTTTTTCCTTTTCAGCCTTTGTATTACAGATCAATGCACCTCCTCCTAATGTAGTTACAATCTTATTGTTATTAAAAGAAAGTATTGCAAAGTCTCCAAATGAACCACATTTTTTTCCTTTGTATTCTGCTCCCAAAGCTTCAGCAGCGTCTTCAATCAACATGATATTGTATTTACGTGCAATACAAACTATTTCATCAATTTTGGCAGGCATTCCATACAAATGCACCAAAATTATTGCTTTTGGCTTTTTTCCTTTTAAAATTCTATCTTGTATGGCGAGTTCCAATTGAATGGGACACATGTTCCATGTATCTTTTTCACTATCAATAAAAACAGGACTTCCTTTTTGGTAAATAATTGGGTTGATCGTTGCTACATAAGTGAGTGATTGACAAAGTACTTCGTCTCCCTCTTCTACCCCACATAAAATTAATGCCAAGTGAATGGCAGAAGTTCCAGAATTTAATGCTAAAATACTTTTCTGATGCCCATAGTATTCTTCTAAAGACTTTTCAAATTTCTCTACCATACCAGTATCTATTGAAGAGAAAGAAGTATTCAAATCAATATTTATACGAGACTCCGATAAAGGAATTTTATCATGCATTGTTAACTTTTACTTTTTTAACAAGCAATCTAAAAAGAACAATATAAAGTGTGATAAAAAGTAGAATCAAACTAAAAAACACCATTAATTGAATTGATAGCTCTAATTTATATGTTTTCAAGATAATGAAATTCACCATTAATTGAAGTAAACCATACCCAATAGAAACTTTTAAATGTGATATTTTATACACATCAACTAGTTTTTGATACATATGATGTCTATGAGGATCTAAAATACTTTCATTGGTATATACAATTCTATATAACATTGTAAGGGCAGTATCTGCAGCATATATCAAAATCAATAGTAAAAACATTGGCGAATTTAACGTGTCCATGAACAGAAAACCGATAAAGAAAAACAACATTCCTAAAGCAATACTACCTATATCTCCAGCAAAAAATAATGCTTTTTTTCTAAAGTTATAAAAACCAAAAACAACTAAAGACAACGCTGTAAAAACAATTAAATCTGTATTTACAAAATGTTCATTTAAATTGATAAAATACATACCAGATAATACCACCAAACTATAAATACCTGTAATACCATTAATACCGTCCATAAAATTGAACATATTGATTACTGCAACACCTAAAATTAAACAAAGAATTGAATAATACAATGGAAAAATTGGAAATGCTGCTTGATATAGAATTAAAAAAATTGCTATGATTTGAAAAGGAAAACGAACCCTTGAACTTAAAGTGTATATATCATCTAAAAAACTAACAAATGAAATTAAAAACAGCCCTAAAACAAAAAATGGATATTGAAAATCATTCAAAAAGAAGAACAATAAAATTGCTATCGGAAAAATAATTCCTCCTCCTCTTATTGTTACTTTTGTGTGCGAACTCCTTTCATTGGGTTTGTCTACAATATTAAATTTATGCGCCAACTTTAAATACACAAAAGAGGCTGCAATTAATATACATAAAACGATTAAATTCTTCTCCATAAACTTAAAATGATGCGATTGTTTTTTTGATTCCTTCTTTTACTGATAAAGGTAATTCTTTTTGAAGTGCTTTTTTTATCTTTGAATTAGAAACTTCATAGTTTTCGGTCAGTTTTTGTAATCTTTCAGAATTTACAGGTAATGGCAATACATCTCCTATTTTAGCTAGAATATTGACAAAAAACTTTGGAATATTTAAAACTTTTGCAGGTTTTCCTATTCCATTACCAATTGTTTTAACCAATTCTGTTGTAGATAAAGAAGCATCATCGGCAACATTATAAATACCAGATGGTACTGCTGTATTATCTATCAATTCATTAATAACAAAGCATAAATTCTCTACAGAAACAAAAGATCTTTGATTTTCATATTTCCCAAAAGGATACGGAATTCCTTTAGAAACAAAACTATATAATAAATTTAAATTCCCTTTATTATTAGGTCCATGAATCATACAAGGTCTTAAAATATAAACCCTTTTGTTTTCTGGAATTTGTTTAGATAAGATATAATTTTCTGCAGCTAACTTAGATTTCCCATATACAGTTACAGGATTGGCAGTAACTTCTTCTGTTAAAACACCAACTACCTCATCTGCCGCAGCTTTTACAGAACTCATGTATATAAACACTTCACAATCGCTTTGTAAAAACTGATCGAAAAGTTTTTTTGTCAGATCAGTATTTACCTCAAAGTACGCTGAATCTTCCGAAGTCTTTTTTAAATCGTGTGCTTTACCAGCTAGATGGATACAACTTTTAGCTTTATTTAGTTCTTCTAAGTTTAACGTTTTATAACTAAGCTCAGTCTTTGATGGTTTTCTAGAAATGCCTTTTATTTCTTTATCTTGGTTATTAAGATACTTTACTAAGTTAAGACCTACAAAACCTTTGTTTCCTGTAATGATATGTAAATTACTATGCATCAATTACTTTTTCTTTAAAAATCCTATTATTTTCCAAAAACCTCTTAATTGTACTTTTAAATAACTAAATTTTATATTATTTCTAGACAATGCCTTCTTAATTTCTTTAGAAATTAATTGATAACTACTAAAGCCAGAGCTACTAACTCCACCAATTAACATAGAAGTAGTTGTAATATCAGAAAATTTCCAAGAAATATTATGCTGCAAGAAAAAACGAGTTATTAATTCATAATCTGCACCAATTTTAAAATCTAAATGATAATCTCCAAATTTATCAAATAATTCTCTTTTGAAAAAAATTGCAGGATGTGCAGGCATAAAACCTATTTTCAATTTTTCTGGATTCCAGTTTTTTGCAGAATATTTACGGACCGTTTTTCCTTCTTCATTAAACTGAATAATATTTCCTACAGAAGCATCAACATTATTTTGTAAATGAAAATTAGCTATATTTTCTAGAACATGGTCATCTGTAAAAATATCATCAGAATTTAAAATACCTACCAAATCTCCAGTAGCCATTTTAATTCCTTTGTTCATGGCATCATATAAACCTTTATCTGGTTCAGAAACAGATTTAGATACTATTTTTTCATATTTTTCTACAATCTCTAGAGTAGTGTCTTTAGAACCTCCATCTACAACAATATATTCTATATTATTATACGTTTGGTTTTCTACAGATTTAAAAGTCTTTTCAATTGTTTTAGCACTGTTGTAACAGACTGTAATTATGGAGATTTTCATAAATTTATTCTACTATATTTCGTTTTCTAATCTTAACTGCTGGATTACCTTGATAAATCGAATAAGAATCCAAATCTTTAGTAGCAATAGAACCTACAGCTAAAATTGCATGAGAATGTAGAGTAACACCTGGACAAACTACAGATTTTGCACCAACCCAAGAACCTTCTTCTAAAATAATTTCTCCTAATATTAAATCAAAACTAGATTTTTTATAATCATGATTTCCACAAAGTAGCATAGCTCCTTGAGAGATACAAACATTATCTTCTATTTTGACTTTAGCTAAATTATCTATCCAAACATTTTCACCAATCCAAACATCATTACCTATCTCAAGTAGCCAAGGATATTTAATATTTATATTATTTTTAAAAAAAACCCCACGTCCAATTTTAGCACCAAAAATAATAAGAATATATTTTTTAAGGAAATGAGGAAGAGGCAAACTACTTTTAAAGAACAAAATATTTACAAAAAACCAAATAAAAATTTTTAGCTTATTTCCTGGCTTGTAACTACTATTAGAATAATCCTTTAGATTTATTGATTTTGTATTCATTAATCTAAATGTATAAAATTTGGTTTGTCAGATTCTCCTAACACCCAAGAGTACATTTCTTTTGTATCCTCTGCAATTTTTTCCCAAGTAAACCTACTTTTGACTAATTCATACCCGTTAACTCCTATTTCTGATAATTCAAGATTTTCTTTTAAAAATAAGTCAATTAAAACCGTAGATATATCTTTTGCACTATGATTAATCTCAATAGCAGCATTATTCTCAAATCCTTCAGGTATATTGCATTCCTTGGTCATAACTACTGGTAATTTATAAGACCAAGCCTCAAGAATAGACATTGGTAAGCCTTCACTAAAAGATGGTAAAATAAAAGCATCAGCATTCATTAATTCTTGTTCTTTAATTTCTCCATACACAGAACCTATGAAAGTGACAACTTTTTCTAATTTGTATTTCACACACTTTTCCGTCAAATACTCCTGATGTTTTACTTGATTCCAACCTGCAATTCTTACCTCCCAATTATTTAACAACTCTGAATGAGTTTGATTTATAATATATAATGCTTCTATTAAACTGTCTAATCCTTTTTTAGGATGAATTCTTCCAATGAATAATAAAATTTTCTTTTCATTATTCATTATTCTTTTAAAAACTTGCTCTTCTGGAAGATTAATTCCGTTAGGAATAATTGCTATTGGAACTTTTAGCCCAAAATCACGAATTGCAAGATATTCAGATTTACATAAAGCTTGAATACAACTAGCATTTTTTAAGTTTTTATATTCAAACCAAGACCCTACAAGTTTCTTTTTAAATGATGAATTATTAATTGCCCAATAATCTAACATTCCTCTTGGAGTTATTATATTTACTGAATTATTTAATTTTAAAAACTTTAAAGCCATCTTAGAAGAAAACATCCAAATACCTTGTTGATGAATTATTTGGGGGTTCTTCTTTTTTAATAAATTAAATAAATCAAGTGAAAAACCAAAACTTAATGGACCTCTAACAGTGTAAATTAACATCTTTAAATCAGCCCATGTCTTTATATCTTCCGAGCTAAAAGCATCATTATGAGACAAAATAGAAAGGTCTGTTTGTTTATCTTTATCCAACTCTTTAGCAAGACTTTTTACACTATTAAATAAACCACCTGCATTTCTTGAGTTGGTTCCCATCAACAATAAAACATTAATTTTCATAAAAAAAATTTAATACCTATTTTATACAAATAGATGAAGTTGTAACAAATATATTAATTTGATGATAAAATATTTAATAAATACCCTTCAGTTGCATCATCTTTATTTATAATTTTTCCTGAAACAAAAATACTATTTGATGGTATATTTATATTAACGAATGAATTGGGCGCTATAAGAACATTATCTCCAATAAAGACACCTCCAACAACAACAGCATTTGAACCTATATAAACTTTATCACCTATAGTAGGAGCTCCCATCTTTTTCCCTCTTTTAGTATTCCCTAAAGTAACTCCTTGAAGAATATTACAATTGCTACCAATTACCGTTTTTGAATTGATAACAATACCTTCAAAATGAGGTAACATTAATCCACTACCTATTTTTACTGATAATGGAATTTGATAACCATATTTAAATGAATATTTAGAATATAAAAATTTTAAAACAATCCAAAATGGATTAAAAAAACTTGTAGTTTTTAACTTTCTAAAAATAAATGTAAATCTAAAACCTGGGGTTCTCATCATCTTTAAAAATGAAATAAAATCTATTCCTCCAGAATAACGATATAAATCAGCTTTTAATATATTTGTTAAAATCATATTTTAAATTATTTTAATAAAACATCTAAATACTCATTTATAAATCTTTCTTTAGAGAATAAATTTTCCGCAATTTCCCGACTATTAAGCTGAAAATTATTAAGCTCATCATTATTTAATTCCAACATATTTTCAATGGCCTCCAACATTTCTTTTTTACTAGATGGAGAAAATAAAAAACCATTAACACCTTCCTTTGCAAAATAAATATTATCACAAACATTACTAACTAACAAAGGTTTACCGCATGCAATTGCTTCTGACAAAGTGTTAGAAAAACCTTCATATATTGAAGGTAAACATATAGCATCAAATTTAGTAAACTCTTCAACAACATTAAAAACAAATGAATTAAAAAAAACATTACTTAATTTCATTTGCTTTCTTTTTTCTTCACATTTTAAATAATAAGCAGAATGTTTTGTTGCTTGATTATTTAAATCGAAAAATTTATTTCCAAACCAATGAAACTCTACATTATGACCCTTTTTATTTAATTCAGATACTACTTCCAAGAATAATAGTATATTTTTTTGAGAATGATATCTTGCAAAAATTCCAATTTTAAATTTCTTTTCTCGATCTTTTTTTTCAAAATTAAAGATATTAATATCTGTATAATTAGTAATTGTTTTTATTTTATTATTCAGAAAAGGCGCATTCTTATTAATAAAATCAGTTTGACTAATAGAATTAGGAATTATTTTATAAGCTAATCGGTATAAATTAAACCTGAATTTTGTAGATAAATTATAGTTTTGAGAAGTATTACGTTCTGATACTACTATCTTAGTTTTGTTTCTTAATATTTTAACTAATACTGAAATTATATTTGGAGTATCTCCAAATGACAATATAACATCTGGTTTTTCACTTAAAATACTTTTAATAATATTAATAACCTTTTTTATTTTACCTTTTTTATTAATAGAAATTCTATGAACTATTAAACTTTTATCATAATCTGTTTCTTCTGAATAGTATGTTAAGACGGTAGGTTTTATTGCGTGCTCATTCATTAGTTTTATTAGCATTACCATTTGTCTTTCTGCTCCACCTGTACCCAAAGATGGAATTAAACATAAAATTTTTTTATTTTTCATCACTAAATAACTTATTTAATATTTTCTTTATTTGTTTTGTTAAAAAAATTAAACATACATGAAAATCTTTGTCTTGAGCCAAATTATTTGCCCCCTCCGTATCACTCTTTCTGAACCACTGTATTTTAATAATGGAGTAAAAATGACACCACTATTTTGTAATAAATTTTTCGTCCGTCAATTTAAGTAAATACTTTTGTTTTTCAAGATTAGACATTGACTTAATGTTTAAATTATACTTTTCAACCCTAGAGTAAAGTTCATTTACATTTCCAACTACTTTACCGGGATTGCCTGCTAAAATACAATCATTCTGTACTGATTTAGTAACAACTGTTCCAGCTCCAATTATAACATTATTCCCAATGGTAACACCTGGCATTATTAATGCACAATTTCCAATATAAACATTATTTCCAACTTTAATTTTCCCAAAGTAGTCGAATTCAGGATTTACTTCACGAAACATCCAACTTCCACCATGATTAAAAAACCTTACATCCGCAGTAATTTGAACATGATTTCCAATCTCAATTAAATAAGGTTCACTCCCAAAGTAATTAATTGCAATACTACAATCTTTTCCAATTTTCACTCCTAAAGTACGAGCATAATCTACAGGGTGCAACACTTTAATTTTATAAAATCTGTATAAATATTTAAATACTCTAAAAACCATATTATTATTATTATTATTATTATTATCAATTTTTCTTAAAAGAATCTAAGTACCCCATTAATAAGCTTCAAAATAATTTATTATTTATATATGTATTCTTTTTAATTTTGATTTTAGCTATATTTACTATTACAAAATACACTTAATTCACATCCAAATTAGCAGAAGCATTTGGTACTATTAGTACACAATTCACTATTTTCATATTAGTAACTAAATTTGTATATGCAGTAAAAGTATACTTCATCTCTTGCAAAATCAATATACTACCTATTCTAGATTTACCACTCTATTTAGCACATAGTCTGTAAGAAAAATAAATTTAACACAGAACTTGCTAATAAATAATAAAAAAAACACTTATTCGTTACTCCAACAACATACCGGTATAAATCCATTTTTATCATATTATTATTTTATACCTTCCTTAAAATTAAAATTATTAAACAATGATAATACGATATATATATATACACACAACTTCAAATTAAACAATAACATAGAACGAGACAGGTATATTGAAAAACATAAATACACAATTATAAAAACATGAAAAAATAATGAAACATGATTCCTTTCCAACATACTTCTTTCGCATTTCCGTAAAAAGACCCCAAATACAAACATCCCCATAACAACACCTAATATACCCAAATCTAAATATAAATCTGCAATACAAGAAGACCCTAATTCATATGTATAAAACTCACCAAACACAGTCCATGTAATAAACTTACCCGAGTTAATATATTTATAGGAATTGTCATCAAAGATTAAGTTTTTTAAATTGGTACCAAACGGTATGGCTCCTAACACCAATTGACTCTGAAACTGACCATAAAAAAAATCATGTTTATCAGGAACAGTGGCTAAAGCAATATGAACCGTCTTTACAGAAGTTGCTAATTCTTTGGTAGAAGAAGAAATAGAATTTTCTGATTCTCTATTTAAATTTACGTAATCGCCACTTAATGCTATAAAGAAACGTTCGCTAAAAGAAAGTTCCTTATCCATTAGTCTTACTTGTCCTAAAACAGTAATAATAAAAGCACCAGTTATAAGTAAAAAGGTAATACTTTTAAAACTGTATTTCTTTTTAGTAAGAAAAATGTAGTTTGATACATAGCACAAAAAAACACTCATGATAGGTCCTCGATCACCACTAGCTAAAACTCCAATCAAATAAATAATAACTGTACTATTAAAAAGTAAGCCTTGTGCTTTTACGAAATTTAAAAAAGAGTATTTTTTTTCTAAAATATTGCCACTGTAACCTAAAATATTTCTAGTATTTTGTATTAATACAGCAAAAAGACATATTTGAAATCCAAATTCTGCGTAAATTGTAATAGGATCTAAAACAGCAGAAGCGTAAAACCCTGCTAAATACAAAGGATTAACAGTAGCATAAAATACAACTAAAAAAATTAATGCTAAATATGTTAATAATAAGGTACTAGATTTTTTATATATTTTATTTTTTGGTATTTTATGTTTTTTAAAAAAAAAAATAAAATACCCTAAAAAAAAAGCAATCAGACCAACCAGAGACAAGATAAAAGCCTTATTAATTACATTAATATCATACCAAACATATGTATTATTTTTTGTTGTGTTAGATAATAAATAATCCATATAAAACTGAAAGTGAACAATTACAAAACCTAATACAAATAAGTTTGAATGTTTTAAATATTGCTTTTTTAACGAATCAACCTTTTCTTTTCTAAGAATAAATATTCCTAAAATAATAAATAGTACACCAAAATTTATAATAAACAATTCCTTGTCCATACCATCAGGATAGATAAAATATAGAACGATAGCCCCAAAAAGAAGTATTACTAAAATAATGATTCTCAACATAACTCTTAAAAAATTTATTTTTTTATAAGAAATTTCAGTATTTTGTTTCCTCCAAAATATTTTACTAAAACAATTACAAGTAATAAAAAATAACTAATTTTAAATAGTAAATTATCTTCTAAAAGATACGTAAAAAGGCAGTATGTAAAAGAAATAATTGATAAAATAATTAATTCGTCTTTAAATTCTACAGGCAAACTAAAAAAGGAATTAACTTGTTTTCTAAAAACAATAGTTAACAATAAACGCCCTACAAATATTGATATAAAAATAGCTGTAATACTTGAATAATACCTATATGTTATAATACCTAATAAAAAGACTAAAACAGTGCCAATTGCACCATATATTACTTTCTTTTTAATATCAAGAGTTAAGTCTTTAATTTGACTATCATTTCTAAAAAGCAATAGCTGAATCATAATTAAAACCATTAAAAAATTATTAAAATCACCTAAATAATATTCTTTACCTACCCATAGTTCTACAAAAATATTATTAAATAAAATTATACCACATCCAAACGCTATGGCAATAATTCTTAGTGCTTGTTTAATATTACTTATCACTTTAGCTGCGTTAGAGAAATCTTTTTGTCCTACTAAATTACCTAAAGTAGGTATAAAAGCACTACCTGTTAGTAAAGCAACAGGAATAACTAATTGAACTACGTATGCACTAAAAGAATATTTAGTAACTTCAACTGGATTAATCAAGTACCCAATTAAGAAAATTTCTGTTGACAAAAATAACCTTTCAATAAAAACCCAAAGTAACACCCAAAAACTAAAATTAAAAAAAACATCTACCTCTTCTTTTTCAGGTTTTTTTATACCAAACCAAAGAATGTTTTTTCTGCAAATTATATAAATTATAAGGCCATTTAAGATTAAAATAAATGTTGAAACTCCAGCTAAGCCTATAATTCCATATCCTAAATAAGCTGTTAGTAAAAACAAACAATTCATTAATACAGTTGTAAAGGTCTGAACGAAATTTAATTTAAAAACATTGTTGGTTCCTATTAAAATTGAATCTGGAATAGTTAATAAAGGCGTTATTATTAAATTAATACCTAATATAAAACCCGTGATTCTTACTATAGAGACATATTCCTTTGGAATATCATTCATTAGACTCGGCAAATAATATACCATAAGTGCTACTACGACAAGAGTTAAAGGCATAAAATAGAAACTTACTTTAAGAGCACTTCCTATTAAACGTTTTTTCTTATCAAAGTCTAAATCTGACTCAGAATTAGCTATAAATGATTTTAAAGCTTGACTTGAACGACCATCTGCTACTGAAGTAATTGATAAAATTTTTTGAATCGATTTCCAAATACCAAAATTCATATCTCCTAGAAACCGAACCAATAGTGGGCTTATTATAAAAAGGACAAATGAATTGATAAATAAATTCAAATAAGCACTTAAAGCATTTAATTTAACCTTTTTTTTATAGTCTTCCATTGTCTATCTTTTCAATAAATATTATCAAACAAAACTGGAGTTTTTTATTTAGTAAATAAAAACTCACCAAACACCTAAGTGTGTATAAAACATACAGTTCTGTTAATTAAAAAAAATATTAGTAGATTTTTCTAAAAACTACTAACTATTATACTTTTTTATTTTAACCCTTTTTATTTATTTTGTAATAAATTATATATTGTGATAATTTTTAAACCATTCTACAAATTCCTGGACTCCTTTTTCTATCTTAATACTACTACTATAACCTAATTTTTCAATTTCAGAAACATCAGCCCAAGTTTGCGGAACATCTCCTGGTTGCATCGGTAAGAATTCTTTTTTTGCTTCTACACCAAAACTAGTTTCTATGGCTTTAATAAAATCTCCTAAAGATTGCGGACTACCATTACCTATATTAGAAACTCTATATGCTGGTTTATCTGCTGTTTTTTCTGGCGGATTTGCTAATAGTATTTCAATACCGTTTACAATATCATCTATATAAGTAAAATCTCTACTCATATTTCCATTATTAAATACCTTTATTGGACGTTCTTTAGAAATTGCATCTGCAAATAAATAAATTGCCATATCAGGTCTTCCCCAAGGTCCATAAACCGTAAAGAAACGAAGCCCTGTAGTAGGTACATTAAATAAATGGCTATATGTATGTGCCATTAATTCATTACTCTTTTTAGTTGCTGCATATAAACTTATTGGATGATCTACATTGTCATCTGTAGAGAAAGGTGTTTTTTTGTTGGTACCATACACACTAGAACTACTAGCATATAGCAAGTGTTGAATATTATTGTTTCTACAGCATTCTAAGATATTTAAAAAACCAACAACATTACTATCTATATACGTTTCTGGGTTTTCTATACTATAACGAACACCTGCTTGAGCTCCTAAATTTATAACTACTTCAAATTTTTCGTTCTTAAAAAGTTTAGGTAAATTATCTCTATCTTCTAGGTTCATTCGTACAAACTTAAACGATTGTTTATATGTACTACTTGCCGATTCTTTTAAATAAATTTCTGAATCTTCTTTAGAAATACCTAATTCATTTAATCTAGCATATTTTAAACTTACATCATAGTAATCATTAATATTATCTAGACCAACAATAGTGTGTCCCTTAGCTAATAATGCTTTAGATAAATGAAAGCCAATAAAACCTGCCGCTCCTGTAACTAATATTTTCATTTTCAATTCTAATATAATTTAATAATGTATAAAATAATCTTAATAACTATTTGATTAATGATTACTCTGCCTGTTTCAAAATCTCATGACCAGCTTTCAATAAATCAACATCTTTTCTCATTAATAAAACATCACCTTTCATCATGTCTTTTACCAAAGAAGCTAAATCGTGTTCTGGTACCCACCCTAATTGATTCTTTGCTTTAGAAGGATCTCCAATCAATAAATCAACTTCTGTTGGACGGAAGTAAGTAGGGTCTACAGATAAAACTTCTTTTCCTATTTCTACTTGAAAGTCTTTATGATTACATGCTACTACATATGCTTTTTCATCTACACCTTCTCCCTTAAATGCTACCTCTATACCCACTTCACTAAAAGCCAAACGTACAAATTCTCTTACAGTAGTGGTAACTCCGGTTGCAATTACCCAATCTTCTGGTTTATCTGCCTGTAAAATCATCCACATCATACGAACATAATCTTTCGCATGTCCCCAATCACGTTTTGCTTCTAAATTACCTAAGAACACTTTTTCTTGTAATCCTAATGCAATTTTAGCTACTGCACGTGTAATTTTTCTTGTTACAAAAGTCTCTCCTCTTCTTGGAGATTCATGGTTAAATAAAATACCATTACAAGCGTACATATTATATGCTTCTCGATAATTTTTTGTGATCCAAAAACCGTAAATTTTTGCGACTCCATAAGGAGAACGAGGATAAAATGGAGAAGATTCATCATAAAAACCTTTTTCATTTTTGTTTTCTGGCATTCCTCCGTATAATTCTGAAGTGGAAGCTTGATAAATTCTTGTTTTCTTTTCTAACCCTAAAATTCTTACTGCTTCTAAGATTCTTAAAGTTCCTAATCCATCTACATTACCTACATATTCTGGAGTATCAAAAGAAACTGCTACGTGAGACATCGCACCTAGATTATAAATTTCATCTGGTTGACATTCTTGAATAATACGCGTCAAGTTCATTGCATCTGTTAAATCTCCATAATGCAATTTTAATCTTTGATCAGGATCATGTGGATCTTGGTATAAATGATCTATTCTATTGGTGTTAAAAAGAGAAGATCTTCTCTTGATACCATGTACGATATATCCTTTTTCTAATAATAACTCTGCTAAATAAGACCCATCCTGTCCTGTAATTCCTGTAATTAATGCTACTTTTTTCATAGTTGTTTTTTGTTCGTTGTTCGTTGTTCTAAAAACAAACTACTTTAAAGAACTTATTAATTTATATAACATCATTTTTATTCTTGTGCAAAGGTCAAACAATTTAATATATTGTTCATTAGAAATATACTCTAAATCTTTTGCCAAAAACAATTGATAATTTGCTTCTTCTAAAGAGCCTTTAGCAATATATAAAAACTGAATAAATTCCTTTTTATATTGCCTCCCTTGCCCTTCTATTATATTTGTTGGAACACTACTAGAACTTCTTCTTACTTGATTGGTTAACCCAAATTTTTCTGAAGAAGGAAAGTTTTTTGAAACTTCGTATACATCAAGAGTTAACTGATGCGCTAATTTCCAAACCTGTAGTTTACATTCCATTTTTTTCGTTGTTCGTTACTCGATGTTCGTTTATCGATGGACGGTAAACGGCAAACGATAGACGATAGACGATTTTTAAAGCTTGACTTCTTTAAAGTTTTCTATATTTTCTAAAAACCAAGTATACGTTTTCTCGATTCCTTGTTTTAAATCAACTTTATGCTTCCAACCTAAGTTGTGCATTTTAGAAATGTCCATCAACTTTCTTGGTGTACCATCTGGCTTATCAGCATCCCAAACAATAGTACCTTGATGTCCTGTTACTTCTTGAATTGTTTCTGCTAATTCTTTAATCGTCAAATCTTCTCCAGTACCTATATTGTATAAATACTCTGGTAGTTTATTTTCTAAAGCGTAGACTACAGCCTCTGCCATATCATCTACAAATAAAAATTCACGCATTGGCGTTCCACTTCCCCATAAAACAACATCTGAATGGTTGTTGTTTTTTGCTTCGTGAAATTTACGAATCATTGCAGGTAACACGTGAGAAGATTTTAAATCGAAATTATCATGTGTACCATATAAATTTGTAGGCATTAAGCTTACATAATCTTTTTGAAATTGTTTTCTAATTGCCTGACAAGCTTTTACACCTGTAATTTTTGCAATAGCATACCATTCGTTAGTAGGTTCTAAAGAATCCGTTAACAAATACTCTTCTTTTAATGGCTGTGGTGCAAACTTAGGGTAAATACAAGAACTGCCTAAAAATATAAATTTATCAATTCCTGATTTTAATGCACTGTCAATTAAATTATTTTGAATTTGCATATTCTCCATCAAAAACTGGTATGGAAAATTATTATTCGCTAAAATACCACCAACTTTAGCCGCAGCATCAATAACAACTTCAGGTTTCTCTATATGATAAAAATCAAGAACTGCTTCTTGATTTTTTAAATCTAATTCTTTACTGGATCTCCCTATTAAATTGGTATACCCTTTCTTCTCTAAAGTTCTCCATACAGCAGAACCAACCATACCTCTATGACCAGCAATATAAATTTTTGTATCCTTATTCATATAATAACTATATTATTTTCCTATTTGAAAATATTCAAATCCTTTTTCTTCTAAATTAAAAGCATTGTATTGATTTCTACCGTCAAAAATAATAGGATTCTTTAATTGTTGTTTGATTTCTACAAAATCTGGAGAACGAAATTCTTTCCACTCTGTTAACAAAATCAATGCATCTGCATCTTGTAAAACTTCGTATTTAGAAGTACAATAAGTTATATTTTTTGCATCTTTTAAATAAAATTCTTTTGCTTCTTCTACCGCTTTAGGGTCATAAGCCTTTACTTTTGCTCCTCTTTTTTCTAATTCTTTAACAATGTAAATTGCCGGTGCCTCTCTCATATCATCTGTACCCGGTTTAAAAGCCAATCCCCATAAACCGAAAGTCATGCCTGATAAATCTTCTCCAAAACGTTTAACAATTTTATTTGCAATTACTAATTTTTGAGCATCATTCACGTTTTCTACAGACTCAATTAGGTTTGCTTTATATCCGTTTTCTTCTGCAATTTTCTTTAAAGCTTTTACATCTTTAGGAAAACAAGAACCTCCATAACCAGCACCAGGATAAATAAAACTATACCCAATACGTTTGTCTGATCCAATACCTATACGAACCATATTTGCATCTGCTCCTACTCTTTCACAAATATTAGCAATCTCATTCATAAATGAAATTTTTGTTGCCAACATGGTATTTGCTGCATATTTTGTCATTTCAGCAGAACGGATATCCATTGCAATAAAACGATCATGGGACATACAAAACGGGTGGTATAATTGTTTCATTAAATCCGTTGCATATTCATTATCTGACCCTACAACCACCCTATCAGGCTTCATAAAATCACCAATCGCAGCTCCTTCTTTTAAAAACTCAGGATTAGAAACGACACTAAACTCTATCGCTTCTCCTCTTTTATCTAATTCAGCTTGAATAGTCGCCTTTACTTTATCGGCAGTACCAATTGGCACTGTAGATTTATCAACAACTATTAATCTTTTTTGCATGGTTTCACCAATAGATTTAGCCACCGCTAAAACATATTGTAAATCTGCAGAACCATCATCTCCCATTGGCGTACCAACAGCAATAAAAACAATTTCTGCATCACTGATAGCTTCTCCTAAGTCAGTTGTAAAAAACAAGTTTTTATTTTTTACATTTTTTAAAACCATTTGTTCTAAACCTGGTTCAAAAATTGGCAAAACACCTTCTTTTAACTTTTGAATTTTCTTTTGATCTATATCTACACAAGTTACTTTATTCCCCATTTCGGAGAAACAAGTTCCAGACACCAACCCAACATAACCTGAACCAACTACAGTAATATTCATACTATTTTTTTTTAATTTATTTTTAATTTTCTTTCTTTTACTTATGATTGTAAACTATTCCTGTTAAAAAAATAACATTCAAATTTACTTTTAGGACAAATAAGTTTCACACAATATTTGACAACAATTAAAGCTATAAAAAAACACTTATAAATAAATGCTTCTTTTAACCTAATTATTTTTCAACAACCAAGATGAAGATTGTATTTTATCACCTAAACCATCAATTAAATCAATATTCAATTCTTTACAAATAGGTGCTTCTGGAATTGAATTATTATCTTGATCTCCACCATTGGCAAAACCTAATTGATACTCTTTTCCGTATTTCTCATGAATCGCACGTATAGAAGTACAAACTGTTCTATCGTTATCTACAGAAATCATCGCTTTATCTACAGATTTAATGTTCTCTACAATAAATAAACGCTCTTCTTCTTTTTGAAATTCTTTAGAACCTTTTAATCCTCTTTGAAGATCACTATTAACGATTACAAACAACTCATCTGCCAATGCCTTTGCATTATTAAAATACTCCAAATGTCCTTTATGAATTGGGTTAAAATATCCTGATACTATGATTAGTTTTTTCATATATTTTGCAAATATAAATTAAATTATTCCACGGTAAATAGGTGTTTTCACGCTATTATTGACGAAATATTAAATCATTCTAAAAATGAAATCTTTTCACCAGAATATGTAAAACACTTATTTCTCTTTCTTTTTTAAATTCTCTTTTTCTTGTACCTCTTTACGAAGCCCACTACTAGAAAAACGGTGTTCTCTTTTATTGAAGTATAAGTCAATTCCTTTTTCTTCACAATACTTTCTACCTGTAAATTGTTTGCTAGCGTACTCATCTCCTATAACTCTAACATCTATTTTAAAAGATCTTAAAATATCTTCTAAATCTTGTTCTGTTGCATAAGGAACAATCTCATCTACGTATTTACACCCTTTTAGTTGAATGTATCTTTCTACGACTGACTGTACTGGCATATTCTTTTCCGGACGATCTAAAGTAGGATCTGTCTGTATACCACAAATTAAATAATCACATTGTTCTTTTGCATCTTCTAACATTTTTACATGTCCTGCATGAAATAAATCAAAAGCACTA
This sequence comes from Polaribacter atrinae, assembly GCF_038023995.1. Classification (NCBI taxonomy): domain Bacteria; kingdom Pseudomonadati; phylum Bacteroidota; class Flavobacteriia; order Flavobacteriales; family Flavobacteriaceae; genus Polaribacter; species Polaribacter atrinae. Next base: position 1,539,200 of record NZ_CP150660.1, read on the forward strand.
AAGGTTATCCCAACTTTCATAAGTTTCTTTTTTTTGAGCAAATATATGTTAATTATTTAAAAAAAAAAGGTTCTTCCTAAATAGAAGTAATTTCAACGTTAAATATAATAAAAATGAAATAAAACAATAAAAAAAACATAAAAACCTCATAAAAAGCGACTTATATTAAACATCTAACAAAATTATATTTATAAGGTAGTCAGAGAGTTCATACTTTCATAGTTCACCCTAAAAAAAACATTACATATAAAAAACATAAAACGAATTGTATAAAGAGAAGTAACCGCTTTACTTACCTGCTAATAAAAAAGTTTAAAAGAATCGCTCTTTCAAAAAAAAGAAAGTTTCAATAAATTATTTTTATTCAATATTTAATCATTTATGAACACCACAAAAATCTAAAATCACTTTATCTCCATCTACAGGCAATGTTTTAAATTCGTTATCCGCAACAAATTTGGTTTCATTAAACACAAATCGAAATCTGGAGTAATATCAAAAAAACTTAAAACCTGATCTAACATTTCTCTATGTTGCCCTGTAACGCAAACCTTTGTTTCAAACCTCTTATCGGCTAAAAACTGATTTACTAAAGGTGCCATTTTAATAGCTTCTGGTCTTGTTCCGAAAATGAATAGATTCTTTTTTTTCATTATTTTTATTCAAAATAATTTGATATAATAGTTCTAATTTTTAAGATGATACCTTAATCTTTAATAACGACTATATATTTTGTAAATAAACTGATTTTGAGCTATAAAACCCTTTTTACTTAACAAACAAGTGTTTTTCACCTAATGTGCTAATCGCTGTATTTCTAATATTATGAACAATTTTAATAGATTCTTCAGACTCTTTTAATCCAAATCCGTTTCCTTTTAAAATTTGCTCGTAACTCTTGGTGTGTAAATCTGTAAAACCAGCACTAAACTCTAATTCTTGATCATCTATAGTAATGGATCTAAAAGTTCTTTGTCCTTTTTCTTTAATTTCTTGCGGTAAATCTTCTTCATTTATTGATAAAAACCAACGCACTCTAGCATTTTTAAATTCTAAATACCCTGCTGATTTATCTTTCTCTCTAAGATGCACTATATTTTCTTGAATTTCTCCAAAAATCCATGAAAGCATGTCATAAAAATGAACTCCAATGTTGGTTGCAATTCCTCCTGATTTACTTTCATCTCCTTTCCAAGAAATATCATACCATTTACCTCTAGAGGTAATATATGTTAAGTCAACATCATATTTACCTGCTTTATTTTCTAACGCAACTTTGTTTTTTAAAGCAATAATACTTGGATGTAATCTTAATTGTAAAATTGTATTTATTTTTTGCCCAGATTCTTTTTCGATATCTTTTAAAGCATCAACATTCCAAGGATTTAAAACTAAAGGTTTTTCACAAATAGCATCTGCTCCTCTTCTTAAAGCCATTCTAATATGAGAATCGTGCAAATAATTTGGTGTACAAATACTTACATAATCTAAATGCGTTCCTCCTCTTTTTAACTTTTCTATATGACGATCGAACCTTTCGAATTCTACAAAAAAATCTGCTTTTGGAAAAAAACTATCCATTACACCAACACTATCAAACTTATCTAAAGCTGCTATTAGCTGGTTATCTGTATCTTTAATCGCTCTTAAATGTCTTGGCGCAATATATCCTGCAGCACCTATTAATGCAAAATTTTTCATTTCTTTATAATGACTTATCTACATGCTTAGAATCTAAAAAATTCTTTACATCGTATACAATTGATTTTTCTTTTTTTAGATCAGCAAATTCCAAACTAAGAAATTCTTTATGTGCCACCACTAAAATAACGGCATCAAATTTCTTTTTTGGTAAAACAATGCTAGATTCTAATTGATATTCTTTTTGAACTTCAGTTGAATTTGCATGAGGATCAAAAATAGTTACGTTTGCTCCATACTCTTTTAATTCATAAATAAGATCTACAGCTTTTGTGTTTCTAACATCGGGACAGTTCTCTTTAAAAGTGATTCCTAAAACTAAAACCTCAGCTCCTTTTACCTCAATATCTCTCTGAATCATCAATTTAGCAACCTCAGATGCTACATATTTCCCCATACCATCATTGACTCTTCTACCTGCTAAAATAATTTCTGGATGATAACCATATTCTTGAGCCTTTTGAGCTAAATAATAAGGATCTACACCAATACAATGCCCACCAACTAAACCTGGTTTAAAAGGTAAAAAATTCCATTTTGTTCCTGCTGCTTCTAAAACATCTTGTGTATTAATATCCATCAACCCAAAAATCTTAGCCAACTCATTTACAAAGGCAATATTAATATCTCTCTGAGAATTTTCTATAACTTTTGCTGCTTCTGCTACTTTTATAGAAGGCGCTAAATGTGTACCTGCTGTAATTACAGATGCATATAAATCATTCACTTTTTCACCAACTTCCTTGGTAGAACCAGAAGTAACTTTTAATATTTTTTCTACTGTGTGTTTTTTATCACCCGGATTTATTCTTTCCGGAGAATACCCTACAAAAAAGTCTTTATTAAAAACTAAACCAGATACTCTTTCTAAAATAGGCACACAATCTTCTTCTGTTGCCCCAGGATAAACCGTAGATTCATAAATTACGATATCTCCTTTTTTAATAACACTACCAACGGTTTCACTCGCTTTTATTAAAGGCGTTAAAACAGGTCTGTTATTTTTATCTACTGGCGTAGGAACCGTAACTACAAAATAATTACAATCTTTTAAATCTTCTAATTTTGATGTAAAAAACAATCCTAAATCGTTGTTATTCTCTTTAAGAACAACCTCATCTAAAAGTTCTTTAGAAATTTCTCTCGTAACATCTTTACCTTGCCCTAATTCTTCTATTCTTGTTTGATTGATATCAAAACCAACAACAGAAAATTTTGTTGCAAAAAGTCTCGCTAATGGTAAGCCAACATAGCCTAAACCAATAATACCTATTTTAATTTTACTCATTTATTTAAGTTTTCCCAATACCAATCTATAGATTCTTTTAAACCTTCTTTTAAAGAGAATTTTGGGTTGTAATTTAATAATTTCTTAGCTTTTGATATATCTGCGTGAGAATGTGGAATATCTCCAATTCTATTAGGTCCAAAGACCACTTCTACATCCTTTATTTTTGGATTATAATTCGATAAAAATTCTTTTAAAGAATCACATAAATCGATTAAAGTGTTTCTATCTCCAAATGCAACATTATAAATTTCATTTGCAGCTTCTTTGTCTGCAATTAAACTTAATAAGTTTGCCTGAATAACGTTGTCTATATATGTAAAATCTCTAGAAAAAGATCCATCACCATTTACAATTGGAGACTCTAAACTCATAAACTGATTTACAAACTTAGGTATTACCGCTGCATACGCTCCATTAGCATCTTGCCTTCTACCAAAAACATTAAAATATCTTAAACCAATTGTTTCTAAGCCATACGTTTTACCAAAAACATCTGCATACAATTCATTTACATATTTGGTAACTGCGTAAGGAGACAATGGTTTACCAATAACATCTTCTACTTTTGGTAACGATTCTGAATCTCCGTAAGTAGATGAACTCGCTGCAAAAACAAATCTTTTTACATTGTTATCTCTTGCTGCGACTAACATATTTAGAAAACCAGAAACATTTACATCATTTGTAGTAATAGGATCTTTTATAGACCTAGGAACCGAACCTAATGCTGCTTGATGTAAAATATAATCTACACCAGAAGCTGCCAACATACAATCTTCTAGATTTCTAATATCTCCTTCTATTAACGTAAAATTTGGGTTATCTATAAGCGAAACTAAATTTTCTCTTTTCCCTGTAGAAAAATTATCTAAACAGACTACTGTGTTATTCTTTTCAAGTAAAACCTCACACAAATTAGAACCGATAAAACCAGCACCACCTGTTACAAGTATTTTTTTTCCTGACAACTTTATTTCCATTAAGAAATCTTTTAGCTATTTTTTATAAAGAAACAAATATAACAAAAGAATCATTGGACTCTTAACCAAAAACCATTAAAAACAAAAAATCCTTCACATAAATGTAAAGGATTTTGCTTTGGTGGGCAATGAGGGATTCGAACCCCCGACCCTCTCGGTGTAAACGAGATGCTCTGAACCAACTGAGCTAATTGCCCTAAGCGGCTGCAAATATACAATACATTTTAAATCTACCAAACAAAAAATGAAATAATTTTTATTTATTTTTCAAAATCTATTAAAAATAAAAAATCCTTCACATAAATGTGAAGGATTTTGCTTTGGTGGGCAATGAGGGATTCGAACCCCCGACCCTCTCGGTGTAAACGAGATGCTCTGAACCAACTGAGCTAATTGCCCTAAGCGGTTGCAAATATACAACACATTTTAAATCTACCAAACAAAAAGACAATCTTTTTTTAAATAATTTCTGCAACAACAAATGTACTTCCACCAACATAAATGATATCTCCCTGATTAGCATCAAGTAACGCGTTTTTATAAGCAACTTCTACTGATGAATATTTTTTACCTATTAAACCAAATTCTTTTGCATTTTCTCGCAAAACAACCTCAGACATACCTCTTGGAATAGCTGGCTTACAAAAATAGTACGCTGCTTCCTTTGGAAAAAGTGGTAAAACCTCTTCTAATTTCTTATCAGAAACCACACCTAAAACAAAATGTATTCTTTTAAAGGTTTCTTTTTTTAATTGATCGAGTACAATACTCAACCCATCTTTATTATGGGCGGTATCACAAATTACTTTTGGGTGCTCTTGTAATATTTGCCATCTACCTTTTAAATTAGTGTTTCTCACAACATTTAGCAACCCATTTTCAATATTTTCTATTGATATTTTAAAACCTGTTAACTTCTTAATAGCAGCAACGGCTGTTTTTGTGTTTTTTTGCTGATAATCACCCAACAAGTCCGTCTTGTAGCTTTTATCATCATCTGAAGCAAAATAAATAGGCGCTTTGCTTTCATCCGCTTTCGCGATAAAAACACTTTTTACAGCTTCCTGCTCTTCTCCTATTACAACAGGAATCTTATTTTTAATAATCCCCGCTTTCTCAAAAGCTATTTCAGGTAATGTTTCTCCTAAAAACTGGGTATGATCTAAACCGATGTTTGTAATTACAGCAACTTCTGGCGTAATAATATTTGTAGAATCTAATCTTCCTCCTAAACCAACTTCAATAATAGCAATATCTACTTTTTCTTCAACAAAATAATCAAAAGCCAAACCAACTGTCATTTCAAAAAAGGACAGTCTTTGTGTTTCTAAAAAGTCTTTGTGTTTTTCTATAAAAGAAGAAACTTTCTTTTCGGAGATTTCAACTCCATTAATTCTAATTCTTTCGGTAAAGTTTTTTAAATGAGGAGAAGTATACAAGCCTACTTTATAACCCGCTTCTTGTAAAATAGAAGCCAACATATGACTCGTAGAACCTTTTCCGTTTGTACCACCAACATGAATTGATTTAAACTTTTTTTCTGGAAAATTTAATTCTTTAGAAAGCACTAAAGTATTAGTTAAGTCTTTTTTGAATGCTGTTTTACCTTCTCTTTGATACATCGGTAACTGTGCAAACATCCAATCTAATGTTTGTTGATAATTCATACGACAAAAATACGTGATTATTTAGACAAAGAAAACTTATAAATAATAGTCCCTACTTGGTTTGCAGGTGCTTTATCATCAGAATTCCATTTAGTACTTAAAGCTGCTTCTTTTGCAGCCTTCAATAAACAAGCCGCCGTATTGGTACTTCCTTTATGACCTGGTTTAGCAAAAATTACTTTTCCTTTTTTATCTACCTGAATTTGTACTACAACCGTACCTTCCTCTTGACAATCAGGTTGTACTTTTGGTTTAGAAAGCGCTCTTCTACCTGCTAAATTATAATCACCTCCATCACCACTTCCTGTATTCCCGTAGTAATTAGAAGATGCCGGATCTCCAGTTTCTTTTCCTTTTACACCTGGCTTAACATCATCTCCTTCTCCTTGTGGTTTTCCATCAGAAGAATTTCCATTCAATAAATTATTCAACGCATCTTGAGTTGCTTTGGATGGTTTTGGCTTTTCTTTCGGAATCTCTTTTACAACTTCCTTCTCTATAGGTTTTACAACTTCAACCTTTTTTTCTACCACCTTTTTTATAGGCTCTTTTACTACTTCTTTCACTTTTTCTACAACAGGCACATCTTTAGAAGTATCTTCTGTTATAATTTCTTCTTTAACTACTTCTTGCGGCGTTTCTTTTACAACTTCTTCTACCACCTCTTTTTCTACGACTTCCTCTTCAACTACTTCCGGAGCAGAAATTTTCTTTGTATCTTCCACAGGTTCTCCGCTTCCTACTTCTGAGGTACCAAAATTAATAGCCACACCATATTCTTCTGGCGGATCTAAATAACGCATTCCGTAATTTAGAATTCCGAAGATTATAAGCACCAGAATAACAGCTGTAATTACAGCAGATTTACGTTTATGTGTTGTATTTAGTATTTGCATTTTACTTGCCTTTTACAGCTAAAATCATTTTTAATTTATTCCTATTTGCAATATCAATTACTTGCATTACATTTTTATAAGGCACATCTTTATCACCTCTAATAACAATAGTCTTCTTTTTATCCGCTCCAACACTTTTTAATATTTCACTCTCCAAACTTGCAGAACTCACTTTTGTTTTATCAATATAAAACAACGATTCATTTGTAATAGATACAGCAACAGATTTATTATTCTCTGTCTTCCCTCCTGCTTTTGGCAATAAAACATCAATAGCACTTACAGTAACTAAAGTAGAGGTAAGCATAAAAAATATCAACAATAGAAAAACAATATCTGTCATTGATGACATATTGAATGTTGGATCTACCTTATTTCTTCCGCGTAAATTCATAAAATATTATTTTTCAAACGTTGAATTTAAATTTTAAACTTTTTATACTGGCTCGTTTAATAAATCTAAAAACTCAACAGATTTTGCTTCCATCTGATAAATTACTTTATCTGTTCTTACCACTAAATGATTATAAGTTATGTACGCAATAATCCCCACAATTAAACCACCAACTGTAGTTGTCATTGCTGTATACAAACCATCTGAAAGTAGTTTAATATCTATTTGACCACCAGCATTTGCAATTTCATGAATCGCAACAATCATACCGATTACAGTTCCTAAAAACCCAATCATTGGTGCTGCTCCTGCAATTGTTGCTAAAACACTCACATTTTTTTCTAATTGATACACTTCTAGCTTCCCTGCTGTTTCAATTGCTGTATTTATATCGTCTAAAGGTTTCCCTATTCTAGAAATTCCTTTTCCAATTAATCTTGCTGTTGGAGTATTTTTACTTTTACAAAGAGCGTCTGCAGATTCTAATTTTCCGTTAGAAACAAAATCCTTGATTTGATTCATAAAATTTTCATCTATTTTTGATGCTGCTTTTATAGCAAAGAATCTTTCAAAATAAATATACATGGCAATGGCCAACAACACAAAAAGTAGTGCTAAAATTATTTGCCCCCCTAAACCACCATCCATAATTAATTTATAGATAGAAAGTGTTTTTTCTTCTGAAACAACCTCTTCTAAAACCTCTTTATTCTCTTGAAAAAATAACAACATTTAATTCTATTTTTAAGTTCTATTTAAGTAACGACCTTTCTTTTTTTAAATTGTTCCAACTTAAAATAATCGTTTTTATTTTACATCAAAAAAAATGCCAAAACACAAATTGACATTCTTATACTTCTTTTATTTATACACCTTTACACATTGTAAAATTACCGTCTATAATATCAGTTCGAATGATTTTTATAAAAATCAAACCAAGAACTACATTAAAAGTTAAAACCCTTATACTCTACTCCAATTAGACTCAACTATACAGGCTACGCTTTATCAAAACGCAACCTATATTTATTATGATACAAATCTAACCATTAACTTTAAATTAATTGCTTTAAAGCTATTTCAAATGCCGTTGAACAAATTTTTGTTTTAGAGGCACTCTTTTTAAAAGTTCTCTGCAACGCTTTCTTTATAATATTAGAAGTATCATTAAAAATAGCTTTATCCTGCATTGGTAAATCTACTTTTGCTTCCATTAAATATGCAAATACTCTTGCAATACCACAATTTGAAATAAAATCTGGTAATAAACTTAAATGTTCATCTGTATATTCCATGATTGGCCCAAAGAATATCTCCTTATCTGCAAACGGAACATTTGCACCCGGAGAAATCACTTCTAACCCCGTATCTATCATTCGCTGAACCTGATCTTGAGAAACTAATCTAGAAGCTGCAGCTGGTACAAATATTTCAGCAGGCAGACTCCATATTTTTTCATTAACTTCATCAAAAGGAATCATATTCTCAGAAACTAACTGATTTCCGTTTTTAGATAAAAACAAAGCGGTCATTTCTTGCATCGTAAAGCCTTCTTCATTTATAACTCCACCGTCTCTATCTATAATTCCTACAACTTTAGCACCCAACTGAGTTAAATAATAAGCTGCCGCAGCACCTACATTTCCAAACCCTTGAATAATTGCTCTTTTGCCTTTTATTTCTCCTCCGTAAATAGCATAATAATGCTTCACAGCCTCTGCCACACCATAACCAGTTAACATATCTGCAATGGTATATTTTCTAGACAAATCTGGCGAAAATTCTTTATCTTCTATAACTTTAATCACCCCCAAACGCAATTGACCAATTCTATTTATTTTATCGGCTTCTGTTGGTTTAAAGTGTCCATTAAAGATTCCTTCTTGTGGATGCCAAACTCCGCAACTTTCTGTAATAGGAATTACATCCTTATCTGCATCAACATTTAAATCTCCACCTGTACCATAATAATGTTTTAACAAAGGTGTAACCGCTTTATACCAACGCTCTAAAACACCTCTTTTTCTCGGGTCGCTCGGATCAAAATTAATACCCGATTTTGCACCTCCAATTGCCGGACCAGAAACGGTAAACTTCACCTCCATGGTTTTAGCTAGAGACAAAACCTCGTTCATATTTAACCCCTTACGCATTCTTGTACCCCCGCCGGCAGCACCACCTCTTAAAGAGTTTATCACTACCCAACCCTCTGCCTCTGTTTCTGGATCTTTCCAATTAAAAACAATTTCTGGCTGCTTATTCTCGTATATTTTTAATAATTCTTTCATTCTAAAATTTTTAATAAATTAACTCTCCTTTTTGTTTTTTCAAACAATTTTAATTTTGCGATAAAATCCCCTTCAGGGGAAAAGTTAAAGTTGATTCATTTTAAAAATTTATAAATTTCTTATTAAACTGATACCTTACAAACTTACAGTAAAAAAATGGTTGTTCAAATTTTTTAATTTAAAAGAATTCTCTACTAAAACCCCTTTAAAACCAATCATTTTAAACAGACATATTTACTTCTTAGGATAAAAAACCTCACCAGAAGAATGATCTTTACTTACACCTGTTACAGAACTTAAACAATTTATTTTACCCTCACTTTTTAACAAGCCTAAAAAAGCAAAAATAAGCGCTTCTTTAAAATTTATCAATTGATGACCTGGCACAATAAGCGCTACCTCTTTTTCTTGTTGCACCTTATTAATTAAATATTCATTAAAAGCACCTCCACCAGTAACTAAAACCCTTGCATTTTTAGGTAAAACTTTTGCTATTGCCCAAGCAACATGATCTGTAAATGTTCTTAATAAGTCTTCAGGTTTTCTTTTTGACGATTCTAATCTTGGAAAAATTTCTTTTTGCACCCATTCTAAACCTAAAGATTTTGGCGGTTTTTGCTCATAATACTCAAGTGCTCGTAAATCTGACTCAAGTTGCATTAAATAAGTTCCCTTAGCAGCAATCATTCCTTTATCGTCATACTCAAAACCTAATTCTTTAGCATATCTATTCAGCACAATATTTACCGGACAAATATCATACGCAATTCTCTTACCATCCTCATGAAAGGAAATATTAGAAAAACCACCTAGATTTAAGCAATAATCATAATCAGAAAAAAGTAACTCATCCCCAATAGGCACCAAAGGCGCTCCTTGACCACCTAAATTAACATCTTGAGTTCTAAAATCGCAAATAACTTTTTGACAAGTTGCATCTGCAATTGTTTGCCCATCTCCCACCTGAAGTGTAATTCCGTTTTCCGGTTGATGCAAAACCGTATGACCATGAGATGCTATAAAATCGATGTTTTCAATCTGAAACTCATCAATAAAAGCACAAATCTCTTCACCCAGAAGCTTACCATAATTAATATCCAAAACCCTTAAATCATCCGAAGAAGAATGAATAGCATCTTGTAAAGTAGTTTTCCATTCTTCTGAATACGAAACCGTTTTTGAATGTAAAATACTAAAATCTTGATACGATTCTTTATCAAATCGAACATAAACCAAATCGATACCGTCTAGAGACGTTCCAGACATTAATCCTATTATAAAAACATCACTTTTATTCATATCTGTAAAAATAATAAATCCCTATTGATAATATGTTACGAAATCGATATCTTTGGAACAAGATTTTACGAATATAACAAAAAACATATATGGATTTTAGTTTAACAGAAGAACACATCATGATTCGTGATGCTGCAAGAGACTTTGCACAAACAGAATTATTACCCGGTGTAATAGAAAGAGACAACAAGCAAGAATTCCCAAATGAATTAGTAAAAAAAATGGGAGACCTAGGTTTTCTAGGAATTATGGTAGATCCAGAATACGGAGGAAGCGGCATGGACGCAATTTCTTACGTATTAATTATGGAAGAGCTTTCTAAAATTGATGCATCTGCCTCTGTAATTGTTTCCGTAAACAACTCTTTAGTTTGTTATGGACTAGAAGCCTACGCATCTGAAGAACAAAAACAAAAATATTTAACAAAATTAGCAACAGGAGAATTTGTTGGTGCTTTCTGCCTTAGCGAACCAGAAGCAGGTTCTGACGCAACATCACAAGCAACTACAGCAGAAGACAAAGGAGACCATTATATAATTAACGGAACCAAAAATTGGATTACAAGCGGCGGTCGTGCAGATGTTTATTTAGTAATAGCACAAACAGACAGAGATAAAGGACATAGAGGCATCAATGCTTTTATTGTAGAAAAAGGAACTGAAGGTTTTCACGTAGGCCCAAAAGAAGATAAATTAGGAATCCGTGGATCTGACACACACACCCTACAATTTAACGACGTAAAAGTACCGAAAGAAAATAGAATTGGTGAAGATGGCTTCGGATTTAAATTTGCCATGAAAACACTTTCTGGCGGAAGAATCGGTATCGCAGCACAAGCATTAGGCATTGCAGCTGGCGCTTATGAATTGGCTTTAAAATACTCGAAACAACGAAAAGCTTTTGGTACAGAAATTTGCAACCATCAAGCAATTGCTTTTAAATTAGCCGATATGCACACAGAAATTGAAGCTGCAAGAATGTTGGTTATGAAAGCAGCATGGGACAAAGACCAAGGCAACAATTATGACATGTCTAGCGCAATGGCAAAACTATATGCAAGTAAAGTAGCCATGGAACACACCGTAGAAGCCGTACAAATTCACGGAGGAAACGGTTTTGTTAAAGATTATCACGTAGAACGCTTAATGCGAGATGCTAAAATTACACAGATTTACGAAGGTACTTCTGAAATTCAGAAAATTGTAATTTCTAGAGAAATCATCAAAGGATAAACTACACCTATATATAATGTATAAAAAAATCCATCTTTCTATAAGGTGGATTTTTTCTTTTGGGCGTGTTTTTGAGAAAAACAAAAACCACGCTATTCACTATATCTTTTTAAACAGACCACTATAAAGCTTGCGCTCTACACAAACTAATTCAGAACTAAAGAAAACCACACTTACACATCTACACCTTAAAAAGGATGCCGTTTCTATCGTTCACACAAACCTACTTATACATCCAACTCGATATCATACAATTGCAAACCAGAAGAAGGTGCATTGTTTCTCATATACATTCTATCATTATCTTCTTTTAAAGAAGAATCAATAAACTGTAAATCTAAATTCCCTTTCCCAACCTCAAACAAGGTCGCCATCATCAATCTAATTTGATATCGTAAAAAACCTTTTCCTCTTACCTTTAATATATAAGACTCTTCTGGAAAGAAATTTGCCTTTAAAACATCATTTTCTACAATTTCACAAGAATTAATAATCCTCTTAAAAATAGTTTTATCTGACGGTTTAGTACAATATTTATGAAAATAATGCTCACCCTCAAACATTTTTGCTGCTTGTTGCATAGTCTGCAAATCTAAACTTTCATCAATATTCACAATAAAAGGAGCAGAAAAAGGATGGTTCTTACCCCCAAAAGAAAAGTAATAATGATACTCTTTAACCTTAGGAGCATTAATTACATTAAACCCCCTATCAACCCGCTGTATAGAAATAGCCCTAAAATCTGGCGAAAAATTAGCGTTTAACGAAGCTACAAAAGATTTTTCTTCAACTACTTTATCCGTAAACAACTGAATATAATAAGTATTCGCAGAAACCTTAGCATCCGTTCTCCCTACCCCAATTGTCTTATAATGAACATCTTCAAAAACAAAAGACAAAGTTTTATCTACCATATCATGCAATGTTTTTGCATTTGTTTGTTTTTGCCATCCAGAAAATCGAAAACCAAGGAATTGTAACTTAACTATATAAGAAAATGAATATTTCATAGGTGCAAATATACAATAATTGCATTTTTTTTTACAAAAGACACATTTTTATGAATATCCTAAAATTACGATACACATTTTTACATACCCGATATTTTAAACCCTTCAAAAACCTTAAAATGAAGTTATCTCAGTTTGACCCCTATTTTTTTAAGGGTAAGACACCTAAAATAAGCTATTTCAAAAAAACACCCCCTTGTCAGTTTAAATTTAATATTTACTTTTGACCAAGTTCAATTAATATAAAAATCAATTAACACTAAAAGAACAACATTATGAAAAAAGTAATTTGCACATTATTATTAGCTACTAGCTTAATAGCTACAGCTCAAGAAAACGAAGACAAAGGAACTTTCACATTAAGCGGAACAGTAGACGTATACGGAACAACAAACTTTACAAAAGACCCTGGAACTCCAGGAATATTAATCGCAAGCCCAGAAAACGCAAATGCATTTGGTTTAGGTTTTGCAAACACTGTATTCGCATACGAAAAAGGTAAAGCTGGTATTGTAGCAGATATCGCTTTTGGACCAAGAGCAGATGATGCAAATATGGCAGGAGCAATCAACCAATTATATGCATACTACAATGTAACTGATAAATTAACACTTACAGCTGGTCAATTCAACACCTTCTTAGGATATGAAGTTATCAACCCATCAGCTAACTTTAACTACACTGTATCTTATTTATTTAATGCAGGTCCTTTTTCTCACACAGGTATAAAAGCAGATTACGCAGTTTCTGAAGACTTATCTTTCATGTTAGCTGTAACTAACGCACACGGAATTTCTAGTGCTGATGGTAATCTTACTGACGACACTCAATTAGGTGCTCAAGTTGGATACAAAGGTCAATACTTAAACTTTATTACTGGTGCTGTAAGTGCTGGAGGAGCTACAGATTGGATCTTTTTAGACTATACAGGTGGTTTTGATTTAACAGACACTTTTTATGTAGGAATAAACGCAGCTTACGCAAACTCTAGCGATGCTGACGAAGGATACCAAGGTGTAGCACTTTACTTACAAAACACTTTTTCTGACACTTTTTCTTTAGGATTAAGACCAGAACTTTTTACAACTAACTCAGGAAGCACTGACAGTAATGTAACTGCATTCACTTTAACTTCAAACATCAACTTAACAAGCAACTTAAAGTTTATAACTGACTTAAGATTTGACTCTTCTGACGACTACATCATTGAAGCTTTTCCTACAGAAAAAAGTACATCTACCTTAACAATGGCAGCAGTATACTCTTTCTAAGAGAAGACTAAAATCAACAAAACACATTACTAACTAACACTTTATAAATATGAGTTTATTTTTAACATTATTTCAAGACACTCCAGTAACAGAAGTTTCAAAAGCTGTTGAACAAATAAATGGAGATATGGGAATGCTTTGGATGCTTATTGCAGGTATCTTAGTATTCTTAATGCAAGCAGGTTTTACCTTAGTAGAATCTGGAATGACAAGATCTAAAAATGCAGTTAACATTGCAATGAAAAATTTATTAGATATTTGTGTAGGCTCATTAACATTCTGGTTAGTTGGTTATTCTTTAATGTACGGAGACACTACTAACGGATGGTTTTTCTGGAGCGGTTTATTCCAAGGTGAAGGAGCAGATTTATTCTTTCAAACAATGTTTGCTGCAACAACTGCAACCATCGTATCTGGAGCAATTGCTGGTAGAACAAAATACTCAACATACATTATATTCTCTATTGTAATGACTGCTGTTATTTACCCTATATCTGGCGGATGGCAATGGCAAGGTAGTGGATGGTTAACAGAAATGGGCTTCATTGACTTTGCAGGTTCCTCAATAGTACACTCCGTAGGTGGATGGGCTGCTTTAGTAGCTGCATTTATGGTAGGTCCAAGAATTGGAAAATATGTAGACGGAAAAGTATTACCGATTCCTGGTCACAACCAAATCTTAGCAACTTTAGGGGTATTTATCCTTTGGTTTGGATGGTTTGGATTTAACGGTGGATCTCAATTAGCTTGGGGTGGAGCAGATTCAATAACTGCATCAAACGTAGTATTAATCACAAACTTATCAGCAGCAGCTGGTGGATTAGGAGCTTTAATCACTACATGGATCTGGTACGGTAAACCAAACTTAAGTCAAACATTAAACGGTGTATTAGCTGGTTTAGTTAGTATTACTGCAGGTTGTGGTAACATGACTGCCGGAGGAGCTGTATTAGCTGGTTTAATTGGAGGTATACTTGTTGTATTTGCAATTGAATTTATAGAAAAGAAATTAAAAATTGATGACGCTATTGGAGCTGCTTCTGTACACGGTGTTGCCGGTGCATGGGGTACTTTAGTTATCGGTCTTTGGGGTGTAGACGGAGACACAGCTATTGGATTATTCAATGGTGGTGGCGCTGCTCAATTAGGTGTTCAAGCAACTGGAGTATTAGCATACGCTGCATGGGCAATTGGTTTATCATTTATTGTTCTTGGAATACTAAAAGCAACCATGGGATTACGTGTAAGTAAAGAAGTAGAAATAGAAGGTTTAGACGTACACGAACACGGATCTATCGCTTACCCAGGAGTAAGACAAAGAGACTTTGACGATAAATAATACATAAAAAAAGCTTGATTATTATTCTTTTAAAAAAATCACATAACTTGGTAAACCAAGTTATGTGATTTTTACACGAAAGACTAACAAACAACAAAACGAACAATTAACAATTAATTTTATCATGAAAAAAATTGAAGCAATTATCAGAAAATCAAAATTCAGTGCTGTAAAAGAAGCATTGCATTCAGTTGATGTAAATTTTTTCTCTTATTGGGATGTTACTGGTTTAGGTAACGAAAAGGAAGGACACGTATATAGAGGTGTAAGCTATAGCACTAGCGATATACAACGTAGACATGTATCCATTGTAGTAAATGATGATTTTGAACAAATAACTATAGACGCCTTACTAAAATCTGCTGCTACAGGAGAAGTTGGTGATGGTAAAATATTTGTATCAGACATAACTGAAGTATACAGAATAAGAACTGGAGAAAAAGGAGGCGAAACTTTAAAGAAAATATCAAAATAAAAGACATGGAATTATTAACAATAAACAATGTATGGATGATGATCTGTACAGCACTAGTTTTCTTTATGCATTTAGGTTTTGCATTTTTAGAAATTGGTTTAACAAGACAAAAAAACACCCTTAACATACTTTTCAAAAATATTTTTATTATCACCACAGGACTACTATTATACGCATTAGTAGGCTTCAACTTAATGTACCCTGGCTTTGCTGATGGATCATCTGGAATTGTTGGTTTTGCAGGATTTGGATTATCATCTCCACTAACTGCAGAAGGCGCTCTAGATTTAGCATACAACGAAGGTTACACTTACTGGACAGATTTCTTGTTTCAAGGGATGTTTGCAGCAACTGCCGCTACCATCGTTTCTGGTGCCGTTGCAGAAAGAATGAAAATTCTTCCATTTATGATATTCGCCATAATATACGTAGGTATTGTTTACCCAATTGCAGGTTCTTGGAAATGGGGTGGTGGTTTTTTAGATCAATTATCAACACCTTTTTACGATTTTGCAGGCTCAACACTAGTACACTCTGTTGGAGGATGGGCAGCCGTAGTAGCTGTTTGCTTATTAGGCGCTAGGATAGGAAAGTTTAAAAAAGGAGAAATACAAGCAATTCCTGGTCACAACATACCACTAGCAACTGCAGGTGTTTTAATCCTTTGGTTAGGTTGGTTTGGATTTAATGGAGGTTCTGTTTTATCTGCAGACCCAGAACTAACATCATTAACATTAGTTACAACTTGCTTATCTGCAGCAGCAGGTGGAGTTATTGCCGCTATTGTATCAACAATAATGTACAAAAACTTAGATTTAACAATGTTCTTAAACGGTATTTTAGGAGGTTTAGTTGGTATTACTGCAGGTGCAGATCAAATGTCTCCTACAGATGCTATTATAATTGGAGCTATTGCAGGTGCAATAATTGTTTTTGCAGTTAGCTTAATAGATAAATTAAAACTAGATGACCCTGTTGGAGCTATTGCTGTTCACTTAATATGTGGTATTTGGGGAACTTTAGCAGTTGGTTTATTTGGTAACCTTGCAGGTGTAGATCAATTTATCAGCCAACTAATTGGTGTAGTTTCTTACGCTGTTTTTTGCCTATCAACTTCATTTATCATTATATATACCCTAAAGAAAACAATGAGAATAAGAGTTAGCGAAAAAGAAGAAGTAGAAGGCTTAGATGTTCATGAACATGGTATGGATGCATACCCTGACTTTCGTCTAAACGAACACTAGTCAATTAATTAAACAACCACAAAAGTCTGTAAATTTAAAAATTTACAGACTTTTTTTCTTATTTTATGAATATGATAATAAAAATCCATTAGATTGTCATAAGTAATCTTTTTGCATAGTTTTATTGATTTCATCATAAAAATCACATTAAAACAGCAAGAATACTGAATCCTTTTCAATAAAATACATAGCTTTGTATATATAATTGAACACAATATGGAGAAACAAGGATTATACTTACCAGAGTTTGAACACGAAAATTGCGGTGCTGGTTTTATCTGTAATTTGAATGGAGAAAAAACAAATCAAATTATACATGACGCCCTAGAAATTCTAGTTAAACTAGAACATAGAGGGGGTGTTAGTGCAGATGGAAAAACAGGAGATGGAGCCGGAATTTTAATAGACATACCTCACGATTATTTTAAAAGAGTTTGTAACTTCCCCATCCCCAAGCAAAGAGAATACGCTGTCGGAATGGTGTTCCTTCCTAAAGTTAGCAATCAATATAATTTCTGTAAAACTACGTTTGAGAATGAGATTAAAGAACAAGGACTAGCTATTTTAGGCTGGAGAGAAGTTCCTGTAGATCCATCTCAATTAGGAGAAATTGCATTAGCTTCAGAACCAAATATTGAACAATTATTTATAGGTAAAAATGAAGATATTGACGAAGCTACTTTTAAAGCTAAGTTATATGCTGCTCGTAAAATAGCAGAACATACTATCAGAAAATCTAAAATCTCCGAAAGTAAATATTTCTACATTCCAAGTTTATCAATAACCACTATCATCTATAAAGGTATTATTATGCCAGAAGATATTGGTCCTTACTATAAAGATTTACAAGAAATAGATTTAGTTACACGTTTAGCATTAGTGCACCAACGTTTTTCTACAAACACAATGCCAACTTGGGAGCTAGCACAACCATTTAGACACATGTGTCAGAATGGGGAAATTAACACTTTACGTGGTAACGTAAGTAGAATGCGTGTTCGTGAAGAAATCATGAAAAGTGATGTTTTCGGGCCACAAATAGACAAATTATTCCCTATTATTTTACCAGGAAAATCAGATTCTGCTTCTATGGATATGGTTGTTGAGTTATTAACACACACCGGTCGTTCATTACCAGAAATTATGATGATGATGATTCCTGAAGCTTGGGAAAAACACAAAACCATGTCTAAAGAGCGTAAAGCTTTTTACGAATACAATGGTTGTATTATGGAACCTTGGGACGGTCCTGCATCTGTACCTTTTACTGATGGAGACTATATTGGTGCCTTATTAGATAGAAATGGATTAAGACCATCTAGATATACAGTTACCAAAAGTGGTAGTTTAATTATGTCGTCAGAAATTGGTGTGGTAGATGTTGCACCAGAAGACGTAAAAGAACACGGTAGATTAGAACCAGGAAAAATGTTCTTGGTAGACATGAATGAAGGTAGAATCATTGAAGATGAGGAAATAAAAAGTAAAATTGTTTCCGAAAGACCTTACCAAGAGTGGTTAGACAAATCTCGTTTACACCTAAAGGACGTTCCATATAACGGTGAAACTTGCCCAATTGAAACTATTGATGTAAAAACGCGTCAACGTTTATTCAATTACACTTTCGAAGATATCCAAGAAGTAATTACCCCAATGGCAATTGTAGGTAAAGAAGCTTTAGGATCAATGGGAATTGACACACCTTTAGCTGTTTTATCAGACAGACCTCAATTAATATCTAATTATTTTAAACAATTATTCGCACAAGTAACAAACCCTCCTTTAGATGGTATACGTGAAGAAATTGTAACTGATATTAGTTTAAATTTAGGAAAAGACAGAAATATTTTTAGCGTTACAGATAGACAGTGTAGAAAATTAAGAATTCAGAATCCTGTTATCTCCAATGCCGATTTAGAAAAAATAAGAAATATAGATATTGAAAGTTTCAAAGCAAAAACTATTGAAATTTTATATCCAAAAGCACAAGGTTTAAATGGACTTGAAGACGCTTTAGACGCAATTGTTATTCAAGTTGAAAAAGCAATTGAGAACAAGAACAATATAATTATATTGTCTGACCGTGGTGTAAACCAAGAGTTTGCCCCTATTCCTGCTTTATTAGCATGTTCTTTTGTAAATCATCAATTAAACCGTTTACGTAAGCGTTCTTATTTCGATATTATCATCGAATCTGCAGAACCACGTGAACCTCATCATTTTGCAACTTTATTTGGCTACGGCGCAAGTGCTGTAAACCCTTATATGGTAAATGAAATTATCAGAATGCAAGTTAAAGAAGGCTTTATTACTGGTATGGATGAGCAAAAAGCAGTTGACAACTTCAACAAAGCTATTGGTAAAGGTATCTTAAAGGTGATGAACAAAATAGGAATCTCTACATTACACTCTTATAGAGGTTCTCAAATTTTCGAAATTGTAGGATTTAACTCTCAATTTGTAGAAAAATACTTCCCATATACCGCTTCAAGAATTGAAGGTATTGGTTTATATGAAATTGAAAAAGAAATAGATCAACGTTACAAACAAGCATACCCAGATAATCAAATTGACAAAAACCTAGGTTTAAATGTTGGTGGAGATTATAGATGGAGAAGAAATGGAGAGCGCCACTTATTTAATCCAACTACTGTTGCAAAATTACAACAAGCAGTAAGATTAAGTGATCAGGCTAGTTATGACGTTTATGCAAAAACCATCAACGAGCAGTCAGAAAGTTTAATGACAATTCGTGGTTTATTTCAGTTTGATAACCTAGACCCTATCCCTTTAGAAGAAGTAGAACCTTGGACAGAAATTGTAAAACGTTTTAAAACGGGTGCTATGTCTTACGGATCTATCTCTAGGGAAGCACACGAAAACTTAGCGATTGCTATGAACAGAATTGGTGGTAAATCTAATTCTGGTGAAGGTGGAGAAGACAGAAAACGTTTTCAAAAAGATATCAATGGAGACAGCAGAAATTCTGCAATTAAACAAGTAGCATCTGGTAGATTTGGAGTAACTTCTCATTATTTATCAAGCGCGAAAGAGATACAAATTAAAATGGCTCAAGGAGCTAAACCTGGTGAAGGTGGTCAATTACCTGGATCAAAGGTTTTACCTTGGATCGCATCAGCAAGAAACTCAACTCCTTTTGTAGGATTGATTTCTCCTCCTCCTCATCACGATATTTATTCAATTGAAGATTTAGCACAACTAATCTACGATTTAAAAAATGCAAATAGAGACGCAAGAATTAATGTAAAATTAGTTTCTGAAGTTGGTGTTGGTACAATTGCAGCAGGTGTTGCAAAAGCAAAAGCAGATGTTGTTTTAATATCTGGCTATGACGGTGGTACAGGAGCATCTCCACTAACCTCTCTAAAACACGCTGGTTTACCTTGGGAACTTGGTTTAGCAGAAGCTCAACAAACCTTAGTTCTTAATGATTTAAGAAGTAGAATTGTAGTAGAATGCGATGGTCAATTAAAAACAGGTCGTGATGTTGCTATTGCAGCATTATTAGGTGCTGAAGAATTTGGTTTTGCAACCGCCCCTTTAGTTGCTTCTGGTTGTATTATGATGCGTAAATGTCATTTAAATACATGTCCGGTTGGTATTGCAACTCAAGATAAAGAATTACGTAAAAACTTTAAAGGAACACCAGAGCACGTAATTAACTTCTTCTATTATATTGCAGAAGAATTAAGAACAATTATGGCACAACTTGGTTTTAGAACATTAGCTGAAATGGTTGGTCAAACTCACAAAATTAACGCTAATCACGCTATCAAACACTACAAAGCAAAAGGACTAGATTTATCTAGTATTTTACACAGACCAACTGCTTATAGAAGTATGACTGTTAAGAATACAGAAGGTCAAAACCATAATTTAGAAGGAGTTTTAGATTTTACTATATTAAAAGATTCTCACAGAGCTTTATATAGAAAAGAAAAAATGAATTTAGCATATCCAATCAAAAACACAAACCGTACTGTTGGAGCCATTGTTAGTCATGAAATTTCAAAAATATACGGTCATTTAGGTTTACCAGAAGACACTTTAAACATTAATTTCACAGGTTCTGCAGGTCAAAGTTTTGGAGCATTTGGTGCGCATGGTTTAACATTTATCTTAGACGGTAACACAAATGACTATTTAGGTAAAGGTTTATCTGGAGCAAAATTAATTGTTAAGAAACCAGCAAAAGCAGACTTTTTAGCAGAAAACAATATTATAGTTGGTAATGTTTGTATGT
This sequence comes from Polaribacter atrinae, assembly GCF_038023995.1. Taxonomy (NCBI): domain Bacteria; kingdom Pseudomonadati; phylum Bacteroidota; class Flavobacteriia; order Flavobacteriales; family Flavobacteriaceae; genus Polaribacter; species Polaribacter atrinae. Next base: position 1,560,554 of record NZ_CP150660.1, read on the forward strand.
TTGGAGCCGTAGCCGGTGAAGCTTATATAAACGGAATTGCAGGAGAACGTTTTGCAGTTCGTAACTCTGGAGCAACCGCAGTTGTAGAAGGTGTTGGAGATCATTGTTGTGAATATATGACTGGTGGTAAAGTAGTTGTTTTAGGTAAAACAGGTAGAAACTTTGCAGCAGGTATGAGTGGTGGTATCGCTTACGTATATGACCCTAACAATAAATTTGTAAACGGACTTTGTAACACAGAAACTATTGAGTTTGAAGAAATCTCTGAGGAAGTAGCTGCAGAACTAAAAGCAACAATAGAGAAACACGTTTTATATACAGATAGTAAAAAAGGAGCTGAATTGTTAGCTGATTGGGAAACAAGTTTAAAAAACTTTGTAAAAGTAATGCCAACAGAATACAAAAAAGCTTTAAAACGTATAGAAACAGAAGAACCAATGTTCGAAGAATTAACAATAGCATAATGTCATGGGAAAAATAACAGGATTTAAAGAATTTGAAAGACAAGATGAAGCATATACTTCTGTAAAAGATCGTGTAAAAAATTACAAAGAATTTACAGTTCCTCTTTCCGAAGAAGAAAAAACAAAACAAGGATCTCGCTGTATGGATTGCGGTATTCCTTTTTGCCATAGTGGCTGCCCATTAGGAAATCTAATTCCAGATTTTAACCACATGGTTCATCAAGGTGAATGGAAAAAAGCTTCTTGGATACTACATTCAACAAACAATTTCCCAGAATTTACAGGTCGCTTATGCCCTGCCCCATGTGAACAATCATGTGTACTAGGCATTATAGAAGACCCTGTTTCTATAGAAAATATTGAAAAAAACATTGTAGAACGTGCCTTTAAAGAAGGATGGATAAAGCCACAACCTCCAAAAAATAGAACCGGAAAAACAATTGCTATTATTGGTTCTGGACCTGCAGGTTTAGCTACAGCACAACAATTAAACAGAGCCGGTCACACAGTAACCGTATTTGAAAGAGATGATGAAGTTGGTGGTTTATTACGCTACGGAATTCCTAATTTTAAATTAGAAAAAGGAATTATCGACAGAAGAGTTGCTATTTTAGAAGCAGAAGGAATCATATTTAAAACAAACATTAACGTTGGTGTTAATTATGATGTAAAAGACCTAAAAACTTTTGATAGTATCGTTTTATGCGGTGGCTCTACAGAAAGACGCAGCTTACCAACACCAGGTATTGATGCTGATGGTGTTGTACAAGCAATGGATTTCTTAACACAACAAACAAAAGTAGTATTTGGTAAAGAAGTAAAAGACCAAGTATTAGCTACAGATAAAAATGTAATTGTAATTGGTGGTGGAGATACAGGTTCAGATTGTATTGGTACTTCAAACAGACACGGAGCAAAATCTGTGGTAAACTTTGAAATTATGCCAAAACCTCCAGGGCACCGTTCACCAACAACTCCTTGGCCTTTTTGGCCTTTACAATTAAAAACATCTTCTTCTCACAAAGAAGGAGTAGAACGTAATTGGCTAATCAATACAAAGGAATTTGTAAAAGATGAAAACGGAAAATTAATTGCTTTAAAAACAGTTAATGTAGAATGGAAAATGGTTCCAGGAGAAAGACCTCAATTAATTGAAATTGCAGGAACAGAAAAAACTTGGCCATGTGACTTAGCTCTACTTGCATTAGGTTTTACAGGTCCAGAAAACACTCTAGCAGACAAGTTAGGCATTAAAACAGATGCACGTTCTAACTATAAAGCAGAATACGGTAAATACCAAACAAATGTAAAAAACATTTTTACCGCAGGAGATATGCGCCGTGGACAATCTTTAATTGTTTGGGCAATTTCTGAAGGAAGAGAAGCTGCAAGACAAGTAGATTTATTTTTAATGGGTAAAACAGAACTACCTACAAAAGATACTTCTGGCGATTTAGTTGCTATGTAAAACATCTAATTAAATAAAAACTCATCAGTAATACTGGTGAGTTTTTTTGTTTCCACTATTCACATTATTTAGGCGTACCCATTTTTTAAAAACAACATTTATAACAACAAACATTTAGCTCTAAAAATGGTCAGGCTATTCATTACAAGTCCTCGTTCATACCTCACTGTGGGCTTTTCATTTCTATCCTTCACGCAAAAAAATAATTTTTCAAAACACAATAAAAACCACCAATAACTTCAACCACTTAATCACCAACCGATAGATTTACATATTTTTTTAGAACATAAACACATTGCTAAGCTCTAAAACCTCACATTCTAAAGACCTACTCTCACAATTTCTAAATAATTCTCATTAAAATTTAGGCATAAAAAAAAGCCTTATCAATAAATATAAGACTTTTTTGCTCCCTCTCAAGGACTCGAACCTTGGACCCTCTGATTAACAGTCAGATGCTCTAACCAACTGAGCTAAGAAGGAGTTTGCTTCACATATAATGCGATTAGCGAGTGCAAATATAAATCTTTTTATGACTTGCACAAATGTTTCTTGATATTTTTTTAATACAAAAAGAAAGTATTTGAAATTCGACACAAACAAAGAGAAAAACAAGCAATTTTTCTTCTTAATTTTTTATAAAAAATATACTTATTTTAATGCACAACTTTTTTTTCCCTTATCTCTTTTTTTAATTTGCCTCCTACTCTTAATAACACGAAATCGAAAAAAAGTTTATAACAAAAAAAAAGTCTTATCAATAAAGATAAGACTTTTTTGCTCCCTCTCAAGGACTCGAACCTTGGACCCTCTGATTAACAGTCAGATGCTCTAACCAACTGAGCTAAGAAGGAGTTTGCGACACATAATTGTGTTTTTCGAGTGCAAATATACATCCTTTTTTAACTTCTCCAAACATTTTTTTAAAAAAGATTAAAAAAAACAAAAAAAAGTATTTTGTATTATTATCAATAAAAAAATACACGTTTAATACAAAATTTGTATTTTTGATTCTGCATTACATACTTTAAAAAAGTAGAAACTATAATATGGATAAATTTTCGTTCTTAAACGCAGCACACACAGGCTTTATAGCTGATTTATATGACAAATATTTGATAAACCCAGATGCCGTTGAACCAAGCTGGAGAAGCTTTTTTCAGGGATATGATTTAGCAAATGAAAATTACTCTTTAAAAGAAGAAGAAGAAATTTCAACAAAAATACCTCAAGAAGTTCGTAAAGAGTTCTTTGTTGTAGACTTAATTAATGGCTATAGAACACGTGGTCATTTATTTACAAAAACAAACCCGGTTAGAGATAGAAGACAGTATTACCCTACTTTAGATCTTGAAAACTTTGGACTTTCCGAAATCGATTTAGATAAAGAATTTTCGGCAGGTGAGGTTTTAGGCTTAGGAAAAGCAAAACTTTCTGAGATTATCAAAAACTTACAACGTATTTACTGTGATTCTATTGGTGTAGAATACATGTACATGCGTAACCCAGAAAAATTAAAGTGGTGGCATGAACGTTTTAATAAAAACGACAACCACCCTAACTATTCTATAGAAGCTAAAAAATATATTTTAGGAAAATTAAACCAAGCGGTAACGTTTGAAAGTTTTTTACAAACTAAATACGTAGGTCAGAAACGTTTTTCTCTAGAAGGTGGAGAAACCTTAATTCCTGGTATGAGCGTTATCTTAAGAGATGCCGCAGAAAAATACGGAGTTAAAGAATGTGTTTTAGGAATGGCTCACAGAGGGCGTTTAAATACGTTGGTTAACATCTTTAAAAAACCTGTAAGAGATTTATTTAGTGAATTTGAAGGGAAAGATTTTGAAGATGAAGACATCGATGGTGATGTAAAATACCACTTAGGTTTAACGTTAAGTAAAACTTTTAGAGATGGTAACGAAATTAAAATGAATTTAGTTCCAAATCCATCTCACTTAGAAACTGTAGCCGCAGTAACAGAAGGTATTACTAGAGCTAAAATAGACAGAAAATATGATGGTGATGCTAGTAAAATATTACCAATTATAATTCATGGTGATGCTGCAATTGCAGGTCAAGGTATTGCTTATGAGGTGACTCAAATGGCAAAATTAAATGGCTACAAAACAGGTGGAACCATACATATTGTTGTAAATAATCAAATTGGTTTTACAACTAATTATTTAGACGCACGTTCTAGTACCTACTGTACAGATGTTGCAAAAGTAACTTTATCGCCAGTATTACACGTTAATGCAGATGATACAGAAGCTGTTTGTCATGCAATGGAAATGGCATTAGAATTTAGAATGAAGTTTAAACAAGATATATTTATCGATTTATTAGGTTATAGAAAATATGGCCATAATGAAGGAGATGAACCTCGTTTTACACAACCAACATTATACAAAGCAATCTCAAAACATAAAAATCCAAAAGATATTTATGCTGCACAATTACTAGCAGAAGGTTCTATAGACAATTCATATTTAAAAGAAATTACTATGGAATTCAAACAAATGCTTGAAAAAGAATTTGATGAAGCTAAAAAAGTAGAAAAATCTATTGTTAGAGAGTTTATGCAATCTACTTGGGAAGGATATGAGCGTGAAGATTTAGACGCCATGTTACTTACCAACGACACAAAATATGATGAGGATAAATTAAAAAATATTGCAAAAGTAGTTTCTACAGTTCCTCAGAATGTAAAATTTGTTAGAAAAGCAGAACGTATTTTAGCAGGAAGAGCTAAAATGGTTTTTGAAACCAATAATTTAGATTGGGGAATGGCAGAAACACTTGCCTACGGAAGTTTAATGGAAGAAGGATATAATGTTCGTATTTCTGGACAAGACGTAGAAAGAGGAACTTTTTCTCACAGACATGCTATTTTACGTGATGAAATTACAGAAGAACGTATTAACTTACTAAATACAAACCCTCATAACAAAGGACAAATGACGATTTACAACTCGTTATTGTCTGAATATGGTGTATTAGGTTTTGATTATGGTTACGCTATGGCAAACCCAAACACCTTAACTATTTGGGAAGCTCAGTTTGGAGATTTTTCTAACGGAGCTCAAATAATGTTCGATCAATATATTTCTGCTGCAGAAGATAAGTGGAAATTACAAAACGGAATTGTTGTTTTATTACCTCATGGTTATGAAGGACAAGGATCTGAACATTCTTCTGCTAGAATAGAACGTTATTTACAATTATGTGCCATAGATAATATGACTGTAGCAAATTGTACAACGCCTGCAAACTTCTATCACTTACTTCGTCGTCAGATGAAACGTACATATAGAAAACCATTAATTGTATTTACTCCTAAGAGTTTATTACGTCACCCAAAAGCCGTAAATACAATTCAAGATTTAGCTACTAGCGAGTTTCAAGAAGTTATAGACGATACACTAGCACCTAAAAAAGTAAAGAAACTCGTTTTCTGTATGGGTAAATTCTATTACGATTTACTTGAAGAAAGAGAAACATTAGAAAGAGATGATATTGCTTTAGTAAGAATTGAACAATTATTTCCACTACATTTAGAGAAGATACAGAAAGTAATCGATAGATACCCTAATGTAGAAGAATATATATGGGCACAAGAAGAACCAAGAAACATGGGAGCTTGGAGTTATATGTTAGAGCGTATGGAGTTAGTTAAACTAACAGTTCGTTCTCGTAAATACTACGCAGTACCTGCAGCTGGTTCTAGTACAAGATTTAAAAAACGTCATAAAGCTGTTATAGACAGTGTTTTTGATACAGAGTAAGTCGCGTTAAGGATTGAAATGGCATCCTTTTTTACTGTCAGTTCAAGTCAATTTGCTCTTTTGCAAATTTGTATCGAGAACAGAAGTAAAAAAGATATAATGGAAAGCCTGTTAAAACGCCAAAATAGTTAAAAGAAAATATAAAATAATTAAATAGAGTACCGTATTAATTTTGGTATTAATAAATTAAGAAAGCATGAGTGTTTTAGAAATGAAAGTTCCTTCTCCAGGAGAATCAATTACAGAAGTAGAAATTGCAACTTGGTTAGTTGAAGATGGTGATTATGTTGAAAAAGATCAACCAATTGCAGAAGTAGATTCTGACAAAGCAACCTTAGAATTACCTGCTGAAGAAAGTGGAATTATCACTTTAAAAGCCGAAGAAGGTGATGCTGTTGATGTTGGTGCAGTTGTTTGTTTAATTGATACAAGTGCTGCAAAACCAGAAGGTGATGCACCTGTAAAAACAGAAGCGCCAAAAGAAGAAAAGAAAGTTGAAGTAAAAGAAGCGCCAAAAGCAGCTACTTACGCAACCGGAACTGCTTCTCCTGCTGCTAAAAAAGTATTGGCAGAAAAAGGAATTGCTCCTGCAGCCGTAACCGGTACAGGAAAAGCTGGTAGAATAACTAAAGATGATGCTGTAAAAGCAGTACCTTCTATGGGAACGCAACCTGCTAGTGGTTCTAGAGGAACAGAACGCAAGAAAATGTCTATGTTACGTAGAAAAGTTGCAGAACGTTTGGTAGCTGTAAAAAGCGAAACGGCTATGTTAACTACTTTTAACGAAGTAAACATGCAACCAATTTTTGACTTACGTGCAGAATATAAAGAAGCTTTTAAAGCGAAACATGGTGTAGGATTAGGCTTTATGTCTTTCTTTACTTTAGCAGTGGTTAGAGCTTTAAAATTATTTCCAGATGTAAACTCTATGATTGATGGAGATTACCAAATTAAGAACGATTTTCAAGATATTTCTATCGCAGTTTCTGGACCAAAAGGTTTAATGGTTCCCGTAATTAGAAATGCAGAAAACTTATCTTTTAGAGGTGTAGAATCTGAAGTAAAACGTTTAGCAATTAGAGCTAGAGATGGTCAAATTACTATTGATGAAATGACTGGTGGAACTTTTACAATTACCAATGGTGGTGTATTTGGTTCTATGCTATCTACTCCTATTTTAAATCCTCCTCAGAGTGGAATTTTAGGAATGCACAACATTGTAAACAGACCAATGGCAGTAAATGGTGGAATTGTAATTCAGCCAATTATGTACGTTGCTTTGTCTTACGATCATAGAATTGTAGATGGTAGAGAATCTGTTGGTTTCTTAGTGGCTGTTAAAGAGGCTTTAGAAAACCCTGTAGAATTATTGATGGACAACAATCCTGCAAAAGCATTAGAAATGTAAATTCGATTTCTTAATAATTAGAAATTTAGACTTTTAGATATTTAAAACCTTTTTGAGCAATCAGAAAGGTTTTTTTATTGGTAGCTATTTCCTGCTTTCACTACTCGCTTTTTTTTCGTTCCTCTAAAAAGAGCTCAAACAGGTCGTTCAATCAGGGCTAAACTTGTTTGAATATTCATTTATAATTATAACCTAATACAGACAGAGAGACCTAGTAACATCGAGAAGTCATTTTTCTTATAAGGTTTAAATAATAGAACTCCATTTTAATGTAATACTCAAAATTTAATCACGACAAAAAAAAGTAGTAATTAAAAGGCATAATCTTACTATTTCTATTTAATTTAGTAAAGAAGAATAGTCTTACAGTTTTAGGATTCTTAAATAATTAGTAATTATACATATTACCATGAAAGAAACATCAAAAGAAATTATTCTTAAAAATATAGCAGCACATAAAGCCTTTTTTTCTACACATAAAACAAAAGATTTTGGCTTCCGATTAACACAACTTAAAAAGTTGAAAAAAGCAATTTTTCAATATCAAGAAAAAATAGAAACTGCTTTATGGTTAGATTTACATAAATCGCCAGAAGAAGCCTATTTAACCGAAATAAGTATTGTTGTTGGTGAAATCGATAATCATATTAAACATTTAAAAAAATGGGCAGCACCTAAAAGAGTAACCTCTCCACTTCACTTAATTCCTGCATCTAGTAAAATTATTTATGAGCCTTTAGGTACAGCTTTAATTGTTGCTCCTTGGAATTATCCTTTTCAACTACTCATAAACACTTTAGTTGGCGCAATTTCTGCAGGTTGTTGCAGTGTCTTAAAACCATCTCCAGATACACCAACTGTTGCCAAGGTAATGGAAGACATGATTTCAGAACACTTTGATTCTAATTACATTAGTGTTGTGCATGGAGGTAGAGAAACCAACACCATATTATTTGCACAACGTTTCGATATTATTTTCTTTACAGGGAGTCCTAAAGTTGGTAAAGTAGTTATGAAAGCTGCAGCAGAAAACTTAACTCCTGTAGTTTTAGAATTAGGAGGAAAGAGTCCGTGTATTGTAGATGCAGATGCCAATATAGACATTGCTGCAAAACGAATTATTTGGGGTAAATTAATCAATGCCGGACAAACTTGTATTGCGCCAGATTACCTTTTTGCACACGCCTCTATTAAAGCCCAATTATTAGATAAAATTGCCGAAAACATCAAATTGATGTATGGTGATGATATTAAACAAAGTCGTTTTTATCCGCGTATTGTAAATGAAAAAGCAGTAGAACGATTGAGTGGATTATTAAAACAAGGAAAAATACATACTGGAGGTGAAATAAATCTTAAAGAAAAATTTATTGCACCTACTATAATTGATAATGTTGTGCCTGATTTTCTAATCATGCAAGAAGAAATATTTGGACCGATATTACCCGTAATGAGTTTTAACCATATTGAAGAAGCTATTAATTATATTAATAAAAATGAAAAACCTTTGGCTTTCTATTATTTTGGAAAAAATAAAAAAGCGAAAGAAGTTTTAGCAAAAACCTCATCTGGTGGCGCTTGTATTAATGATACTTTGATGCATGTAAGCAATCATAACTTACCTTTTGGTGGTGTAGGAAATAGCGGATTAGGAAACTATCATGGTCAAGACAGTTTTTTTGCTTTTAGCCATAAAAGAGCCGTTGTTACAAACCCTACTTGGATAGATTTACCTTTAAAATATGTGCCATTTAAGTATTTTAAAATTATAAAAAAACTTCTTTAAAAAAAGAACAACATATAAAATCTACTTAGTTCATACAAATAAATTGAAATCGTTTAATTTGTTTTAATGGCTATTTATTACCTTGCAACAAAAAGTAAAAATGTCAAAAAATCCTGAATTAGAACTTGCCTTACAATTTATAGATAAAACAGATAGAAATCTTTTTATCACCGGAAAAGCAGGTACAGGAAAAACTACTTTTTTACATCAAATTAAAAAGGAATCTTTAAAAAGAATGGTTATTGTTGCACCAACTGGTGTTGCGGCAATAAACGCTAAAGGGGTTACTATTCATTCTTTTTTTCAAATGCCTTTCGGTCCTATTCTACCAAATCAGATTGAAAACACCAATCAACAACGTAAATTTAGCAAGACAAAAATAGATATCATCAAATCGTTAGATTTAATAATTATTGATGAAATTTCTATGGTACGTGCAGATTTGCTAGACGGAATAGACCAAGTGATGCGTCGTTACAAAAACCGAAATAAAGTGTTTGGTGGTGCACAAGTTTTAATGATTGGAGATTTACAACAATTAGCGCCAGTTGTAAGACCAAATGAATGGAGCTTATTACAACAACATTACAATACGGTTTACTTTTTTAGTTCTAAAGCATACCAAGAAGCCGATGTTGTATCCATAGAATTGAAACATATTTACCGTCAGAAAAATGAAGATTTTATTACTATTTTAAATGAAATTAGAACTGATACCTTATCAGAAAAATCTGCTGAAATTTTAAATAGAAATTATGATCCTACCTTCTCTCCTACCAAAGATGATGGTTATATTACTTTAACAACTCATAATAACAGAGCCAATTTAATTAACAGTTCTGAATTAAATAAACTGAATACCAAAAGCTACTTTTTTAAAGCTGACGTTTCTGGAAAATTCAATGACAATGCTTTTCCTAATGATGAAAAATTAGAATTGAAAATGGGAGCACAAGTGATGTTTATCAAAAATGATTCATCACCAGATAAAAGATATTACAACGGAAAAATAGGAATTATAACTGATATTTCTCTACAAAATGTAACCGTACAATGTCCAAATGAAATTGATGAAATTGTTACAGAAAGAGAAACTTGGGACAATGTGAACTATTCCATCAACGATGAAACCAAGGAAATTAAAGAAGATGTTATTGGTTCTTTTTCTCAGATCCCTTTACGATTGGCTTGGGCAATTACCATTCATAAAAGTCAAGGATTAACTTTTGAAAAAGCCATAATAGATGCAGAAGCTTCTTTTGCCCACGGACAAACCTATGTTGCTCTAAGTAGATGTACTTCTTTAGAAGGTTTGGTTTTAAAAACACCAATTACAAGTAGTGCAATTATTAACGACAGAACAGTTAGTGTTTTTAATGAAAGTGTAGAGGAAAATCACCCAGATGAGCGTGTTTTAAACGAATCTGAAAAACATTTTCAACTGAATTTAATTTCTGAGTTATTCGATTACCAACCATTTTTATACCCAATTTCTAGATTAATTGATATTTTTTATAAAAATCATACAAGTATCAAAGGAGATGTTATAGATCATTTACAAACTATAAAAGATGATGGTGTTGTAGCTTTAATGAAAGTTTCTAACGGATTTAAAAATCAATTAGCACAAATTTGTGAAGACAATATACTGCCAGAAAATAGTTCTCAAGTTCAAGAACGTTTTACAAAAGCGGTTGATTATTTTGTAACACAAACCAAAGGTAATATTCTAAAACCTTTAAATGCCATTCAATTTTCTACAGATAATAAAACTGTAAAAAATGATTTTACAAAACAATTTGACAGCTTACAAGAAAAACTCTTAGAAAAACTATTTGCCCTTCAAAAAATAAATAATGGTTTTAAAGTACAAGACTATTTAAAAGTAAGAGCAAATGCCGTTTTACAAAAATCATCACCAACTAAAAAGAAAACAGTCGCTTCTAAACGCGACCCAATTTTAGCCTTAAAATTACGTGAACTGAGAGATGAAATTTCAAAAGATTTAGGAATCCCTCATTTTCAAATTTTTACGCAAGAAACGTTATACGCCATGTGCGATGAGTTACCTAGAACCGAAAAAGCACTTTTAGCCACTGTAGGAATGGGAAAAACTCGTGTTACAAAATACGGTGAACAAATTTTAGAAGCAATTGAAGATTACTGCAAAAAAAACGGAATAAATAAATTAAACGAGCAAAAAAAGGAAGACAAGAAACCTACCAAACAAATTACTTTTGAGCTGTTTAAATCTGGCCTTTCTATAAAAGACATTGCTAAAGAAAGAAGTCTAACTTCTGGAACCGTAGAAAGTCATTTGGCTAGTTATATTCCTTCTGGTGATATTGATATTTTAGAATTAATAGACATTGAAAAGTACAAGAAAATGGTAAATGCAATAGAAGACACCGAATTTAAAAGCTTAACAGACCTAAAAGAAAAAGTAGATAAATCATTCTCTTTCATGGAGTTAAGAATGGTTTTACTTTCTATGGAAAATTAATTTATTTTTTTTTGTAATAAAGTGCAAGTTTTATTAAAAAAGTACGTCTAAAGATATATGATAAGATACTTTCTTATCATTTTTCTTTTTCATAGCAATTTTCCCACTTCTAATTTAGGAGTGGGTTTTTTATTAAATAATATTTAGCTTAATTTATTAAAACACAGCATGTCATTCCGAGATGAGCTTATTTAAGCGATTGAAGATTCTAAAAACAACTGTAAAATCCATAGATTCCTCGTCGCTCCTACGTCTCTCTGTCTGAATAACATTGGAACGATAAATTAAACTTAAAAACTCAACATGTCATTCCGAAATGAGGCTTTTTTGCCGATTAACGAATCTAAATTATAATTACGAAAATTCTAGATTCCTCGTCGTTCCTTCGTCTCTCTTTCGGAATGACAATCGTTAAAAAAAATCATTATTTAAAAAATCCCAATTAGGATTAAAATCAGAAATAATTTTATTCTTCTTTTCTCTTCTCAATCCTTTTAATTGTTTTTCTCTTAAAATAGCTAAGTTGATATCATCAAAAGTTTCATAATACAGTAAATAATAACAATTGTATTTTCCTGCAAATGATTTCTTTGCATTCTGACTATCAAAATAATGTTGGGAAATTCTTTTTTGAATGTTGTTTGTAACTCCTATATATAAAACAGTTTTCTTCTCATTTGTAATTATATAGATAAAGTATTGTTTAAACATTCTTAAATATAATCAATTATATTAAAAACTCAGAATGTCATTCCAAAATGAGGCCTTTTTTCCGATTGAGGAATCTAAATCATAATTACGAAAATTCTAGATTCCTCATCGCTCCTACGTTCCTCTGTCGGAATGACATTGGAACGATAAATTAAACTTAAAAACTCAACATGTCATTCCGAAATGAGGCCTTTTTGCCGATTGAGGAATCTAAATTATAATTACGAAAATTCTAGATTCCTCGTCGTTCCTACGTCTCTCTGTCGGAATGACAATCGTTAAAAAACATCATTATTTAAAAAATCCCAATTAGGATTAAAATCAGAAATAATTTTATTCTTCTTTTCTCTTCTCAATCCTTTTAATTGTTTCTCTCTTAAAATAGCTAAGTTGATATCATCAAAAGTTTCATAATACAGTAAATAATAACAATTGTATTTTCCTGCAAATGATTTCTTTGCATTCTGACTATCAAAATAATGTTGGGAAATTCTTTTTTGAATGTTGTTTGTAACTCCTATATATAAAACAGTTTTCTTCTCATTTGTAATTATATAGATAAAGTATTGTTTAAACATTCTTAAATATAATCAATTATATTAAAAACTCAGAATGTCATTCCAAAATGAAGCTTTTTTGCCGATGGAGGAACCTAGATTATAAATACGAAAATTCTAGATTCCTCGTCGTTCCTACGTCTCTCTGTCGGAATGACATTGGAACGATAAATTAAACTTAAAAACTCAACATGTCATTCCGAAATGAGGCCTTTTTTCCGATTGAGGAATCTAAATTACAATTACGAAAATTCTAGATTCCTCGTCGTTCCTTCGTCTCTCTTTCGGAATGACAATTGCTATCTACTTCAAATCCTTCAACAACAATTGTATCGATTTATTTCCATTCCATACATTTTCATCTAAACCATAAACAATATCGAAATCATTTTGAACAAACTCCATTTTATCGCCTAAACCAAAACCTATTGAATTAAAAGTCTTTTTATTATCACCTTGAAAAACATTTAGCTTTAAATGTGTTTTATCTGCTCCAACTTGTTTTCCGTAACCATTGTCTCTAACACAACTCGTTTTAAAAGTTGGTTTCATATTCATTGGTCCAAAAGGAGCCATTTGCTGAATAATTCTAAAAAACTTAGGTGTAATATCTAACAAGTCTATTTCTGCATCTATAGAAATCTCTGGGGTTAGCAACTCTTTATCAATGGTTTGTTTAACAACTTCTTCGAACTTATTTTTAAAGTTCTCGTAATTTTCTGGTAACAAGGTTAAACCTGCTGCATATTTATGACCTCCAAATTGCTCTATAAACTCTTCACATGCATGCAACGCATTGTACACATCAAAACCTTTTACAGAACGAGCAGAAGCAGCTAATTTATCGCCACTTTTGGTAAAAACTAATGTTGGTCTGTAATATTTTTCTATCAACCTAGAAGCCACAATACCAATAACACCTTTGTGCCAATCTTCTTGATACACTACAGATGTAAACCTATTTTCTTCATCATTATCAATAATTTGAATTAATGCTTGGTCTGTAATTTTCTTATCTAAATCTTTTCTATCGGCATTAAAAATTTCTATAGCCGCAGCAAATTCAACTGCAGCATCAAAATCCATTTCAGTTAGTAATTCTACCGCGTAATTACCGTGTTTCATTCTACCTGCAGCATTTATTCTTGGAGCAATTGTAAAAACAACATCAGTAATCGTTAATTCAGATTTCTTAGTTTGATGAATAATGGCTTTAATTCCGTTTCTAGGACTTTCATTAATTACCTGTAAACCATGATAAGCTAAAACTCTATTTTCACCTTTCATAGGTACAATATCCGCAGCAATTGCGGTAGCAACCAAATCTAAATACGGAATAAAATCTTCTATTGTTTGACCTCTAGAAACACCTAAAGCCTGAATTAATTTAAACCCTACTCCGCAACCACAAAGCTCATCAAAAGGATATGTACAATCGTCTCTTTTTGCATTTAAAACGGCAACTGCTTTAGGTATTTCATCTCCTGGTTTATGGTGATCGCAGATAATAAAATCTACATTTTTTTCGGTTGCATAGGCAACTTTATCGATGGCTTTTATTCCGCAATCTAAGGCAATGATTAAAGAAAAATCATTGTCATGTGCAAAATCAATTCCCATATAAGAAACACCATAACCTTCGGCATATCTATCTGGAATATAAGTTGCAATATTTGGGTAAATCGTTTTTAAATAAGACGCTACTAAAGAAACCGCTGTTGTACCATCTACATCATAATCTCCAAAAACTAAAATATTTTCGTCATTCTCAATAGCCTTTTCAATTCTTGCAACGGCAAGGTCCATATCCTTCATTAAAAAAGGATCGTGGATTTCTGCTAAACTTGGGCGAAAATAATTTTTAGCATCTTCAAATGTTTCAATATTTCTCTGACAAAGAATAGACGCTATTGTTTTATCAACCTGAAGTTCATTAGCTAATTTTGCTACTTTTTCTTTATCTGATTTTGGTTTTAACGTCCACCTCATAGCTGATTCTTCAATTAGTTCGCTATTGTATGTAAATGAATTTCAATTTCTACCTCAGCAAATTGACGAAACATTTCCATTACACCACAGTATTTTGTTACAGATAAGTTTACAGCTTTTTGTATTTTTTCTGGTTTTAAATCTGCATCCGTAAAATGATAATCTACTTTTACTTTATTATAAAATTTTGGATGTTCGTCTGTTAATTCTGCAGTAATATCAATTTTAAAATCTGCAACTTCTGCACGCATTTTTGTTAATAAAGAAACTACGTCTAAACCAGAACAACCTGCTAAAGAAGCTAACATCAAGGCTTTTGGTCTGTACCCTTTTCCTTCTCCTCCACTTTCTTCGCCTGCATCCATTGTTAAATTTAATCCACTCGGATTATCAGATTCAAATTGCATGTTTTCTTTCCAGGTAGTTTTTACAATATTTGTAGCCATAGTATATGATGTTATTATCGATTTTTAAAAGTTAAAATAAGAGATTGTGCTTATTCTTACAAAAATAAGAAAACACACAGTAGTTAACACTTAAAATAAATAGAATGTTTCTTTTACTAAGTACAGTCTTTCAGGTAATTTCTAAAAACACTTAATCCAGGGCATCTTATTAGAAGATTCTCAATTTTTTATGAGTTTTTGCACACTTAATGCTGTTTTCTTTTTTTTCTTGCTGTTTTGTTATTTTTTTTAAAGGAATTATCTTTTTTTTTGCTAATTTTATAGAAATATTAACTAACAAAACATTTTTATGATAAAAAAACTATTTTTTACAGTTTCTATTATCTTTATGATTACATTAAATATTCAATCTCAAGAAATTAATGTAAAAGGTAAAGTTACAGATAACACGGGAGAATTACCAGGGGTAAGTGTGTTAATTAAAGGTACCAAAAAAGGTACCAGTACAGATTTTGATGGAATGTTTTCTATTAAAGCAGAAAAAGGTGCAACTATTGTTTTTACTTCTTTAGGTTATAAAAGAAAAGAAGTTAAAGTTAACTCTGCTACATTAAATGTAACATTAGAAGAAGATACTAATGTATTAAATGAAGTTGTAGTAACTTCTTTTGGTGTTAAAAGACAAAAAAAATCTTTAGGTTATGCCGCACAAGCATTAAAGTCTGAAGAACTTTTAGAAGGAAACCAAAACAACATGGTAAACACCTTACAAGGAAAAGTTTCTGGTGTAACCGTTACTAGTTCTGGTGGAGCGCCAGGTTCTTCTTCTGTAATTATGATTCGTGGTGGTACTTCTATTACAGGAAACAACCAACCTCTTATGATTGTTGATGGCTTACCAATAGATAACTCTACAGATTCTAGTTCTGAAGTTGCAAGTACAAATAGAGCTTCTGATTTAAACCCAGAAGATATTGAAAGTATTACTGTACTTAAAGGTCCTGCCGCTGCAGCATTATATGGTATACAAGCAGCAGAAGGAGCTGTTATCATTACGACTAAAAGAGGAAAAGAAGGAGTTAGTAAAGTTTTTGTTTCTTCATCACTTTCTGTTGATAATGTTATGGGAACTCCAGATATTCAACAAAAATATGGTCAAGGAGAACAAATTGTTCAAACTGATGGTAGTATTAATTATAATTTAGAAAGCCCACTTTCTTGGGGAGAAGCGATATCTCCTGGTACAAAAACGTATAACCATATAAAAGACTTTTATAAAACAGGAATTACGCAAAACTACTTTACAAGTTATACTGGTGGAAATGCGAAAGGAAACACTTATTTTTCTATCGGAAATTTAGATAATCAAGGAATAATACCAACCACCTCTTATAATAAAACTACTTTTAGAATTAATCAAAATTCTAAAATTTCAGAAAAACTTACTTTATCTGTTTTAGGTAATTATGTAAGAACAAATATTACAAGTACTCGTCAAGGAAATGCAACTGGTGGTAGTATTACTAGTTTACTAAACTATCCTTCTAATGTAAATGTTAATGATTATATAGATGCAGATGGAGCTCAGAAAGGTTTTTATACAGGACAACAATCAGACAACGTATATTGGAGTTTAGAGAATAGCCCTAATACAAATGAGTTAAACAGATTTATTGGTTCTATAGGATTGGATTATGCTATTAACGAAAACTTAAACCTTTCTTATAAGTTTGGTGCAGACATATACGATCAACATAGTAGACGAATTACCGCTAATGGTTCTTTAAATGAATCTAGAGAAGAAGGTTACATCTCTCAATACGAAAGATTATATAAAAAATATACTTCAAACTTTATTGCTACATATAGTAAGAAATTATCAGAAAAATTTGAATTAAACTTATTAGCTGGTAATACAATTGAAGATAGTAATGTTAGAACAGATTATTTAACAGGTGATGGTTTTTTAGCGCCAGGTATTTATAACATTAGTAATGTTTCTTCAGAAAATCAAACCATTTTAGAGCGTATTTCTAGAAAAAGAAATATTGGTGTTTTTGGAGAAGTAAAATTAGGTTATAAAGAAGCATTATTCTTGAATGTTACTGGTAGAAATGACTGGTCTTCTACACTTCCATCAAAGAGTAGATCTTTCTTTTATCCTTCTGTAGGAGCATCTGCTGTTCTTACAGATTTATTTGATATTAAGTCTGAAGGTAATGGTTTAAATTATTTAAAATTAAGAAGTACATGGGCACAAGTAGGTAAAGATGCTCCAATAGGTCAGTTAGAAAGTTACTTGGTTACTCAAATTAATGGTCTTGGTAGTACAGGTTACGCATACAACGGAGTAGATGTTGGTAACGCAGCTTTAGAACCAGAATTTACCAATAGTTGGGAGTTTGGTTTCGATTCTAACTTCTTAAACAACAGGTTAAGTTTTAATGCAACCTATTATAAGAGTATTTCAGATAATCAAATATTATCAGATATACGTGTTCCTCCAACAGCGGGTACTTTTTACGCAACTTTAAATGGTGGAGAAATAGAAAACAAAGGTATAGAAGCATTATTAGCTGTTAAATTAATGCCAAACACATCTGAATTTCAATGGGATATGAATTTTAACTTTGGAAGTAACGTAACCACAGTTATTGACTTACCAGGAGAACTAAATGAGGTGTATTTATCTGATTCTTGGACTTTTTTAAACTCTGCTGCAGGAGCAGGTGTTTTAGATGCTTCATTATTTTCACTTAGAGGTAAAAGAGCTATTAAAAATGAAAATGGAGAAGTTTTAATAGGAACCGACGGATACCCTACATTAACAGATGAAACTTATGCTGATGTTGATAGACAACCAGATTTTACATTAGGTATTTCAAGTACTTTAAGATATAAAAACTTTGGTTTATCATTTTTATTAGACATTGTAGAAGGTAATACAGTGTACAATGCTACTGCATCTGCATTGGCTTATTATGGTGTAGGAACATCTACTTTAGATAGAGGTACAACAACAATTATTCCTGGTATAAAAGCAGATGGAACTGCAAATGATATTTCGGTAACAAAGAATCAAGAATACTATCAAAATTATTATGCTTTAAACTCAGAAAACTTTGTTGAAGATGGTTCTTATACACGTTTAAGATATGTTAGTTTAAATTATAAGTTAAGTAAAAAATTATTAGACCGTTTACCAATCTCTAATTTAGAATTTTCTTTAACAGGTAGAAACCTTTTAACAATTACTAATTATAGTGGTGTAGATCCAGAAATAAATGCATTTGGAGGAGGAGTTCCTGGAGCTGGTTCTGTTGGTGTAGATAATCTTGGTACCCCAAATACTAAAGGTTTTGATCTTGGTCTTAAATTAACTTTTTAAAATATAACAAATGAAATATTTAAAATATACAACTTTTATACTATTAGTTAGTATCGTGTTTTTATCATGTTCAGAAGATTATTTCGATGTAAATAGTTCTGTAACTGCACCAACAACACAATCATTAGAGCCTCAATACCGCATAAAAGGTGCCATAGAAAACATGTTTACAGGTGTTATCTATAGAGGTAGTAGAGAAGTATTAGGAATTACACAAAATGGAGCGCAAAATGTTGCAAACTATTATTCAGAAACTTGGAGTAGCTTTTTAACTACAGGTAGCTATTTTTTATGGCAAAATGCATACGTATATTCCTTACCTAACACTGCAGATTTAATTGTTTTAGGAGAAAAACATAACTCTCCAAACTTTATAGCAGTAGGTAAAATTTTACGAGCGTATGGTTTTGGTACAACAACAGATCAATATGGTGACATTGTTTTTACAGAAACTTATGACGGAGTATCTTCTTTAAACTTAACTCCTGAATTTGAAACTCAAAAAGCAGTTTACCAAGGAATCATAGAAATGTTAGATGAAGCAATTGCACAAATTAACCAACCAAGTAACATTGAATTAAATGCTAATGGAGGTGATGTTTTTTATAATGGAAATAAAGAACAATGGACAAGATTAGCTTATGCTTTAAAGGCTCGTTATTTAAACCATTTATCTAAGAAGGCTTCTGGAGATATGGCTTACGATGCAGATGCAATTATAGAAGCATGTTCTAAAGCTTTACAATCTAATGCAGACAATGCGTTTAGATCTTATGGTGGTGGAGAAGCAGAAAACGATCGTCAGCCTTATGCAACAGGAGGTTACGGAAGCTCTAGAGTAGATTATTTTTCTCACTTTTTTGTAGAATTATTAAAAAACTCATTAGACTTAGATACTCCTTATGAGGATCCTCGTCTTAAAATTATTGTACCAGAAGCTGTAAATGGAGGATACCAAGGTGTTAGAATTGGAGAAGGCCCTTTACCTAATAATACAGATGGTGGTGATAATTATTCTGTTGGAAATGGTGGTTTTTACACCAGTCCTACTGCTCCAACTTACTTAATGACATATAGCGAGGTAAAATACATAGAAGCAGAAGCTAGATTAAGAAAAGGAGATAACTCTGGTGCTTATACTGCTTTAAAAGCAGGAATTCAGGCAGATTTTGAAAAAGCAGAAGCAACAGGAACTGAAACAGCAGCTTATTTAGCTAAAATGGATGCAGAAGTAGGAGAAGCTGGTATTACATTATCTCATATTATGATTCAGAAATACATTACATTACTTTTTGATCCTGAAACTTGGGTAGACATGAGAAGAATGGACTATAGCAACACAATTTACCCTGGATTAGAAAGACCGGTAAATGTAAACTTAAGTATTTTTCCAGGTTCTAATGATTGGATTCAAGCAATGGTGTATGAATACAATGAAGAAGATAGAAATTACGAAAACATGCCAGATAATACTGCAAATGTTAGGTTAACAACACCTCTTTGGTGGAATGTAGCTGAATAATCAACTATAATTTATTAGATCAAAAGAAAAGCATCAGAAATTATTTCTGATGCTTTTTTAATTCTATATTTTAAAAAAAAATTATTCTTTTACAGGAACTTCTTTAAACCCTAATTCTTTAGTAGCACTTTTAATTTTCATTAAAAAGTCTTTTCTTGGATCTGTTTTTAATGTTCTATACCCATTATCTTTTTCTAACCATAAATCATGGTTTTCAAAATTAGTATATTCATAATGACCGATAACGTAATCTATATCGTATTTCTTTTTTAAATAAGTAACAAGCCAGATATTCGCTTCCAATTGTTTTTCGGTTAAAGGTGTAGATTCTGTACCACCAACATTTTCTATTCCAATAGCACAATGATTTAAACCAATTACATGCCTTGCCATAAAATTTTCTGGCATTAATCTATAAATTGTACCGTCTAAATCAACTAAAAACTGAGAAGAAACATTTAACTGACTAGCAGTATTAATTTTTGTTCTGTGACTTCCTATTTTTGTATTTACAAATGCTCCAAAAGACTTTTCTAATGTTGGTATCGCAGTCCAATGTATTACCACCATCTTAGGAGTAATTATTGGAGCATCTTGAACAATACCATAATGAGATTCTAAATATTCTAATGTTAATTGTTCCCTTAACTCTCCAAATTCTATAGGTTTATCTATAATTTTAAGGTCTTCTTTACAAGCAACAATACTAATTAATAGTAGTAAAAGGTATATTTTTTTCATTTGTAATAATTTATATTAGTTATTAATTGAGTCGATTAAAACATCTAATTGTTCTTTAGTATGATTCGCGTTTAGAACAATTCTATTAAACTTTTTAGCACTTGTTGCGTAATAAAAAGAGGTAATCAGAATGTCTTTATCAAACAAAATTTGTTCTATTTGTTCATCAGAATGAAAGAAAACAGGATATGATTTATCAATAGTAATTGCAGTATTCTTTTTTAAGTGATCAAAAACATACTCCATATTACTTTTCAATTTTAATAATTGACTTCTATAAATTTGTTGAGCATTTACAAAAACCTCTAAAAAAGCAGGACTCATACCCGCACAACCAATAAAAAGATTGTCTTTTTTGATACGATTTATAAAACTTAAATCTCCAGCAATTACACCTCCGTTAATACCAAAAGCTTTGCCTAAAGAAGAAGTAATAATGAGTTTTATATTTTTCCTTTTTGGTACTAAGTTAGCTATTCCGTTTCCATTTTTACCCAAAACCCCTAAACTATGAGACTCATCGACAACTAAGTAAATAGTATTAGAAACATCTATTTTATCTAAAAAATCAAAAGAAAATGGCCCTGTTTCAAATGCTGCAATTCCGTCTAAAACAATACTTACTTTTTTATTTTTTAGCGTTTTTAAAGATTGATGTAACTTTAAATCATTAAAAACAGGAAAAGCATTTTTTGGTAAAATTGCAGGATGCGTTTTTGGCATAAAATAAAAATCATCTACAAACGAGCTTAATGTTTTTATAGCAAATTGCCCCGCTAAAGTTCCTGAAGAAAGGGTTACAGCTGTTTCTGTTTGTAAAAAATCAGCTAAAAAAGTTTCTCCTTTCTCATAAATAGCTAATTTTATATTGGCACTTCTAGAACTTCCGTAAGAAGTGCCCCATTTATCAATTGCTTTAAAAACCAATTCTTTAAATTCTGGTAAAAAAGCCACTCCTAAATAAGAAGTTCCGCTAAAATACAAATACTCTTTCCCATTTAAAGAAGCGGTTGTAGTTGGTGCTTTTTCTAACTGCATATTTACAATAATGAAGCACCTGTTCCGTTTTCATCAGCATAAGAAATTACACCGTCATTTATGGTAATTCCATTCGCAATATCTTTTTTTAACAACAAACCACCATCCATATCTACATAATCTAAAAGAGGCAATAAATGTGCAATTGCAGAAATACCAACCGTAGATTCTGTCATACAACCTACCATTGTTTTCATGCCTAAAGATTTTGCTTTTTCTAACATTCTTTTTCCCGGAGTTAAACCTCCACATTTTGTAAGCTTCACGTTAACACCATGAAATAAACCAAAACATTTTTCTACATCACTTTCTACAATGCAACTTTCATCAGCAATAATTGGTAAAGCAGAATTTTCGTATAATTTCTTTGCTCCTTCAATATCATTAGCTTTTAAAGGTTGTTCTAAAAACTCTACCCCTAATTCTTTTAATTTAAAAGAATTATCTATTGCTTCATCAGCAGTCCATCCGCAGTTTGCATCAATTCTAAAAATTGCATCAGAATGTTTTCTTAGTTCTGTTACTATTTCAATATCATTTTTAGTCCCTAATTTTATTTTATAAATTGGCCAAGGAAGTTCTTTCATCTTCTCTACCATTTTTTCAACAGAATCGATACCAATTGTATAATCTGTCATTGGGTTTTTATCAATATTTAAACCCCAAACTTCATATAATTTTTTGTTTTGTTTACGAGCATACAAATCATTAAAAGCAATATCTAAAGCACATAAGGCAAACATATTTTCTTTAAATAAGGGTTGTAACTTTTTCCAAAAATCTGCTGGTTTCTCGTTTGATAAAGACACTATAAAATTTTTGTTTTCTAAAACAATTTTCATCATTTTATCTACTGTAATACTATAGTAAGGGTTTGAAGTAGCTTCCCCAAAACCAGAAAATCCATCTGAAACTAACTCTATAACTAAACTTGGTTGAAAATCATGAGATTCTCTAGAAATTGTAAAAGTGTGTTTTAATTCAAGATTATAAGAATGTAGTTTTATTTCCATTTTTTTAAAGTTATATTTATGGTAAAGTTATAAAAATAGAATTCTATAAATAAATTTAAAATCATAAATATGCCATTAGTATCACCATTATCTGCAGAACACGATATAGAAACAAAAGAATTAGCACTTTTCTTTAATGAAACCTTAGGCTTTTGCCCAAATTCTGTTTTAACAATGCAACGCAGACCTGCAATTTCTAAAGCTTTTATAAATTTAAACAAAGCAGTTATGGCTAATGAAGGTAAGGTAACCTCTGCTTTAAAAAGAATGATTGCTTGGGTTTCTAGTAATGCCACAGGTTGTAGATATTGCCAAGCCCACGCCATTAGAGCTGCCGAACGTTATGGAGCAGAACAAGAGCAATTAGATAATATTTGGGAATACAAAACACATGCTGCTTTTTCTAACGCAGAACGCGCTGCATTAGATTTTTCTTTGGCTGCTTCTATGGTTCCAAATGCTGTGGATGAAAAAATTAAAGAAGAATTATATAAATATTGGGATGAAGGCGAAATTGTAGAAATGTTAGGTGTTATTTCTCTTTTTGGGTACTTAAATCGTTGGAATGATTCTATGGGAACAACTTTAGAAAAAGATGCTATTGAAAGCGGAGACCAATATTTAGGAAAACATGGCTTTAAAGTAGGCAAACATCAATAAAAAATAGTACATTTATTTTTCATAAAAAAGCCCCCTCATAAAAATGAGGAGGCTAAAATAAATTATTAAGGTCCCCCAACCTTGTCAAATTTAACATTCAAAAATAGTCAAATAAGATTACTTTAATATTGTAAATTATGCAAAATCTATTTATTTTTTTTGTGTAATTTAAGGTTTTAGCATTCCTATGAAAAAAGAAGAAGAAAAATTATTTAATTTAATTAAACTAAAACTCTCTAAAAACGTTTCTTTTATAGACGAAATTGCAGATGTTTTGGATTTAAGTTATGATGCTGCTTATCGCAGAATAAAAGGGAAAACCACTTTAAATTTAGCAGAAACATTAAAGCTTTCTAATCATTACAACATCAACTTAAACACCTTATTAGTTGAGGCTAAAAATGATGTTCAAAAAATCATTGTACAAAAGACACATAATGTCATTTCAGATAATTTTTTGCATATTTTTTTTGAAGAATCTGTAAAAGAAATTGAAAAATTATTAGAATCTAAAGAATCTAAATTAATTAATTCTCTTAAAGATTATCCTCTTTATCATGCTGGTGATGGTTATTTTTCTAAGTTTAGAATTTACGCTTTAATAAACATGTCTAGTAGCGATGTTACTATTAAAACACTTCCTTTTTCAGAATTTAATCCCTCTACAGAGGTTTTAAAAAAATATCATACTTTTTTAAGTAAATACGAAAAAGTTTCTCTTGTAGAAATTTGGAGTGATTCTACCATCGATAATATTTTAAATCAAATTCAATATTTTTTTGATATTGGACTCATATCAAAAGAAGAATCCTTAGAAATATCAGATAGCTTAGTTGATTCTCTATTATCAATTGAAGAACAAGCAAAGAATCAAAAAAGAAATAAAAGCGAAAATAGTTATCATCTGTACCATAATAACCTAGTTTCTTTATTAAATACGGTGCTAATGCAAACTAAAACTAATAAAAAAATATTTGTTCCTTATACAAATCTAAGTTATTTTAAAGTGAGCGATGAAAATACAGCCAACCAGTTTGGGCAACATCTAAAAACACAATTAGAGTTCTCTAAAAATCTTTCTGGTGATGCCGCTGTAGATAGAAAGAAGTTTTTTAACACACTTTATCAAAAAATTGAAAATAGAAAGACAAAACTGTCTGCCTCCTTTTTACCTAATAATTTCTCTAACTCTATTTTGTAAATTTGGAATTACATTTTTCTCAAACCAGGGATTTTTAGTGAACCAAAAACGATTTCTTCGTGATGGATGCGGAAGTGTAAAATACTTAGGTAAATACTCTGGATAATTATCTACTGTTTCTGTAAGCGTTCTTTTAGCTTTGTCTTTTAAATAATAGTTTTGTGCATACATTCCTATTAAAATAATTAATTGAAGGTTTGGCATTAACTCAAATAATTGATGATGCCATTTTGGAGCACATTCTTTACGTGGTGGTTTATCTCCACTTTTTCCTTTTCCGGGGTAACAAAATCCCATGGGAACTATTGCAAAATTTTCTACATCGTAAAAATCTTTCTCAGAAACATTTAGCCATTTCCTTAATTGCTTTCCGCTTGCATCGTCCCAAGGAATACCAGAGGCATGTACTCTGGTCCCTGGTGCTTGCCCAATAATAACAATTTTGGAGTTTTTATGAGCTGTAACCACTGGATTTGCGCCCAAATCTAAATGAGGTTCGCAAATGGTACATTGTTTTATTTCTGATAAAAGGGTTTGCATTAGCAAGAAAGAATTAAAAAATGAGATTTCTCAATCGTGAAAAAAACTCATTTCGAAATGACAACTGGACTCTAAAAACCGTTTTCTTATTTCAATTCTAAAGCATCACCTTCAAAAGACAAACCATCGAAACCTGTTTTCATAAAGTTTCTAATATTTTGATGAGAATCTCCATTTTCATCTTCTAAAACATTTTTATAATGTTCTCCAAAACAAGATAATGCTTCTTCTTTTGTTAATTTTTGAGCAACAGCAAAAGCAAATAATTTACAAGAACCAGAATTTTCCCCTGCGTTATTTTTAATATCTCCATTTGTAAAAGTGGTTGGCGTAAAATTGTAATTATCCTCAATTACTTGCATCGTGTCTGCAAAGTTAATTGATGTTGGATTTGATTTTAATTTTGTTATGAGTTCTTGAATGATCATTTAATCTATTTTTTATAAAAGTAATAATTCTAATTATTTTGAAAGTAAAATATTAAATTTACTTTATGAAAAAAATACTCTTTGTTTTTACTTTGTTTTTTGCATCATCACTGATTGCTCAGAAAGGGTATTGGCTTTGCAAAAATTATAAAATAATTGACTCTACAAAAGCCTGGACACCTGGGAGTGTAGGTTTAGTTTTAGATTTTAAAAATTCTAAAATTTTACATATAGCTAGAGACACTTCTGTAAATGTTCTTATTGATAAAAAAAATAAAACCATAAATCTAAAAAGTGACACATTACCTATAAGTTATAAGATTGTGAACAATATAATTGAAATGAAAGGTCACAACACCATTGACCTTTTTTATCCTTTTGAGTTTAAAAAAGATTTAAATTTTTCGGAAGAAGAAGTATCTAAATTATTAATTACAAAGAGAATTAAACCTATTGAAGATTCTTTAAGAATAACCTTTAGAGGTTACAAAATTAAAGGGCATAGAAATCCAAAAGCTAGAATCTTTCAAACAATATATACAGATAGAGATTTGTTCTTTAATTTTTGGTTTTTAGAAAAAATAAATAACAATTTATTTCTTTGTTTTTATACTGAACATGAACCTCATAAAATCAACTATCACAGAGTTCTAGAAGTAAATAAAAAATACATAGAACTAGAACCTGTAATTGAATATCCGAGAAGACCAAAATTGAGGCGTTTAGAATTTAAAGAATATTAAAAAACCTACTTCTTCCCTTCAACAATCACCACAATTTCACCTTTTGGTGGTTTGGCAGTATAATGTGCTAAAACTTCGGTTGCAGTTCCTCTAATTGTTTCTTCGAACATTTTTGTTAATTCTCTAGACACAGAAACTTGTCTGTCTGCTCCAAAATATTCTACAAAATGCCCCAATGTTTTTACTAATTTATGTGGAGATTCGTAAATAATCATCGTCCTTGTTTCTTCTGCTAATAAAAGAAAACGAGTTTGTCTACCCTTTTTTACAGGTAAAAAACCTTCAAAAATAAATTTATCATTAGGCAAACCAGAATTTACCAATGCAGGCACAAAAGCCGTTGCACCAGGTAAACAATCTACCTCAATATTGTTTTCTACACAGGCTCTTGTTAGTAAAAAACCAGGATCTGAAATTGCTGGTGTTCCGGCATCTGAAATTAATGCGCACGTTTCTCCGTTTTGTATTCTTTGCACAATTCCTTTTACAGATTTGTGTTCATTATGCATGTGGTGGCTATGCATTTGGGTAGCAATTTCAAAATGTTTTAACAATTTTCCGCTTGTACGCGTGTCTTCTGCTAAAATAAAATCTACTTCTTTTAGAATTCGTACTGCTCTAAAAGTCATGTCTTCTAAATTACCTATTGGTGTTGGTACTAAATATAATTTACTCATCTTATTTCAGTTATCAGATATCAATTATCAGTAATCAAAAAAGGATAACTGATAGTTGTTTTAATAAAATTGCATTGAGAAGTTTCTACTTCTTCTATACTACAAATTTACAAAGAATTGTACGGATTTTGCGTTACCGATTGTAGCATTTGTTTGAGCTCTTTTTTATTCTTTTTCGGAATAAAAAAAGCGAGTGCGGAAAGCGGGGCATTTCTCTTTAGAAATGAACGCCCAAAAAACTAATATTCAATAGAAAATGATTAATTTTGCAGCTTCAATTAATGATATTTCTACCTTCTAAGAAACGGTAGATACCAATATAAAAATAAAGAAATGTATAGAAGTCATTCTTGTGGCGAGTTAAGAGCATCGCATATAAATACAGAAGTAACCTTAGCAGGTTGGGTACAAAAATCTCGTGATAAAGGTTTTATGGTTTGGGTAGATTTACGTGATAGATACGGAATTACGCAACTAATTTTTGATGAAGAGCGCACGCCAAAAGAGATGATAGAAAAAGCAAAGTCTTTAGGTAGAGAGTTTGTAATACAGGTTACAGGTACTGTAATTGATAGGGAAGCAAAGAACTCTAAAATGGCTACTGGAGATGTAGAAGTGTTGGTTTCTAAATTAGAAATCTTAAACGCGTCTGTTACGCCTCCTTTTACTATTGAAGATAAAACGGATGGTGGAGAAGATATTAGAATGAAATATAGATATCTTGATATTAGAAGAAACCCTGTTAAAGACAGTTTAATTTTCCGTCATAAAGTGGCAATGGAAGTTAGAAAATATCTTTCTGACCAAGAATTTATAGAGGTTGAAACACCTTATTTAATTAAATCTACACCAGAAGGAGCAAGAGATTTTGTGGTGCCTTCTCGTATGAATGAAGGCCAGTTTTATGCGTTACCTCAATCCCCACAGACATTTAAACAATTGTTGATGGTTGGTGGAATGGATAAATATTTTCAGATTGTAAAATGTTTTAGAGATGAAGATTTACGTGCAGACAGACAGCCAGAATTTACACAGATTGACTGTGAAATGGCATTTGTGGAGCAAGAAGATATTTTAAATATTTTTGAAGGATTAACGCGTCACTTACTTAAAGAAGTAAATAATGTTGAAGTGGAGAAATTCCCTAGAATGTTATATGACGATGCAATGAAATTGTATGGAAATGACAAACCAGATATCCGTTTTGGAATGGAGTTTGCCGAGTTAAATGCAGTTACACAACATAAAGATTTTGGTGTTTTTAATAGCGCAGAATTGGTTGTTGGTATTGCAGTTCCTGGAGGAAATTCTTATACAAGAAAAGAAATAGACAATATTATTAAGTGGGTAAAAAGACCGCAAGTTGGTGCTTTAGGAATGATTTACGCACGTGTAAACGAAGACGGATCTTTTAAATCTTCTGTAGATAAATTCTACAACCAAGAAGATTTAGCGAAGTGGGCAGAAGCTACAGGTGCAAAACCTGGAGATTTAGTGTGTGTTTTATCTGGAGAAACAAATAAAGTAAGAGCTCAATTATCTGCTTTACGTATGGAATTAGCAGAACGTTTAGGCTTGAGAGATCCTAAAGTTTTTGCGCCTCTTTGGGTAATAGATTTCCCTTTATTAGAATTAGATGAAGAAACTGGGCATTATCATGCAATGCATCACCCTTTTACTTCTCCTAAACCTGGGCAAATGGAATTGTTAGACACAGATCCTGGTGCCGTAAAAGCAAATGCGTATGATTTGGTTTTAAATGGTAACGAAATTGGTGGTGGTTCTATCCGTATTCACGATAAACAAATGCAAGCAACTATGTTGAAGCATTTAGGTTTTTCTGACGAGGATGCTAAAGCTCAATTTGGTTTCTTAATGGATGCTTTTGAATATGGTGCGCCTCCTCATGGTGGTTTGGCATTTGGTTTGGATAGATTGGTTGCTATTTTAGGGGGACAAGAAACTATTAGAGATTTTATTGCATTTCCAAAAAATAATTCTGGTAGAGATGTTATGATAGATGCACCTGCATTTATTGATGATGATCAACTAAAAGAATTGAGTTTGAAACTTGATATTCAAGCATAAAATTTTAAATCCCGCTTTTGCGGGATTTTTTATTACATTTAAAGTATATGAAAAAACTGACTACATTTTTACTCCTTATTATATCAATCACTTCTTTTTCGCAAGAAATTACTGGTGATGAATTGTTAGATAAAGCAATTCAATTTCATGATCCTAACGGAAATTGGCCAACCTTTAAAGGAACGCTTTTCGTGACGATGGAAATTCCTGAAAAATCGAGTAGAAAAAGTGAAATCGATATTAACTTACCTCAAGAATACTTTTCTGTAAAAGCAATTAGAGATACAATTGCTACTAAATACACAGTAAATAAAGGCATTTCTAGTTTTAGTTTTAATGGCGATAAAAATCCGTCAGAAGAAATTAAAAAGAATTTTAACTTAAACCCTGAACGTGCAAAAATGTATAAGAATTATTATACGTTTTTATTTGGTTTACCGATGAAACTAAAAGATGAAGGAACAATTATCCACCAAAAAGTAGAAAAGAAAACCTTTAAAGGAAAAGAATATTTAGTTTTAAAAGCTACGTATTCTAAAGAAGTTGGTAAAGATACTTGGTACTTTTATTTTAATCCAAAAACGTATGCTATGGAAGTGTATCAGTTTTTTAAAGAGAAAAAAGATAGCGGAGAATATATTTTACTTTCTGATTTAGAAATAATAAATGGTGTGAAAATGCCTAAAACCAGAGCATGGTATTATAATAAAGATAATGGCTACTTAGGAACCGATATCTTATCTTCACAAAAATAAATAAAATCCTTTACTTTATTCTAATCATAGAAAAAACATGTTGTTAAGTATGGAAATAGTATTACTCATTTTTATCATTATTTATCTACTAATTACAAACAAAAATATTAGTTCTAAATTGAAAGATTTACAGACTTCTGTTTTTCAATTAGATGATAAATTACGAGACTTACAGCAAAAATCAACTTCTAAACAAGAAGTATTAAAAACTAAAAACGAACCTGTTTCTCAAAAAGAAACGGAGCCTTTAGAAAAAACAAGACCAATTGTTGTAGCAAAAGAAGAACCTATTATTTTTGTTTCTGAAGTACCAGAAGTAGTAAAACCTATTTTGAATACTGATGCTAAGATTACACAAATAGTTACTGATAAAAAAGCAAATACTAGAGAAGAGAAAAAGCAAGAAAAAGCGATTCCTAAAAAGTCTTGGCTAGCATCTTTTAAAGAGAAAAATCCAGATTTAGAGAAGTTTATTGGTGAGAATTTAATTAATAAAATAGGAGTCTTAATTCTTGTTTTAGGTATTAGTTTCTTTGTAAAATTCGCTATTGATAAAGATTGGATTAACGAACCTGCAAGAGTAGGAATTGGTGTTTTATGTGGGTCTTTAATTATGATGATTGCACATAAATTAAAAAAGAATTATGCTTCTTTTAGTTCTGTTTTAGTAGCCGGAGCAATTAGTGTTTTTTACCTTACTATTTATATTGCTTTTCATGAATACCAATTATTTAGTCAGACAATTGCCTTTTCTATTATGGCTGTAATAACAGCTTTTAGTGCATTGGTTTCTGTTTCTTATAACAGACAAGAATTAGCCATTTTATCTTTAACTGGTGGTTTTGCAGCACCATTTATGTTAAGTACCGGCGAAGGGAATTATGTAGTATTGTTTAGTTACATTGCTATTTTAAACTTAGGAATTCTTGCGATATCTTATTTTAAAAAATGGAAAATAGCAACCATATTAGATTTTGTTTTTACCTACATTTTATTTGGTGGCTGGTGTTTCTTAAACATCTACAAAGGCAGTTTCGAACACTTAGGTGCTTTAACTTTTGCAACCATATTTTACTTTATATTTAGCATTATCATTGTTTTAAATAACTTAAAAAATAAAGGAGTCTTCTCTAAAATTGAATATTTTATTTTAATAGCAAACACCTTTATTTTCTTCGGAATTGGAATGCTGATACTAAAAGATTTAGAGTCTAACTTTACAGGATTGTTCACCTTATTATTGGCTGTTTATAATGTAGCGTATGCAACAATTTTATACAAGAAATTTGGGTTAGATAAAAATGCCATTTATATTTTAATAGGATTGGCATTAACGTTTGTTACGCTTACCATTCCTATTCAATTTAACGGAAACCAAATTACTCTTTTCTGGGCAGCAGAAGTAGTGTTACTATTTTGGTTGTCTCAAAAATCTAAAATTGAATCTTTTAAATTAGGTGCAATTATAGTACAAGTTCTATCTATTATTAGCTTGCTTTTAGATTGGGAGTTATATGGGGATTCTGAAGAATTATCTGTAATTCTTAATCCGGTATTTATAGCTGGTTTTGTAGTTAGTATTTCTTTATTCTTAACCTATTGGTTGTTAAAAAAAGAAGGAAATATTGTAACTAAATACTTCACCTTAAAAATAAACATTTACAAAACAATTGTATTCATTGCATTTGTACTTGTAACCTATTTTACGGGTGTTTTAGAAACAAACTATCAAGCACATCAGTTTTTAGAAAACACGTCTTCTGCAACATCTTTTCCGGTAACGTATCATTTTGTATTTGTAGCTCTTTTATTATTTTTTACATCAAAATTAAAAAAGAACAACCTAGAAAAGGCAGTCATATTATTAAGTTGTATTTCTATCTTCTTTTATATTTTAAGGTTCTACAAGTTACCAATAGATGAACTTGCAGAAAACAATGCGTTTTCTTTACAGAGTAATTACGCTTTCTATTTACATTATATCATTTTAGCGTCTCTAATATATTTTGGCGTTCAATTATTTAAAAAGACCAGTACAATCTTTAAGATAAAACCAAAACATAGTAAATGGTTGCCTTGGATTTTTGTTTTTGCAATTGTATATACCTTAAGTAATGAAGTAATGGTACATGGAATTCATTTTTCTAGTCCTATAGAAACCGTTACGGATTTAGAAGCACAAGGCAATGAATATTTAAAATATTCTATTATAGAGAAAAGAATAGACGAGAAACAAGATCAGATAATTAAAATTGGGTATCCTATTTTATGGGGAGTTTTCTCTTTTATATTCTTAATTATCGGAATTAAAAAACAGTGGAAAAACTTACGAATTATAGCACTTTCTTTATTGGGAATAACCATTATAAAGCTATTTGCATACGATATTAAAAACGTTTCTGAAACAGGTAAAATAATTGCCTTTATATTATTAGGTGTTTTAATATTGATTATTTCGTTTGTGTATCAAAAAATAAAAAAATTAGTAAATGACGAAACTCCAGAGGATGAAAAAATATAGCTTTTTAATCGTTTTATTTATTGGCTTCACTTCTTTCGGTCAGAATTATAAAGGCGCTTTAAATAGTGTTAAAGAAGATGGTTTGCATAAAATAATGCTAACACCCGAAGTAAGATCTGCAAGTAAAAATAATTTTAGTTTTATCAGAATAAAAGACAGTGAGAATAAGGAAATTCCTTATGTATTAAAATATCATTCAGATCAATTATTCTCTACATTTTTACCTATCAAAATTGTATCAAACAAAAGAATTAAAGATTCTGTTACTACGGTTTTAATAGAAAATAAAACGAAGGAAAAATTAACGAACCTTACTTTAAAAATTGCGAACACAGATATTTCTAAAAAATATAACCTCTTTGGTAGTAATGATGCCAAAACATGGTTCGGAATTACCTCTAACAACACGTTATATCTTAATAATAGTGCAAATAAATCATCTTTAGAGAAAAGGATAAATTTCCCTACAACAACTTATCAGTTTTTAAAAATTGAATTTAACGATAAAAACTCTCTACCAATAAATGTATTGGAGGTTGGTAAATATATTAACAACTATTTTTCTGAAGCGCCAATTGCTATCACAGGTTATAGTCAGAAAATAACTCAGTTAAAAGAAAGAAAAGTAACTCAGATTAAATTTAGCTCTAGGAATGCTCATCTAATTAATAGTATTTCTTTTGATGTTGAAACTGCTTTTTATCTACGTAATGCAAGGCTTATCATAGAAAAAGAACGTAAAATTAAAAAAAGAGTTGAAAATTATGAGCAAGTAGTTGCTAGCTTTGAGTTGAATTCTAAAAACGAAAACACTTTAAGCTTACATAATTTTAATGAAAAAGAATTTATAATAGAAATCGAAAATAAAGACAATCCTAGTTTGTCTATTTCTAAGGTAACGCTATTACAAAAGCCTGTTTACATCATATCAAACTTAAAAACAGCGCAAAAAT
The DNA here is from genome assembly GCF_038023995.1 of Polaribacter atrinae. Lineage (NCBI taxonomy): Bacteria > Pseudomonadati > Bacteroidota > Flavobacteriia > Flavobacteriales > Flavobacteriaceae > Polaribacter > Polaribacter atrinae. The sequence goes on from NZ_CP150660.1 coordinate 1,593,900, forward strand.
ATCAATTTATAATAGATAGTACTCTTTCTAAACCTTCTTATGACTTGGGTAATTTTATATCAAAAAAGACTACTATAATAGATGAAGATGTATCCATTCAAAATTTTATAAAGACTAAAACAAAAGCGACAATTATAAAAGAGAAACCTTTTTGGGAAACGGCTGTTTTTATGTGGGTTTGTATTATTTTTGTGGGCGTATTAATAACCTACTTTGCGTTAGATTTATTAAAGGATGTAAAACATCAAGAAAAAAAATAATATTATACTATAATTTCTTATCAATAAAACAAGTGCCAACAACAAAAACGATATACAGAAAAATATTAATTTGGAGATATAAATATATTTCTGAAAGACAATTTATATATATTCTAAGTATTATTGTCGGTTTTCTCGCAGGTTTTGGAGCCGTAATCTTAAAAAACCTAACACACTTTTTTCAGCATCTATTAGAAGGAAATTTAGTGAGAGATTATCACCATGCTTTTTACTTTCTTTTTCCTATTATTGGTTTAACCATTGTATTTTTTATCATAAAATATGTTATTAGAAACAAAGTAAGTCACGGTATACCATCAACGCTTTATGCCATTTCTAAACGAAAAGGAATTATGAAACGTTACCAGATGTTTGGTTCTATTTTAACAGCTCCAATTACGGTTGGTTTTGGTGGTTCTGTTGGTTTAGAAGGACCTACAGTTGCAACAGGAGCTGCAATTAGCTCTAATGTTGCAAGACTGTTTCATTTAAATCAAACCTCAAGAACTTTATTAATTGGTTGCGCTTCTGCTGGGGCACTTTCCGCAATTTTTAAAGCGCCTATTGCTGCTATTATTTTTGCGATAGAGGTTTTTAGTTTAGACTTAACAATAGCTTCTATGTTGCCTTTACTTTTGGCTTCTTTATCTGCAATTATTACTTCTCGATTCTTTTTTGGATCTGATGTTTTACTTCCGTTTAAAACAGAAGATGTATTTACCATAAACAACATTCCTTTTTACCTTATTTTAGCTACTGCAACAGGTTTAGGTTCTATCTATTTTACAGAGGTTTATGATAGAATTCAGAAACTTTTTGATAAAATAGATTCTCCAATAAAACGCTTATTAGTTGGTGGTATTGGTTTAGGTATTTTAATTTTTTTAATTCCGCCTTTATATGGTGAAGGCTTTGAAGTAATTAATAATTTAATTGCCGGTAACCCAGAAGAAGCTTTAAAAAACAACTTTATGAACTTAGATTTATCTAATGTTTGGGTTGTTATTTTGTTGTTACTAGGCTTAGTTTTATTTAAGGTTATAGCAAGTGCTTTAACATTTGGAGCAGGTGGAGTTGGTGGTATTTTTGCACCTACTTTATTTATGGGAAGTCTTTTAGGAAATTGTGTTGCCAAAATAATTAATACCACAGGATTGTCTAGTGTTTCCGAGAGCAACTTTACTTTGGTTGGAATGGCAGGTTTAATGGCTGGTGTATTACACGCTCCTTTAACAGCTATATTTTTAATTGCAGAACTTACCGGTGGTTACGACCTTTTTATTCCGTTGATGCTAACAGCAACAATTGCTTATTTAATAGCTAAATATGTACATCCATATTCTGTTTATGCAATGCAATTAGGTAGAAAAGGAGAATTAATTACGCACAACAAAGATCATGCTGTTTTAACTTTAATGGACATTAATAGAGTTATTGAAAATAATTTTGTTCCTGTTTATTCTGATATGGATTTAGAGAGCATGGTTAAGCAAGCAGTTGTAAAATCTAACAGAAATATTTTTCCTGTAATTAATAAAAAAAATAACAAACTAACAGGTATCATTTTACTCGACGATTTAAGACCTATAATGTTTGATCAAACCTTGTATAAAACTGTTTTTGCAAGAGACATTATGCAACATCCTCCAGAAATTATAATTATAGGCATTGATAAAATGACTGATATTATGAGAAAATTCAAAGAAAGTGGTGCTTGGAATCTACCGGTTGTTAAAGAAGGACAATATATTGGTTTTATCTCTAAATCAAAATTATTAACTGCATATAGAAATAAACTAATAGAAGTTACTTCATAAAACTATAGAAGAAAATGAGAAAAAATAGTTTTTCAACAAACATGAGGTCAAAGTCTAACAAAGAGTTAGAAACAATTCTCCTAGAGAAAGATAAATATACAGAAGAAGCAATACAAGCAGTTACTTGGGAATTACAAGATAGAAACATCTTAGAAAGAACAGATGATTTTTCTGATGAAATTACCAAAGAAACCGTAACAATTGATGTAGCTGTCACTAACGAAAGTACAGAAAACAACAAGAGTCCTTTTGAAGAATTAGAAGTACCTGTTTTATATTCTAAAAAAGCAATATTAGGTTTTACCATTTTCTTTTCCACCATTTTTGGTGCCGTTTTACTGATGCAAAACTTAAAAGAAATGAACAAACCAAAAGCAAGAAATCAAGTGCTTATTTTTGGGTTGGTTTACACTGTTTTCTCTACCATACTTTTAAATTATTTACCTAAATCCATTTTTACAACTTTAATATTGAATATGATTGGATACACTGTATTGACAGGATATTTTTGGAACATTAATTTAGGCAAAGACATAGTACATAGAGATAAACAAATATGGAAAATATTAGGCATTTCATTACTAATTGTATTTGGGCTTATTTTTTTACTTTTATTAACTCAGAATTTAGAGCAATAACTTGACTTTTGCTAAATTAAATTCAAAGAAGAATGAAAATAATATTAGCACCAGATAAATTTAAAAACTCCTTAACGGGATTAGAGTTTTGTTCCATTGTAGAAAAAGTAATTTTAGACAAATCTCCCAATACCAAAATCTTAAAATTACCATTGGCAGATGGTGGCGACGGTACACTAGATATTATAAATTATTACCTTAAAGGAAATCTAATTTATCTAGAAGTAAACAATCCTTTTTTTCAAACCATAAAAGCTTCTTATTTATATGCAAAAGCATCAAAAACTGCTTTTATTGAAATGGCAGAAGCATCCGGAGTTAAATTACTAAAAGCAGAACAGTTAGATTGTAAAAACACAACCACTTTAGGTACTGGAGAGATGATTGTTGATGCTCTTCAAAAAGGGGCAAAAACCATTATTATAGGTATTGGAGGAAGCGCAACCAACGATTGCGGAATTGGAATGGCAACCGCTTTAGGCTATCGTTTTTTAGATAAAAAGAACAAAGTAGTAAAACCTATTGGTGCTAATTTATCAGATATAAAATCTATAGATACAACAAATGTTCATCCCGAATTAAATAACGTACATTTTAAAATTGCTTGTGATGTTACCAATCCTTTATTTGGGAAAAATGGTGCAGCTTATGTTTATGGAGCTCAAAAGGGAGCTTCTAAAGAAGACATTGTAATGCTAAACAAAGGGTTGCAAGATTTCTCTAAGGCTTTAAACAAAACTTTTACTATTGATGTGCAAACCATAAAAGGTGCAGGAGCCGCAGGCGGAATGGGAATTGCAACTCATTTATTCTTAAACGGAACTTTAGAACCAGGCATTCAATTAGTAAAAAAAATAGCCAATTTTGATACTCAGATTGAAGGTGCAGATTGGATTATTACCGGTGAAGGAAAATTAGACACACAAACCATGTCTGGCAAAACCATACAAGGAGTATTGACCTCCGCAATAGCAAAAAAAATAAAAACTGCTGCTTTTTGTGGCGCTATAGATTTAGAAGAAAAACATCCCGAAGAATTCGGAATTCAGTATACAGATGCCACTATAAATTATGCAAAAAACTTAAATGATTCGATAAAAAACAGCGGAAAGTATTTGAGTTTATTATCAAAAAAATTCGTTCTTAAACACCTTTAATATACTAACTCCAAGGTTCATCATTCGGTTCTAATTGTTTTTGACTGGGCATAATTCTTTTTGAATCTTGCTCTGTTTCGCCTATTTTTAAACAAGAAAATAACAAGAAACAAACAGGCAAATCTAACTTATCTAAAAGTTGTAATTTAATAGTGTCTTTATACTCTTTCTCTAAAAAAGAAGTGTCAATTTCAGCAATTTTATCGCCATTTTTTAAAATGGATATTTTCTTTTTAAAATGAATTTTAGTTTCATAAGTAACCTCATCAATATCTATAGAATAAATTGTTTTTCTATTATTCTGAGAAATTAACTCGGTTAAAACATCATGACTATTCTTTATAGTAAAAACCATTTTCCATTTCCAAAATTGAAATTGTTTTGTAATTCTATAAATTATCTTATCCTCTGAGTCAAACATTTCAGAACCAAACTTGCCAAAATCTAAAAACCATTTAGAAGAATATAATTTTCCTTCTGATGAAAAAAGATCTAAAGTGTTATTAAAATGTTTTATCTTATATAAATGGGTATTCATAGAATTATTTTTCTTTTAAAAAATTAACAACCAAATCGGGATAATCTGTAAAAGCACCATCAACACCTGCTTCCATTAAAAGTGTTTCCATCATCTCATCAAAGGTAGTAAACTCATCTAAAGAATCTGCTCTAAAAGTATATGGATGTACTTTTAAACCCAATTTATGAGCATCAGAAACTAAAGTAGTAAACAACCACTTACCTCCTACTTTCTTCTCTAAAACCTGTTTATACCAAGGCCCTATTCCGTCTGCATACGTTGCAAAATGTTCCAACTGCTTTGTTTCTTCTTCAAACTCCATTAACTGCACCAAAAATAAATCAGATTTTAATTCTAAACGAATTCGCTCTAACTCTTTTGCATCAAAACATTGTAAAATACAATTGTCTTTTTTAGTTTGATAGCCATAATCAGAAAGTATTTTTAAAACAATTTCTGTAATTTTTTTTCCTTCTTTTTGATGAAAAGCAGGGTCTTTAATTTCTGGATAAATTCCGATATTCTTTCCGGTACTTTTATTTAAACCTTGTATCAATTCAATTTCCTCTTCAAAAGAATGGAGTCTAAAGTTGCCTTTTCCTTTCGGATAACGATTTGGATAAAACTGTTCTCCCGTTTCTGGATTAAAACGCTCTGTTACTTTTAACATTTGTAACTCTGTAAATGTAAAATCTATCACGTAAAAACGATTGTCTTTTCTTTTTCTACCTGGGAATTTTGTAGCAACATCCGTTACATCGTCTAAATAAATATCATGAATTACAATAGGTACATTATCTTTACTTAACACTAAATCTTGCTCAATAAAATGAGGATTCATAGCGTATGCCATCGCTTTAGCTTCCATAGTATGTTCTGGCAAATAACCAGAAGCTCCTCTGTGGGCAATTACAATTTTAGTATTCATGTTGTTGTTGTCTTTTTTAGATGGATTGCAAGAAAGAAGTAACAAACCTATCAAAAATAATGAAATTGATTTCATTTTTATGAAAATTAGAAATTAAAGATATAACTTTTTGTAATTTTGCAATATGAAGTTAACCTTAAAAATAATGTTTGTCATCTTTTTAATTTGGATGGCAATTGGAATGTACCTTATAAATACAAGTCACGAAAAAGCACAAATTGTAATGGGTTTAGGTGTCTTTTACTTTTCTTTTCTATTTATGCCTTTCTTTATTTACTATAGATATAGAGACGGAAAATACAAGAAATATATTTTAAATGATGAAAAATTAAAGGCCGCTTTTAAAGATTTTGGAAAAGATTAATTAGTTCTCTTTTTAATAATTTTATCGCATATCATAATGAATGCGTTAAAAAAACAAGACAGCATCAGTTTTCACACGAGCGAGACGCTCGCGTTAACGAAAAGGGAACAAGACATAAATACTAGTGCGAGCGTCTCGCTCGTACTATAACAAGTTAATTTCAAAAACCAAAAAAACAGTATCAAAGAATACAAGAGTGGAAGATTATAATTATCATTTCATTTAATCTTCCTTTTTTAAATATAAATAAACCGGAAAATGGTCTGAAAAACCACCTTGATACCATGGACCAATATAGGTTCTAAACGGACTTCCTTTTAATTTTCCTTTAAATATTTTTAACCATTTTTTATTAAAAACCTCCGCGTGTTTAAAGTACAATTGACCTTCTTTTTTCTCTAAAAAGTTTTTAGTAATGATAATTTGATCAAATAAATTCCACTTACCCTCATAAGTTAAAGAACCAACAGCATCTCTATCTAATATCTTTTCCATAGGATTGTAAAAATCATCTGTCACTAAATATTCTTTAATAGATTTACTTGTTGGATCATCGTTAAAATCACCCATAATCAAAATTTTTGCATCAAAATTTTTAGCTTGTATTCCTGCTATAATTGCTCTTGCTAATTTTGCAGCATCAATTCTTTTTGGCTCAGACTCTTCTATTCCTTCTCTTCTAGAAGGCCAATGATTTACTAAAACATGTACTAATTCTCCGTTTAAATTACCAGAAACCACCAAAATATCTCTAGTATAATCTCGTTCACCTCTTTCATCTTCTAAATACAGCGGAAAATGTTCTGAGTCTATTAATTCGAATAATTCTTTATTGTATAAAAGGGCTACATCAATACCTCTATCATCAGGAGAATCATAATGAACAAAGCCATAATGATGCTTTTTTAAATCTTTAGAATTTACCAAGTCTCTAACAACTTTTGCATTCTCTACCTCTACCAACCCCACAAGTGCGGGCACATCATAAGATTTTTCTTTACCTAATTGAGAAATTACAGAACCTAATTTTTTAATTTTATCCCTGTAACGCTTATTATTCCAATGATTTTTACCATTGGTAGTAAAATCATCATCAAAGGTTTTTGGATCATCTACAGTATCAAATAAATTTTCTACGTTGTAAAATCCCACAGTAAAAATTTCTTTACTCCTTTTTGATGATGAAAAAAATGATATCATTTATAATTGTTTAGATGATTGGTAAAAGTATAAAAATTAACCAACGAAACTCTTAACTTAAATTATATGTTTTGTTAACACCAAACTATAATTACTTCTCTTTTTCTCTTGTAAATTTGTATTGATTAAAATCTGAATTAATTATAAACCTAAAAAAACCATTGCTATAAGAAGAAAAGTGTTGAATTTGAATTTGAATTATTTAATTAAAACTTCAAGTATCTTGAGGTTTTTTTTATGCTTTTACAAATCAAATCTTTGTATTTTTGCATCCTATGATAGACGAACGCGAAGTTATTTCTGAAAAAGCCGTTTTAATCGGTATTATATCTCAACAACAAAATGAAATTCAATCTACTGAATATTTAGATGAATTAGAGTTTTTAACGTTGACAGCAGGTGGTGTTGCCGTAAAACGTTTTGTACAGAAAATGGAAAAACCCAATCCTAAAACTTTTTTAGGAGTAGGTAAATTAGAAGAAGTTAGAGACTATATTGTCTCAAATAATATTGGAACAGCCATCTTTGATGATGAGTTGTCCCCTGCTCAAATACGTAATATTGAGAAAGTTTTAGATTGTAAAATTCTAGACAGAACCAATCTTATATTAGATATTTTTGCTCAAAGAGCACAAACAAGCTCAGCAAAAACACAAGTAGAATTGGCACAATGTCAATATTTATTACCACGTTTAACAAGACTTTGGACACACCTTGATAAGCAAAAGGGTGGTATTGGAATGCGAGGACCTGGTGAAACCGAAATTGAAACAGATAGACGTATTATTCGTGATAAAATTTCTGTGCTACAAAAGAAATTATTAACCATAGACAGGCAAATGGCTGTGCAACGTAAAAACCGTGGAAAAATGGTTAGAGTTGCCTTGGTTGGTTATACCAATGTTGGTAAATCTACATTGATGAATGTGATTAGTAAAAGTGATGTTTTTGCTGAAAACAAACTATTTGCAACATTAGATACTACCGTAAGAAAAGTGGTTATTAAGAACATTCCGTTTTTATTAACAGATACTGTTGGTTTTATTAGAAAACTGCCTACACAATTGGTAGAATCTTTTAAATCTACGTTAGATGAAGTTAGAGAAGCAGATTTATTACTACATGTAGTAGACATCTCTCACCCAAACTTTGAAGACCACATTGCTTCTGTAAATTCGGTTTTAGCAGATATTAAATGTGCAGACAAACCTTCTGTAATGGTCTTTAATAAGATTGATGCATATTCTCATGAAACTATTGATGAAGATGATATTGTTACAGAAAGAGGTAAAGAGCACTACACCTTACAAGATTGGAAAAAAACTTGGATGAATGACTATGATGTAGATTCTATTTTTATATCCGCCTTAAACAAAGATAATTTAGAAGACTTTAAAGAGAAAACATACGAAGAAGTAAAGAAAATACATATTCAGCGTTTCCCCTACAATGACTTTTTATATTATGAATATAAAGAAGAAGAGTAAATAGTTATGATTTAATAGACAAAACTTCATAAAATGAACAAAAGCTCCACAGAATTAGTTGACCACTTAGACAAACATTACATACATAGAAGTAATTGGTTAAGGGCAGTTGTTTTAGGAGCAAATGATGGAATTTTATCTACCGCAAGTTTAGCTATTGGAGTTGCAGCTGCTAGTGATTTAAGAGAACCTGTAATTCTAGCAACTTTGGCTGGTTTAGTTGCAGGAGCATTGTCTATGGCAGCTGGAGAATATGTTTCTGTAAGTTCTCAAACAGATATTGAATGTGCAGATATTGAAAGAGAAAAAGTAGAATTAGAAGAAATGCCAGAACTTGAGTTACAAATGTTGGCTAAAATTTACGAAAAAAGAGGACTTAAAAAAGAAACGGCTTTAATTGTAGCGAAAGAATTAACAGAAAAAGATGCATTAGCCGCACATATTAGAGATGAATTAGGGATTAATGAAATTAGTCAAGCAAACCCTATTCAAGCAGCAGTAGCATCAGGTGCTGCGTTTACTATTGGAGGACTATTGCCTTTTTTAGTAACGCTATTTCTTCCTTTAGAAAATTTAGAATACTACATTTATGCTTCTTCAATATTATTTCTAATGGCTTTAGGTGCCTTAGCCGCAAAAGCAGGTGGCTCTAATGTTGGAATAGCTGTTTTAAGAATTACTTTTTGGGGTACAGCTGCCATGGGCTTAACTGCTTTGGTTGGGTATTTATTTAACATCAACCTTTAAAAAAAGAAAAATAATTGTTTTAAAATGCTTAAAAAAGTAAAACTTCTACTCTTTTTTACCATCCATTACGCCTAATTTTTTAATCCTATTTTTCCAAGATTTTTTGGCATGTGCTTGCAAGTCTGCTACAGAATCACTCTCATCCATAATTTCTAAGCCTAATAAAGTTTCTATTACATCTTCTTGAGAGACGAGTCCGCTTACAGAACCATACTCATCTACCACCAATGCAATGTGTTCTTTCTCTTTAATCAATTTCTCAAATAAATCAGGAATTGACAAATCTCTGTCTGTGATTATAATATTTCGTTTAATAGAAGACAAGGTTTCATCTCCTTTACCATTAATAATAGCTTCAAATAAATTATCTTTTAGAAAATACCCTGTAATTTCATCTGGATTTTGAGCAAAAACAGGAATCCTAGAATAACGTAAACTTTTATGTTCCTTATAGAAAGTAGCTATCGTTTGGCTTTCATCTGCAATCTCTAATACAGATCTAGGTGTCATTACATCATTTACTTTAACCTCATTAAAGCCTAATAAATTTCTAATAACTTTACTTTCATTTTCATGAAAAACACCATCTTTTTCAGCCATTTCTGTCATCACCAAAAACCCTTCTCTACTTAAAACACTTCCATGTCCTTTTCCTCCAATCAATTTTGTAGTAAGTTGTAGTAGCCATAAAAAACCTGTCCATTTCAATGGGAAAATCATCACATTTAAAGCCTTAGAAGTAAAATTAGCTAACTGTCTCCAATAAGTAGCTCCAATTGTTTTTGGAATAATTTCTGATGCCACTAAAATTAAAATGGTCATTATAGTAGATACAACTCCTACCATAACATCTTCTGTTAATTGAACTCCTAAAATTGTTTTAACAGAATTTCCATACATTTCTGCATAAGCTACTTTTGCTTGCACACCAACTAAAATTGCTCCCACCGTATGTGCAATGGTGTTAATAGTTAGTATCGCTATTAAAGGCTTGTCTACATCTTTTTTTAAAGTTTCTAATTCAATAGCAAATGCATGTCCTTCATTTTTTTTCAGGTTGATAAATGTTGGCGTAATACTTAACAGTACCGCTTCTAAAATTGAACATAAGAATGAAAAGAAAATAGAAACCGTAGCAAAAATTATTAATAATGTCATCAATAAATGTTTAGAATGTAAAAGTAAGGAAAATAAAAAACCTCAAGAATTTCTTCTTAAGGTTTAAATAAAATATTATTTGATACTACTTAAAAAGCATAACTCAGACCAAGTAAATAATAAGATTGTAATTTATTATCTACATCATCAAATCCTGCTGTTGGGTTAGGGTTACTTTCTCTAGTCTGCAAGTCATTTAAAGCTTCTTGTTTATTTTTACGTAAACCTAATTCAAAACCAACTCCAATTCCTTTCCAGATTGTATACCCAAAAGAGTTTGTAAAAGTCCAGTTAGACAAATCTGATGTGTCATAGCTTTGAAACATAGATAAATTAGACTTTACACTTAATTTACCATATTTTTGTGTGTAATCTGCTACAACTTTAGCACCTAAAAAAGATTCAAATACAGTGTCTCCACTACTAAAAACAAAATTGTAGTTTCCTGGATGTATAACAACCACTAAATTATTTGTAGGTGTCCAAGTAGCACCAATACCTAAATCTAGATATCCTGGATCATTAAAATTATCTATAATAGTTGTTCTATATTCGGCTAAACCAGAAAGCGCCCATTTTTTATTTAATCTCTTACCATATAAAGAGCTAATTGTAAATACATCTGTAGTAGCTTCAAAATCTTCATCTCCAGATACTCCTTCTTCATCTAGTTTTACCCAACCTAAATTAACTGCAGCAGAGTTTCTCCAGAAAAAATCTTCTTTAATTAAATTTGCAAAACCATTTACTGTAACACCTATATTACCAGCAGTTGCCGTAGGTGCAGATCTAGAATACCAATTATTAAAACCAGAAAAACTACCTCCAATTGTACCAAAAGCACCTTTTCTCCACCCTGGAAGTGCATCAATTTTTGCTTGTAAAGCTTTTACTTCTCCTTGTAGTTTAGCAATTTGTGCTTTTTTAGGAGCTTGTTCTTTTTTTAACTCTTCTGCTGTTTGTCCATTAATTGAAACGGCAGTTAATACCAATAAAAATAAGATTGATAGTTTCTTCATCCTTTTATTTTTTTAAAATTTTAAGCGTGCAAAAATACACTTTTTCTTCTTTAGACAATAAAAAAATTAATAAGTCACTTTTTGATGAAATTTATAATTTATTCCCACACCAAATAATTGCCTAAATTGCACTTTACTAGAGGCATTATCATCCACAATAGTATGGAAAGTCATGTGCATTTTAATATTATTATTTACTTTAAAACGAATATTTGTTTGGTTTTCTACATCTAAATTTTCAGGTTGATCTAAGTAATCCGAATAAAGAGCAACAATGTTTTCCATTTCGATGTTTTCCATGATACTAAACTTAAAATAACCAGAAAGATTAAAACCTAAACTAAAAGCAGAATTATCTCCTTCATCTACACCATACTTTCCAGAAAAGAAATCACTAACCATAGTTAACCTAGCAGTAGCTGGAGCTATATTTATATTTGAATTATCAGACTTTTTCCATAACATACCCGGGCCTAAACTTAAATAGGCTGGTGAAAAAAGATCTGAAACAGGCTCTGCAGGTTCTACTTTATAATTATAACCTCTTGAATATTGAGTTTTAAAGTTAACAAATTGTGAGAGGAACCAGTTCTTACCCGATTTAATACCCAACAAGGAATTTAATTCAAATCTATCATTTGTTTTTCGATACCCTTTGTCATTTAAATGACTTGACCCATATGCTGTTAAAATTCTGGTATCCCAGTTAACATTGCCTTTTTTATAATTGAAATCGTAGTTCACATTAATATCCCCTGCAATCGTATTGTCTCCACCAGATGACCAATTAGAAAAAGTTGATTGATTGAAAATAAAACCAAACTTTCCGTTAATTTTCCATTTAGGAATAGGTAACGTATCTTTTTTCTTTTTTTGCGCAAAAAAAGAAGTGGAAAAAATAAGTAATAAAAGAAATAATGCTCTTCTCATTCTAAAAGTTATTTATAAAGATAATCGCCTAAATAAATTAGAGCTATCTTTTAGTTTTATATAAAGGTACTGTTGAGCAAGCCTCTCCAAACATAATAGATCTTGCTACAGGTTGTAATTTTTCTATTAAAAAAACATACGCAGAGTTAGGGATTGGCTTATCGGCACAACCTTTTATAATAACTGGCGCATTTGTAAATTCTTTAAAATCTAAAAAGCCAATTAATTCTTGATAAAGAACTGTTTCTAGCAATTCTAAATCTCCAATAACCACTTTACTTGCAAACGGAATTAATTCTGATGCAACTAACATAAAAGCCCAAGAAGGTATTATGGCATCTACAGAACAGGAAATAGCCACAAAAGTTTTTTGATACTGAGACCAATCATGGTTTTTTACAGATTCTCTAAAGTCTTTCTCTTTTAAAATCTGTTCTTGAAACAACCAATCTTTTACATCAAATAAAACACGCTTTCCTTCTGGATAGATTTCTTCTAAATCAAAGGTTTTAAGTTTACTATTTGTAACTCTATTTATAATTTCTTCTTGCATATATTAAGTTTCAAAAAATGTTTTCGAGTAATTTTGATTTTTAATCAAAATTACTCGAACTGACAGCTACTGTGTACTGCCTACTGAATACTTTTTATAGCATTCCTAATTCTAATTTTGCTTCTTCACTCATCATATCTTGCGTCCAAGTAGGATCGAAAGTAATTTCTACTTCACAGTTTTCAATTTCTTTTAAACTCTTTACTTTTTCCTCTACATCTGCAGGTAAACTTTCTGCAACTGGGCAATTTGGAGACGTTAAGGTCATTAATATTTTTGCATTATTATCTTCTGATACAAAAACATCATAAATTAAACCTAATTCGTAAATATCTACAGGGATTTCTGGATCGTAAATTGTTTTTAAAACGTTTACAATTTTATCACCTATTACTTCTAATTCTTTATCTGTCATTCTTAAATTCTTAATTTGCTAATTTAGTTTGTTGTGCAATTGCATACATTTTTATATACTTAATCATAGAAACTAAACCGTTTGCTCTAGTTGGTGATAAGTGCTCTTTTAGACCGATTTCATCAATAAAATCTGTAGTAGCACCTAAAATATCTACTGGTTTTTGATTTGAATAAACCCTCAATAATAATGCCACAATTCCTTTGGTTAAAATAGCATCACTATCTGCTGTAAACTTAATCGTATCATTCTCTAATTCTGAATATAACCACACTTTAGACTGACATCCTTTTATTAGATTTTCATCTAATTTATGTGTCTCATCAATAATAGGTAAAGACTTCCCGAGCTCTATAATGTACTCATAGCGTTCCATCCAATCATCAAACATTGAAAACTCATCTATAATTTCTTCTTGTATTTCTTTGATAGTCATTTTTAAAACTTATTTTTGCACTTTTAAAAAAGCATTCATATTGAATGCAAAATTACGTATAAAATCTAAGAAATGAGTAAATTATTAGCAGTTGGTACGGTAGCTTTTGATGCTATTGAAACTCCTTTTGGGAAAACCGACAAGATATTAGGTGGTTCTGGAACTTATGTAGGTTTGGCTGCAAGTCAATTTGGAGTAAAAACAGGCGTTGTTTCTGTTGTTGGTGGAGATTTCCCTGCCTCATATTTAGAAATGATGAACTCTAAAGGAATTAATACTGATGGAATTGAAGTAGACAAAGAAGGTAAAACTTTTTTCTGGAGTGGTAAATATCATAATGATATGAACTCTAGAGATACTTTAATTACAGAGTTAAACGTATTAGAAACGTTTACACCTGTTGTACCAGAAAGTTTTAAAGATGCAGGCATTGTAATGTTAGGTAACTTACACCCGCTAACACAAGCATCTGTATTAGATCAAATGACAGAAAGACCAAAATTAGTAGTTTTAGATACTATGAATTTTTGGATGGACATTGCTTTAGATGATTTACATACTGTTTTAAAAAGAGTAGATGTAGTAACTATTAATGATGAAGAAGCACGTCAATTATCTGGAGAGTATTCTTTAGTTAATGCTGCTAAAAAGATTCATGAAATGGGACCAAAATATGTGGTAATCAAAAAAGGAGAACATGGTGCTTTGTTATTTAATGAAGGAGATATGTTTTATGCTCCGGCATTACCTTTAGCAGAAGTTTTTGATCCTACTGGAGCAGGAGATACATTTGCTGGTGGTTTTTGTGGTTATTTAGCAAAAACAGAAGACATTTCTTTTAACAACATGAAAAATGCAATTATATATGGTTCTAACCTAGCATCTTTCTGTGTAGAAAAATTTGGTACAGAGCGCATGCAAGACCTTACAGAAGAAGAAGTTAAAAAGCGATTACAAGCTTTTAAAGAATTAACACAATTTGATATAAAAATATCTTAATTTTAATCCGCGGTTTTTTGCTGCGGATTTTTTTTTTCAACAACACAACAAAAAAACTATAAATACCAATGAGTGATGCTATTAAACATGAATGTGGAATTGCACTTGTTAGATTAAAGAAACCGTTACAGTTTTATAAAGACAAATACGGTTCAGCATTTTACGGAATTAATAAAATGTATTTATTAATGGAAAAACAGCACAATCGTGGACAAGATGGTGCAGGTTTTGCCAGCGTAAAATTTAATGTAGAACCAGGTACAAGATATATTAGTAGAGTTCGTTCTAACCAACCGCAACCAATACAAGATGTTTTTGCTCAAATTAACCAACGTTTAAATAGTGTTTTAGAACAAAACCCTGATAAAAAAGACGACGTTGCTTGGCAAGAAGAAAATATGCCCTATGTTGGGAATCTATTTTTAGGACACGTTCGTTACGGTACTTTTGGTAAAAACAGTATAGAAAGTGTACATCCGTTTTTACGCCAAAGTAACTGGAAACATAAAAACTTAATAGTTGCTGGTAACTTTAACATGACTAATTCTAATCAAATACTTGAAGAATTAATTGAGTTAGGGCAACATCCAAAAGAATTTACAGACACCGTAACTGTAATGGAAAAAATTGGTCATTTCTTAGAAGATGAAGTTGGCAAATTATACCAAGAAGCAAAGAAAAAAGGATTTAATAAAAGAGATGCCTCTCCTTATATAGAAGAAAATTTAAAACTAAAAAAAGTATTAAGAAGATCTTCTAGAAACTGGGATGGTGGTTACGCTATGGCAGGTTTAGTTGGTCATGGAGATGCTTTTGTATTAAGAGATCCAAACGGAATTAGACCTACTTATTTTTATGAAGATGATGAAGTTGTAGTTGTAGCTTCAGAAAGACCAGTTATTCAAACTGTTTTTAACGTAAAGATAGAAGACGTTCAAGAATTAGAAAGAGGGCACGCTTTAATTATTAAAAAAAGTGGTGTAACTTCTATTAAGAAAATTATGGAACCTAGAGAAAAATTATCTTGTTCTTTTGAACGTATTTATTTTTCTAGAGGAAGTGATGCTTCTATTTATAAAGAACGTAAAGACTTAGGAAAAATAGTATTTCCTAAAATTTTAGAATCTATTAATAGCGATATCTCTAACACCGTATTTTCTTTTATACCAAATACAGCAGAAACTTCTTTCTACGGAATGGTAGAAGCTGCTGAAGATTTATTAAATCAACAAAAAACAGCAAAGATTTTAGCTGGTGGTACAAAATTATCTGCTCAAAAGGTTACAGAAATTTTATCTGAAAGACCTCGTTTTGAAAAAATAGCAATTAAAGATGCAAAATTAAGAACTTTTATTGCGGATGATAGCAGTAGAGATGATTTGGTAGAGCATGTTTATGATATTACGTATGGTGTTGTAAAACCTACAGATAATCTTGTTATTATTGATGACAGTATTGTAAGAGGTACTACATTAAAGAAAAGTATTATTAGAATTTTAGATCGATTAAAACCTAAAAAGATAGTAGTAGTTTCTTCTGCTCCACAAATCCGTTACCCTGATTGTTACGGAATTGACATGGCTAGAATTGATGATTTTATTGCTTTTAAAGCTGCTTTAGAATTATTAAAAGACACCAATCAATATCATATTGTAGATGATGTTTATAAAAAATGTAAAGAGCAACAAGGTAAAGTAGATACTGAAATTGTAAACCACGTAAAAGACATTTATAGTCCTTTTAAAGCTGAGGAGATTTCTGCTAAAATTGCAGAAATGTTAAAAACAGCAGATATTAAAGCAGAAGTAGAAGTAATTTATCAATCTATAGAAGGTCTGCATGAAGCATGTCCAGATAATCTTGGAGACTGGTACTTTACAGGAAACTACCCTACTCCTGGAGGACGTAGAGTTGTAAACCAAGCTTTTATTAATTTCTACGAAGGAAACGACAAAAGAGCATATTAAATTTTGTGATAAGTTGGTTGTAGATAATACAAGGACTTAAATAAAGTTCAATTCTTATAATAATCTGAAATAAATTCAGATTTTCAAAAAGCATCCTATACTTTAGGATGCTTTTTTGTTACTACAATTTCACTTCCTTTAACATATCTTTAAGATTCCATCAAATAAGGTTTTACTAAATTGTCTCGTAATTCAAACAATATTTAATTATGATAAAAAGAATACTTACTAAATTACTTTTAGTAGCTTTTATTTTTGGTTTTTCAGCAGAAACTGACGCCCAATTTTGGAAGAAAAAAAAGAAAGAAACTCCTAAAGAAACCCCTAAAAAGAAACCTGAGAAAGGAGATATTCAACCTTACAGTAAAGTAGTTACCAAAGACCACAAAACAGACGAAGGTTTGTTTAAAGTTCACACAAAAAATAATTCTTACCTTTTTGAAATACCAGACTCTCTTTTATCAAGAGAAATGTTAATGGTAACAAGAATCGCAAAAACTGCAACCGGAATTGGTTTTGGTGGTGGAAAAACAAATACACAAGTATTACGTTGGGAAAGAAAAAACAAACAAATTCTACTAAGAATTGTATCTCATGACATTGTAGCAGATACTACTTTACCGGTTCATAAAGCCGTTGTAAACTCTAACCTAGAACCTATTTTATTTTCTTTTCCTATAAAAGCTATTAGTAAAGATTCTACTGCAACTGTTATAGATGCTACAGATTTATTTGCTACAGATATAAAACCTTTAGGTTTTCCAGATTTTTATAGAAAAGCTTATGGAGCAACAAGAATGGACAAAGACCGTTCTTATATAGACCGCGTAAGTAGCTACCCTAAAAACATAGAGATTAGACATGTAAAAACGTATTTTGCAAGTAAAGCACCTTCTAATAGTGCATTAGGATCTATTACTTTAGAAATGAGTAATTCTATGGTTTTACTTCCTAAAGTGCCTATGAAACGTCGTTATTTTGATGAACGTGTAGGATGGTTTGCTCGTGGACAAGTAGATTATGGCTTAGATGCTCAAAAAAGTAAAACAGTTACTTATTTAGACAGATATCGCTTAGAAGTAAAAGATGAAGATATCGAAAAATTTAAAAGAGGTGAATTAGTAGAGCCTAAAAAACAAATTGTTTATTATGTAGATAGCGCAACTCCAGAAGAATGGGTTCCTTACATTATACAAGGTGTAAATGATTGGCAAGTAGCTTTTGAAGCTGCAGGTTTTAAAAACGCTATTATTGGTAAAAGAGCACCAACTAAAGAAGAAGACCCAGAGTATAGCCCAGAAGATGTTCGTTATTCTGTAATTAGATATTTAGCTTCTCCTATTCCTAATGCAAACGGACCTCACGTTAGTGACCCTCGTTCTGGAGAAATCTTAGAATCAGACATTAACTGGTATCACAATGTAATGTCTTTATTACATAATTGGTTCTTTATTCAAACTGCAGCTATTAACCCAGATGCAAGAAGCAATAACTTTAAGACAGAAACTATGGGAGAATTAATCAAATTTGTTTCTTCTCATGAGTTAGGTCACACGTTAGGTTTACCACATAATATGGGTAGTTCTAATGCGTATCCTGTAGATTCTTTACGTTCTGCTTCATTTACAAAAAAATACGGAACAGCTCCTTCTATTATGGATTATGCTCGTTTTAATTACGTTGCACAACCAGAAGACAAAGGTGTTGCTTTAATGCCAAATATTGGTGTGTATGATAAATATGCAATCTCTTGGGGATATAGACCTATTTTAGATACTGATGCTAAAGATGAAAAACCAATTTTAGATTCTTGGATTTTAAAACATGCAGGAGACCCAATGTACAGATTTGGACACCAACAAGCATCAGGTGTTGTAGACCCAAGTTCTCAAACAGAAGATTTAGGAGACAATGCCATGAAAGCTTCTATGTACGGAATTAAAAACCTACAAAGAATTTTACCTAATTTAGAAGAATGGACTTCTGATAAAGGTGAAAATTATGATAACTTATCTACTATGTACGGACAAGTTTTAGGTCAGTTTAATAGATATATGGGCCATGTAACTGCAAATGTTGGTGGGGTATATGAAAACTATAAAACTACAGACCAAGAAGGTGCTGTTTACACTTATGTAGACAAAGCAACTCAAAAAGAAGCATTACAATTTGTTATTGATGAATTATTTAAAACTCCAACTTGGATGTTAGATCAAAATATCTTTAGCAAAACCGAATTTTCTGGTTCTGTAGAAAGAGTACGTGGTTTGCAAGCATCAACTTTAAATAATATTTTAGACGCTGGTAGAATGGCTCGTATGATAGAAAACGAAACTTCTAATGGAACTAAAGCATATTCTTTAATTAGCATGATGAGCGATTTAAGAAAAGGACTTTGGAGTGAAATTTATGCTGGTAAATCAATTGATACCTATAGAAGAAATTTACAAAGAGCTTATTTAGATAGATTAGATTATCTTTTAAATAAAGCATCAGACCAAAGAGGTTACAATAGAGGTTATAGAAAAACAACTGGTATTACAATTAACCAATCTGATGTAAAATCTGTAGCTAGAGGAGAGTTAAAACGTTTACAACGTGATGCAAAATCTGCATCTAACAGAGGAAACACATTAACTCGTTACCACTTACAAGATGTTGTAGATAGAATTGATACTATTTTAGATCCTAAATAATTTATTTAGAATTATAGCATATTAAAACCACGTCTGTAATTGACGTGGTTTTTGCTTTTTATACCATTACAAGCCTTATATTTTGAAACAAATAACATTCTTTTTTACTCTTTTATTTACGCTAGTAATCACCTCAACTTTTTCTCAAGAAAAATTTTATGTAGGGTTTTAGATGCAACCTCTAAAGAGCCAATAATATATGCTACCGTAATGCTTAAGAAAATAGAAAGAGGTACACATGCAGACTTAAATGGAGGTTTTGAAATTCCTACTAAATACAAAAGCAACGGAATTATAAAAATATCTTCCATCGGATATCTATCTAAAGAAATAAAGTTATCTCAACTAAATAGCAATAACATCAATATCATTTATTTATCCACTGCAAACAACCAATTAAACGAGGTAGTTATTAAAACCTCTAAAAAGAAAAAAAGAAAATTATTAGGCATCCAAATTGTTAAAAGAGCCATTGAAAACATATTGGATAACTATCCAACAGAACCACATTCTTATATTGGTTATTATAGAGATTACCAACAACCTGTTGGAGATTCTTATCAAAAAAACAGGCAATCTAAAGTAGCAATTAAATACTTAAATGTACATGAGGCAATTATAGAGTCTTTTGATGCAGGTTTTGATAGTGATAAATTAAAAGACAATAAAAATCAGTCTCTTTTATATAATTATAAAATAAACACAAAATTTATTAGAGATTCTACACTTACAATTCCTTATGATAATAAAAGCAAAAAATATTCTGAAAGTGTATATATCACTCCTTTAGGCGGAAATGAGCTCAACTTATTAAACCTCACAAATACGATTAGAAATTATGATAAAATGTCTTTTTCCTACAGCAATGTTTTTCAAAAAGATGTTGTAAAAAACCATAAATTCAGATTGAAAAACATTGTATTTTCAGACAGTATCCCTTTATATGAAATAACTTTTTCTTCTATTTTAGAAAAAACAAGTTTTGAATACTCTGCTTATGGCAGTATCTATATTTCTAAACAAGATTTTTCTATTTATAAATTGAACTACAATCTCTACTATAGGAACAAGAAAAACCCACAATATGCTGTTACCATAGAATACACGCCAAAAAAAGATAAAATGTATTTGAATTACATCACTTTTAATAATTTCTTTGAAGCAACTAATGGCAATTATTTTAAAATTGATAAAACTTTTTTCAATAGCAAACAAAAAACTTTTAAAATCTATTTTAACAGAAGCGTATCACTTACAAGTATTGATAAAAGAAATTTTAAAATCTATTACAAAAATAAAAGATTAAAAGTAACTGCTATTAGTCCTTTTGAAGGTAGTCTAAGAATTTTTAATGTTTTTATTAATGACAAATCTATTGCCGAAATAAATTTTGAAAACGAAAAAAACAACCCTAGATATACTTCTTTTTTTCAGTTTGATATTACCAAGTTAAAAGATCTAAGTGGTCATGAAATTGATGAAAGAGCGAGTATAAAGATGAATCAATACCGAGAATTCTTTGTACAAGAAACCTTTGAAAATAAAACAGCAACGCAACAAAACATGTTTATAGATAAAAACGCTCCATTATCTAGAGCCAAAATAACCAAGTTACAACTAGAACATGATTACTGGTCAAACACGCCTTTAAAATCTAGTAAAAATTAATTTTTAATTACAGATGAATATTAAAAAAAAGCTAAAACCTCGTCTTTATTGATGAGGCTTTTTGTACCTATTAATTTGGGTTGTTTCTAAACCTAAAAAATACTAATTTCGTTATCATCTGATATATCAAATTAAAACTCGCCATATCAATAAAGTTAGTGAGCATTGTAAACGACAAGAAAAGAAATGTATAGACAAAACAAAAGTCATTTAACATATCAAGCGGAAGGCAGACTTAGTTCATACCTTTCAGACATAGGCGACTGTGACGAATTTAGTTCTAATAGTAAGTCTGTTTTTAATAGAACTATGAAAATGACTGAATGTATTCATTCATTGCTTGAACATATAAGAGCTAACTGTATTTCGGACAATAAAAACTTGTTAATTAATAACTATTTGACAATTGACAAGGAAGTAGAAAATCAAATACAATACAACTTAACTTGGACACCTTTTAAGTCAACCAAAAAGATTTCAGGATTTCTTAAAATTACTTTTCTAACACCTGACTTAACTTTATGTAAAACTTCAAATTTTAAGAGTGACAGTATTGAAGGTTTGACAAACCTCATAATTGACTTAACAACATTGACATTTGCTAATCGGACTAGTAATTACGAACAGAACTTGTATGTAGTAAAAACAAAAGACATAGAAGAATTATCAAAAGACGAATTAAACTTATTAAAAAGTGAATTAGTAAGTTATTGTGATTACAATGGACTAAATCTTACTTTTTTATATATAAAACACAAGGACAATGTAGGACACTATCACAAACATTTTAGTAACTATGAATAGAAAAGAAAAACAATGCCCCGTTAACAATGTAAATAAAAAATAGGTATAATAATAAATTCAAAGGTTTAGGATCATCTCAATCTTTGTTCTTAACCGAAGGGGTTGTGCTTCGAAACCGCAACTTTCCATACCCTATACCGATAACAAAACTATCTCCCTACTTCAACTTAAAATAAGAAACTCGATAAACAATTTTATGAGTATTTATTATAATATCTGCTACTAAGTTTATCAAACGCATTAAAAAGTATTCTATATTTGCAGCACAATATTTTTTATGAGTCAGACACTTATATCTTCTCCCTTACAAGGATTTACAGATTACAAATTTAGAAACGCGTTCAATCATTTTTTTGGAGGAATAGACACATTCTATTCACCATATATCCGTTTAAACGGAAAACTAGTGATTAAAAATTCTTATAAGAAAGATATCCTTTTAGAGAATAATACCGAGTTAGAGGTAATTCCGCAAATTATTACCAATGATGTAGAAGAGTTTCTTTTTGTAGCTAAATACGTAAGAGAATTAGGATACAAAGAATTAAATTGGAATTTAGGTTGCCCCTACCCGATGGTTACCAAACGTGGAATGGGTTCTGGGTTAATTGCAGATCCTGAAAAAATAAATAGTATTCTTCATAAAATTCATAATGAATCGGATATTCTTGTTTCTATGAAAATGAGAATGGGCTATGAAACTCCAGAAGAAATTCTAGATGTATTGCCTATTTTAGATACTTATCCTTTAAAAAATATTGCCATTCACGCAAGAATTGGAAAACAACTATACAAAGGCGGAACTAATTTAGAGGCATTTCAAAAATGTTTAGATAATAGCAAACATAAAATGTATTATAATGGTGATATCACTTCTGTTGCTGCATTTAAAAAACTACAAGAACGATTTACATCAATAGATCATTGGATGATTGGACGAGGCTTAATTGCAGATCCTTTTTTACCAAGTATGATTAAAAACGACACCACAGAATATCCAAAAAATAGATTTGATATTTTTAATGAGTTTCACGATCGTATTTTTACAGAGTATGACGCTGCACTTTCTGGACCAACTCCTATAAAAATGAAAATGCTTGGTTTTTGGGAGTATTTTTCAAAGAGTTTTTCAAATCCTCAGAAAACGTATAAAAAAATTAAAAAAGCAAGCAACGTAAAAAACTACGAAATTGCTGTTAGAGAAATTTTTAAAGAAGCAAAAAACGGATAAATCAGTGCGTTATTGAAATATACAAAGCAATCTCCTTAATCTGTAAGCAGATTGCTTCGTAACCTCGCAATGACATTCTATTTTAAATTAAGTACTTTATGAACTAGTTTCCGAAGGATTCTCTTTATTAAAATCGCTTACTACACTAGTAATTACCGCATCAATTCTTTCTTTATCTATATTATACTTAGGATTTAACCCTTTTTTCTCTGGGAAATTCTCAATAGTAACCGTTGTAGAAGGAAAAGCAAAATCGACTCCTAATTCTTTCGCTAACTTTACAATAGCAATATGCAGCCTGTGTTTAGAAGATTGCTCTATTCCCCAAGTTAAACTCTTAAAATACACATTAACCATAACCAATAAGGCAGAATCTCCAAAACCTGTAAACTCTACATTGTAAGAATCAGAACGTGTTTCTGGGTGTGCAATAATAATTTCTCTAACCCCTTTTACAAAGGCTTCTATTAATTCTGGAGGTGTATCATAACGCAAACCTAAATTGGTATTGTATCGTCTAAATAAACGCAAACCTTTATTATTAATAACCAACTCAGACAGTTTACTATTTGGTATTTGATATATAGAAGTATCTGCTGCTCTTACTTGAGTAGATCTAAAACCTACTCTTTCTACAGTACCTACCACTTCTCCTGCCTCGATCCAATCTTCTATATGAAAAGGTTTGTCAAGAAAAATCATAATGGTTCCAATCAAGTTTTTTACAGTGTCTTGAGATGCTAACGCAAAAGCCAAACCTCCAATAGTTGCACCGGCTATCATTGCTGTTGTATCTACCCCAAAAAGTACTAATAACTTTAAAGCACCACCTACAATAACCAAACCTGTTAAAAGACTATGTAAAATAGGTACTAACTGATCATCTAACCTTCCGTGAGTTCTCTCTGTAAATTCTGCATAAATACGCATTACAACTTGCACTAATTTTAAGAAAACATAAATCCAGAAAACTGTTTCTGTAATATTTAAACCTAAAAAGACCCACGTATTAGTGGTTAAACCAAAATGTAATGAAGGAAAAGCTTTGTCTAAAAAAGTTAGCATAACCAATAAACTTATTGGATGTGCCAATTTTTTAATTACTTTATTCACTTCAAAATTGGTGTTCTTTGTTATTTGATGCTGCAATTTTAGTAATATAAAAAAAGCAACTCTTTTTGCTATTAAGAAAATAAGGTACCCTAAAACAAGCATTAAAAATAAGCCTGTTATTTGCCACAATTCTAAGTTTAGTATTTTTTTATGTCCAGAAACCGGAATTAATTTCTGTAATTTCTGAATATACCAAGGGTAAACCTCCTTGTATAAACTTTCTATTTTTGTAACCGTTTCTGTTGAATAATACCAATTATCTCCTATTTTTTCTACATAAATCTGAGGCATTCTTTCTGGAAATAATACGTATCTAAAATAAGAAGAGTACCCTATAGAATCTTTATAATTAGAATTTGTAGGCACCTTATTTAAATCTACAAATAACCCTTTACCATCTAAAACCTGCTTTATTTTAATAGCCTTTTCTATTGCTTTGTCTTCAGAAAGGCCTAAAATAGTTTTTGCTGCTTTTTTAGGTTGATAAGAGTCTGATTGTAAAAAATATAAGTGTGTATAAACAGTAGCATGAGGATTACTCATATCTACACGGATACTATCTTGTGCTATTGTAAATGTTGGTAATAATACAAGGAGCCACAAAAAATTTTTCATATTTATTTCTTAAAAACGTGTTAAACAGAAATACAAATTTAAACCTTTTTATTTTTTAAGTGTCAAAGAAGCGTAATTAAAAAATAACAAAAAAAACAATGAAAAAAATAGTAACCATTTTAGTACTTGTAATAGCATTTACATTTACTGCGCAAGCGCAAAGAAACGGAGGAAAACCTTCTACTGAAAAGATGTTGAAAAAAATGACAACAGATTTGAATTTAACTGCAGATCAGCAAAATGAGATTAAACCTTTATTAGAAGAACAGATGGCAGATAGACAAGCCTCTATGGAAAAAAGGAAAGCACAACAAGATTCTGGAGAAAAACCTAGTAAAGAAGAACGCCAACAATTAAATGCTGAAAGAAAAGAAAAAGCTGCTGCTTTTAATACTAAAATGGAAAGCATTTTAGACAAAGAGCAATTTGCTAAATTTGAAGCAATGGCAAAGGAGAAAAAAGGAAATACTGAAAAGAAAGGTAAAAAGAAAAAAAATTAAGAATAACTAGTTTTGGTTGATTAGTTTATTAAAAAACTCGGTTTCTTTATGGAAGCCGAGTTTTTACTTTTACAACACTCCTTCTATGTTAAATACTTGTTAAACATAAATTTAAATTAAACCTTTCTAGTTTTTATGGGTCAAAGAAGTATATATAAAAACATTAAAATTATAAAAATATGAAAAAATTAGCAAGCATCTTAGTATTAGTATTTGCAGTAACATTTACTACACAAGCACAGAAAAAAAGAGGAGGAAACGGAGAAAGAAACTCTAAATTAACAGCAGAACAACACGCTACTTTAGCAGTTAAAAAAATGACACTGACTCTTCTAGATTTATCTGAAAAACAACAAAACCAAATTAAACCTATTTTAGTGGCTAAAATGACAAAAAGGCAAGCTGCGATGGCAGAAAGAAAAGCTGACAGAAAAGATAAAAAAAGACCAACGGCAGATGAAATGTTTGCAATGCAAAACAAACGATTAGATGACAAGATTGCAATGAAAAACCGTATGAAAGACATCTTAAGCAAAGAGCAGTTTGACAAGTTTGAAAAAATGCATAAAAAGAGAAGCAAAATGGCAATGCATAAAACAAAAGGAAAAAAAGGATCTAAAAACAACAAAAGAGATCAAAGAGGTGATAGATCTTAAAAAATAAAAGTAAACTAGTTTTGGTTGATTAGTTGATTGAAAAAACCCGATTTCTTAATTGAAATCGGGTTTTTGTTTTTATAACGAATTTGTTTTGCGTTAGGGATAGAGCCTTTCGACTTCGCTCAAGACAGGCTATTTGTTTGAGCTCTTTTTATGCAGAACTTTATTCTCCATAAAAAAGCGAGTAATGAAAGCCCGACTTTGTGTAACGCCCAAATTCTATTCTTTAAACCAACTAGAATATTTTAAATAATTATTGGCTATTCTGTCAATCTCACCAGATATTAGTTCTTCTGAAATATCTTTTACTTTCTTAGCCGGAACTCCTGCGTAAATACTACCACTTTCTACTCGCGTATTTTTGGTAACAACCGCACCTGCTGCTATAATTGAGTTAGATTCTACCACACAATCGTCCATAATAATAGAGCCCATCCCCACCAAAACATTATCATGAATTGTGCAACCATGTACAATTGCATTGTGCCCAATAGAGACATTATTACCAATTGTTGTAGGCGATTTTTGATACGTTGCGTGAATTACCGCACCATCTTGAATATTGACCTTATTACCTATTTTTATGTAATGTACATCGCCTCTAAGCACTGCATTAAACCAAATACTACATTCTGTACCTAAAGAAACTTCCCCAACAATTGTTGCATTTTCTGCTACGTAACAATCTTCTGGAATTTGTGGGTGATTACCTCGTACTGCTTTTATAATTGCCATAATTTATAAATTTAAATTGTCTATTTTATTATAATTACATTTATGATTTACACTAGTTTTTACTAAAATTATCAGAAAAAACTGAACTTATACTTCTATTGAAACTACCAAACCTTCATTGCTTCTTACATTAAAAACAGTTTCATCTTCAAAAATTAAATACTGTCCTTTTATTCCAACTAATTTACCTGTGTATTTTGGCGTTTTAATCAAGTTTAAACTTTTGGGTTTTTCAGGATATTTTACTACCGGAAAATTAATATGTGTCTCAACATTATCATCAATAAAATATTCTTTAGCTTCTTCTGGGATAAATGCTTTTAATTTATCTCGCCATGCAACTAAATCTACATCTTCAATATCGTTTTTTAGCATTTTACGCCAATTGGTTTTATCTGCCACATAATCTTTTAAAGCAACCTCGGTAATTCCTGCTAAATATCTGTTTGGAGCTTCCAAAATTTCTATTGCTTCATGTGCTCCTTGATCTATCCAACGTGTTGGCACTTGTTGTTTTCTAGTAACACCAACTTTTACATTGCTAGAATTTGCTAAATACACAATATGTGGTTTTAATTGCACTGCTTGCTCATACGCCAAATCTCTATCTTCTATGCCTAAATGTGCTTTACTTAATTCTGGTTTCATAATCCAATCTGCAGCACTTGGAATCTCAAAAAAACAAGATTTACAAAAACCTTGTCTATAAATTTTCTTTTCTAAATGGCAGTTTAAACATTCATAAGTAACAAAATTGATTGTTATCTCTTTATTTATTAGCTGATTCATGTTTATAAAATCAGTATTCATATCTAAATAATACAGAATTTCAGCTGCATTCTCAGTCATCATTTTTTTTAAAACTCCTTGGTAAATCATCGCACAAATTTTGTATTTTTAAACTTCGGTTTTAAAACAATATTTGTTCTAAAATCATTCTAAACAAACTTACGAATTTCTATGGCTTTTCAAATTATCAATTCTATAATTTCTTGGTTTTTAAAGAAACGTAAACACCAAATTGAACTGTTTTTAAAATACCCTATTGATGTACAAGATGAATTACTTTTAAAACTTGTAAATACAGCTAGAAACACAACATTTGGAAAGGAAAAAAACTTTTCTAAAATAAGAAATCATACGGATTTTACAAAAAATGTTCCTATCCAGAAATATGAAACTTTTGAACCATTAATAGAAAGATGTAGAAAAGGCGAACAAAATTTATTTTGGCCAACAGATATTAAATGGTTTGCAAAAAGTAGCGGAACCACCAACGCAAAAAGTAAATTTATACCTGTTTCTGATGAAGCTTTAGAATATTGCCACATGAAAGCAGGTAAAGATATGTTGTGTTTGTACATTAATAATAATGAAGATACGCAGCTTTTTACTGGAAAAGGATTACGCTTAGGCGGAAGTTCTGATGTGTACCAAGACAACAATTCTTATTTTGGAGATTTATCTGCTATCATTATAGAAAACATGCCTTTTTGGGCCGATTTTAGCTCTGCTCCTAGCCAAGAAGTAGCTTTAATGAGCGATTGGGAAACAAAAATGGATGCCATTATTGATGAAACTATCGATGAAGATATTACAAGTTTAGCAGGTGTACCAAGTTGGATGTTGGTATTGCTTAATCGTATTTTAGAAAGAACCGGAAAAGAACATATTTTAGAAGTTTGGCCTAATTTAGAAGTCTATTTTCATGGAGGCGTAAACTTTAACCCTTATAGAGAACAGTACAAAAAAATTATTCCGAAACAGCGTTTTAAGTATTACGAAATTTACAATGCTTCAGAAGGTTTCTTTGCCATTCAGGATAGAAACAACTCTAAAGAATTATTATTGATGTTAGATTACGGAATTTTCTATGAATTTATTCCAATGAGTGAATACAAAGGCGAAAATTCTGAAACGATTACACTTGCTGATGTAAAAAAAGACATCGATTACGCTTTAATCATTACTACAAACGGTGGTTTATGGCGTTATTTAATTGGCGATACAATTCGTTTTACCTCATTAGAACCCTACAGAATTAAAATTACAGGGCGTACAAAACACTACATAAATGTCTTTGGAGAAGAACTGAACATCGAAAACGTAGAAGATGCTTTAAAGTTAGCTTGCGAAAAAACTGAAGCCACCATTTCTGATTATACGGTTGGTCCTATTTTTATGAAAGGCAAAGAAAAAGGTGGTCATGAGTGGATTTTAGAGTTTAGTAAAAAACCAGCATCCATGGGCTATTTTTCTGAAGTATTAGACAATGCTTTAAAATCTATTAACTCAGACTACGAAGCAAAACGCTATTTAAACATGACATTAATGGCCCCAAAAGTACACCAAGCAGAAGAAGGTTTATTCTACAAATGGCTGAAACAAAAGAACAAATTAGGCGGGCAACATAAAGTACCAAGACTATCTAATTCTAGAGATTTTGTAGAAGAATTATTAGTGTTAATGAAATCTTAAATTTATTATCATTTTAACGTTATTAGGCATGATTATTGATAAATATTCTTAGAGATTTATCAACATCAAAAAACTTGAAATGATTAAAAAAATTACTTTTATTTTTTTCCTTTTACTCTTAAACTACACTACTAGTGCTCAAGTTCTTACAGTACTTAACAAAGAAACCAAAGAGCCTTTAGAGCAAGTAACTATCTTTAACAAACTAACCAATAATTATGTTACTACAAACGGAGAAGGACAAGCAGATATTAGTGATTTTAAATATGCCGAAACATTAGAAGTTCGATTTCTTGGTTTTAAGACAAAAATTAAAAGTTACGAAGCTTTTAAACAAAACAACTTTTTAGTACACTTAACTCCTACTATTTTAAGAATAGATGAAATTGTTATTTCTGCTACAAAATGGAAACAAAAAACGTCTGATTTAGCAACTAAAGTTAGTGTTATATCGCCACAAGCGGTAGGTTTAATGAATACACAAACAGCTGCAGACTTACTTACCGTTTCTGGTAAAGTTTTTATGCAGAAAAGTCAACAAGGAGGCGGAAGCCCTCTAATTAGAGGATTTGCAACCAACAGATTACTATATACCATAGATGGAGTTAGAATGAATAATGCCATTTTTAGAGCCGGTAATATTCAGAATGTAATTTCTTTAGATCCTTTTACTATAGAAGAAACCGAGATTATTTTTGGTCCTGGTTCTGTAATTTACGGTAGCGATGCTATTGGCGCAGTAATGAGTTTTAAAACCTTATCTCCTAGTTTGTCTTTAGATGATGAAACATTAATTACTGGAAATGCTTTTACACGATTCTCTTCTGCAAATGAAGAAAAAACCTATCATGCAGATTTTAATTTAGGCTATAAAAAATGGGCGTTTGTTACCAGTTTAAGCTATAATGATTATGGTGATTTAAGAATGGGAAGTAATGGTCCAGAAGAATATTTAAGAAATGTTTATGTTGAAAGACAGAACAATGAAGATATTGTAATTACCAATAAAAATCCAAAAATTCAGACCCCATCTGGTTATACACAAACCAACTTAATGCAAAAAGTACGATTTAAGCCAAATGAAAAGTGGAACTTTGAATACGGTTTCCACTTATCAGAAACTTCTAGTTATGCTAGATATGATAGACATTTAAGAACCAAAGACGGAAATCCTCGTTATGGAGAATGGAGCTACGGGCCACAAAAATGGATGATGAATAATTTTGAAATCAACAAAAAAGGAAGCAATTCTTTTTATGATGACGTAACTTTAAGGTTGACATATCAAAAATTTGATGAAAGTAGAATTAGTAGAGATTTTAATGATAACGAAAGAGAGACAAGAACAGAACGAGTAGACGCCTATTCTACCAACTTAGATTTCTCTAAAAGCTTAAGTGGAAAAAGTAAATTATTTTACGGAACGGAATATGTTTTTAATGATGTAAACTCTAAAGGAGTAAACACAGATGTAGATACCAATATTTCTCAAACAGGACCAAGCAGATACCCAGATTCTAATTGGTCTTCTTTAGGTATTTATGTTTCTAACCAATATAATTATTCGAAAAAATGGGTTTTACAATCTGGTTTGCGTTATAACTTTTACAGCTTAAACGCTACTTTCGATACTACTTTTTACCCTTTTCCTTTTACTGAAGCAAATTTAAATGACGGAGCTTTAACAGGTAGTTTAGGTTTGGTTTTTAGGCCGGAAGAAGATTGGTTGTTAAGTACCAATTTCTCTACCGCTTTTCGCTCACCTAATGTAGATGATGTTGGTAAAATTTTCGATTCAGAACCTGGTTCAGTAGTAGTTCCTAATCCTGATTTAAAAGCAGAATATGCTTACAATACAGATATTTCTATAGCAAAAACTTTTGGTGATTACTTAAAAATTGAGGTCACTGGTTTTTATACTAATTTAAAAGACGCCATGGTAATAAGAGATTTTACCTTAAATGGTGAAACTGAAATTATGTATGACGGAGAATTGAGCAACGTACAAGCAGTTCAAAATGCAGCAAATGCTAATGTGTATGGTTTTCAAACAGGTTTTGAAGCAGAACTAGGAAGCGGAATTGGTTTTTCATCTACACTAAGTTATCAAAAAGGAGAAGAAGAGTTAGACAATGGAGATATAAGTCCTTCTAGACACGCTGCTCCTTGGTTTGGCTCTACACGTCTTACCTACAACGCAAGCAAATTAAAAGCACAACTATATGCAGATTATAGTGGTTCTGTTGCTTATGAAGACATGCCTGAAAGTGAAATAGCTAAAGATTATATCTATGCAATTGATGCAAATGGAAATCCATATTCGCCATCTTATATTACGCTAAACTTAAAAACATCTTATCGATTTACAGATAATTTATTAATTTCTACTGGATTAGAAAACATTACAGACAAACGTTATAGACCTTATAGTTCTGGAATTGCTTCTCCAGGTAGAAACTTTGTAATTTCTTTAAAAGCGAATATTTAAAATAATTTTAAAGTCTGTTAACCTATATTTTACGTTCTACAACGTAATCTATCATGGTTAATAAAGAGTCTTTATATGGTGATGTAGGGAAATCTTCTAATATAGCTAAAGCTTTGTTTTTGTAATCATTCATCTTGGTGGTTGTATATTCTATACCACCTTTTTCTTTTACAAAAGCAATTACCTCTTTAACTCGTTTTTTGTTTTTGTTGTGTTTTTTAACAGAATTAATCAACCAAGATTTCTCCTTTTTAGAACAGTTATTTAAGGTATAGATTAAAGGCAAGGTCATCTTTTGCTCTTTAATATCGATACCTGTTGGCTTTCCAATATTAGCTTCTGTATAATCAAACAAATCATCTTTAATTTGAAAAGCGATACCAATATACTCACCAAATTTTCGCATTTTTCTAACGCAATCTTGATTTGCACCAACAGAAGCAGCTCCAATACCACAACAAGCAGCAATTAATGTTGCTGTCTTTTTTCTAATGATATCAAAATACACCTCTTCTGTAATGTCTAATTTTCTAGCTTTTTCTATTTGAAGTAATTCTCCTTCACTCATTTCTCGAACTGCAATAGAAATTAGTTTTAGCAAATCGAAATCTTCATTATCTATGGATAATAATAATCCTTTTGATAATAAAAAATCACCAACCAAAACTGCAATCTTATTTTTCCAAAGTGCATTTACAGAGAAAAAACCACGTCTTCTATTACTTTCATCTACAACGTCATCATGAACCAAGGTAGCGGTATGAATCAATTCTACAACAGAAGCTCCTCGATACGTTCTTTCATCGAAACCACCATTAGAAACCATTTTTGCCACTAAGAAAACAAACATTGGTCGCATTTGTTTTCCTTTTCTACGAACAATATAATAGGTTATTCTGTTTAAAAGCGGAACTTTTGACAACATAGAATCTTTGAACTTTTCTTCAAAGAGTTCCATTTCATTTTTAATGGGAAGTTTAATAAGTTCTACTGGCTTCATTTGTACTAGACGAGTTTTTAAAAGTCAAAAATAGGGAAATTAACGAGATACTAACACAAGTTAAGTATTACAGTTTTCTTTAAGATTTATTTGCCAATTGCCCACAAGCAGCATCAATATCTTTACCTCTACTTCTTCTTACATTTACAGTAATATCATTCATTTCTAAGTTAGAAATATAATTATTTATAGCAGACGGACTCGCTTGTTGAAACTCTCCATCATCAATTGGGTTGTATTCTATTAGGTTGATTTTACAAGGCACTGCTTTACAAAATTCTACTAATGCTTTTATATCTTCTTTTCTATCATTAATACCTCCCCAAACAATATATTCATACGTAATTGCTCTTCCTGTTTTTTCATACCAATATTCTAAAGATTCTTTTAAATCTTTTAAAGGAAAATTGACGTTAAAAGGCATTATTGAAGTTCTAACTTCATCTATTGCAGAATGTAAAGAAACCGCTAAATTGAATTTAGCTTCTTCATCTGCCATCATTTTTATCATTTTTGGTACTCCAGATGTAGAAACAGTAATCCTCTTAGAAGACATACCTAAACCTTCTGGTGAGGTAATCATCTCTATAGATTTCATTACGTTTTTATAGTTCATTAATGGTTCTCCCATTCCCATAAAAACAATGTTTGTTAGTTTCTTATCATAATACAATCTACTTTGTTTGTCTATCACAACAACTTGATCGTAAATTTCATCTGGGTTTAGATTACGCATTCTTTTTAATCGTGCAGTTGCACAGAATTTACAATCTAAACTACACCCTACTTGACTAGAAACACAGGCTGTTGTTCTTTTATCTGTAGGTATTAAAACGGACTCTACGATTAAACCATCGTGTAATCTAATTCCGTTTTTTATAGTACCATCTTTACTTTTTTGCATAGAATCTACTTTGATATGATTAATCACAAAGTTAGCTTCTAACATTTCTCTAGTTTCTTTAGAAATGTTTGTCATTGCACCAAAAGTATGTAAAGACTTGCTCCAAAGCCATTCATATACTTGATTTCCTCTAAAGGCTTTATCACCATTTTCTACAAAAAAGTCGCGTAGTTGTTCTTTGGTTAAGGCTCTTATGTCTTTCTTTTTAGTCAAGTTTTCTAGTTTTTAAAAATAGAGTTGCAAAAATACGCATATAATTTTAGCTTATTGCTATGGTTTGCTAATTGGCTGCGTTAGTGATTGAAGTGGCATCCTTTTTTGTGTTTTTATTAACAAAAAAGATACAACGGAAAGCGCGACCTTTTTAGGTAACGCAAAAAAAAACTGACAATTAAAATAACTGTCAGTTTTAGTTTTTAAATTCTTGAAAGAATTATATAATTAACATAGCATCTCCGTAAGTAGAGAATTTATATCCTTCTTTTATAGCTTCTTTGTAGGCTTCCATTACAAAATCATAACCTCCAAAAGCGGCTGCTTGCATTAATAATGTAGATTTTGGCGTATGGAAATTAGTAATCATTGCTGTAGCAATACTAAAATCGTGAGGAGGAAAAATAAATTTATTTGTCCAACCTGTATAACCATTTAACTCACCTTTAGAAGAAACAGAAGATTCTATAGCTCTCATTACCGTAGTACCTACAGCACAAACTCTTCTTTTTTCTTTTTTAGCTTTATTGATTTTTTCTGCAGTTGCATCTGAAATATCAATCTGCTCAGAATCCATTTTATGCTTAGATAAATCTTCTACTTCTACCGGGCTAAATGTACCTAAACCAACATGTAATGTAGTTTCTGCAAATTCAATTCCTTTAATTTCTAAACGTTTCATTAAATGCTTAGAGAAATGCAAACCTGCAGTTGGTGCTGCAACAGCTCCTTCATGCTTTGCATAAATAGTTTGGTAACGCTCATCATCTAAAGGCTCTACATCTCTACCAATTGCTTTAGGTAATGGAGTTTGACCTAATTCTAATAATTTTGCTCTAAACTCTTCATAAGAACCATCAAACAAAAAACGTAAAGTTCTACCTCTAGAGGTTGTGTTGTCTATTACTTCTGCAACTAAACTATCATCGTCTCCAAAAAATAATTTGTTACCAATTCTAATCTTTCTTGCTGGATCTACTAAAACATCCCACAATCTGTTTTCAGAATTTAGTTCTCTTAATAAAAACACCTCTATTCTAGCACCCGTTTTTTCTTTATTACCATACATTCTTGCAGGAAAAACTTTGGTATTATTCAACATCATAACATCACCTTCATCAAAGTAATCTATAACATCTTTAAAAACCTTATGTTCTATGGTTTGTTCTTTCCTGTTTAATACCATTAAGCGAGATTCATCTCTATGTTCAGCAGGATACGTTGCTAACAATTCTTCTGGCAAATCAAATTCAAAGTGCGATAATTTCATATATATATTTGCTTATAACGAGCGCAAATATACGATATCGGAATAGGCGTTGTCAAGTGTTTGAGCGTTTATTTATAGTTTATCTATTTTAATACCAATTTGTTGCATGTCATCCCAAAATTTTTGGTACGATTTTGTAACCACCTCAGCATCTAAAATTTTAATAGGAACTCTTAGTGCCAAAGGAGCAAATGCCATTGCCATTCTATGATCGTTATACGTTTTTATAGAAATATTTGAATTTATGGTAGTAGAAGTTTCTAAATGTAAACTTTTGTCTGTTACAGAAATAATGGCTCCTAAATTGGTTAACTCGTCATTTAAAGCAACTAATCTGTCTGTTTCTTTAATTTTTAACGTGTGTAAACCACTTAAATTACAGGCAATATTTTCTGCAAAACAAGTTACGGCAATGGTCTGTGCAATATCTGGTGCGTTTTTTAAGTCGATTTCTAAAGTTTCTTTCTTCGTTTCTTTTACTTTTTTAAGGGTGATAAAATTCTCACCAAAAATAGTTTCTACTCCAAAATGTAGATAAATTTCAGCCAAACAAGAATCTCCTTGTAAGCTTTCTTTTTTATATGCTGATAATTGAATTTCTGATCCAATATCTGATAATGCAATAATTGAATAAAAATAACTAGCAGAAGACCAGTCTGATTCTACAACAACAAGTTGTTTTTCTATTGATTTTTTAGGATTCACTTTAATGAAGTTTCCTTCAAAATTAGTTTCAATCCCTAATTGATTCAGCAAACTCAACGTCATTTTTATATAAGGTACCGAAGTAATTTTGCCCAACAACTCTATTTCTAATCCGTTTTCTAGTTTTGATGCGATCAATAATAAAGAAGAAATGTACTGGCTACTTACGTTTCCGTTAATCTGAACTTTATCTGTTGTAATTTTAGAACCTTTAATTCTGATTGGCGGATACCCAACTTTGTCTTCATAAGAAATAGTTGCTCCTAAATCTTTTAAAGCATTCACTAAAATTTCAATAGGTCTATTTTGCATTCTATCAGAACCTGTTAAAACCACTTCTCTACCCTCTTTTACGGCAAAATATGACGTTAAAAAACGCATTGCTGTACCTGCATGACCAATATCTACCGTTTCTTTATCTGTAGAAAGGGCATGTTGCATGTGTACAGAATCGTCTGAATCTGATAAGTTTTCTATAGAAATTTCTGGAAATAAATTCTGAAGAATTAACAATCTATTCGATTCACTCTTAGAACCAGAGATAGTTATTTTCTCATTAATCTTTTTATTACCTACAACATTTAATAATATATCCATTTCCTAAAATTCTATAAATTAGTTTTTCACTAAGCGTCAAAGTTACCATTCAAAAGAAATATAACAAAGTTTATTTCCTTTAAATAAGTGTAAAAATTCACCGCTTTTATTAAGAATTAATAGAGATATCGCTGTTTAAATCCAATTCAATTGCATTTTCTAAATCTTGTAAATGTTGTTTTCTAACTTTTAACTTTGTTTGGGCGTGTGCTTTCTTATTCAGTTTTGCAAACATACCCGCTACTTTTATAGCTGTTGGCAATAAGTGAGTATCCGGAACAATCATATCTAAAAAACCTGCTTTTACCGCATCTTTAGGATTATAAATTTCAGCATTATTTACACTTCTATTTAAATAGACTTCAGACAATCTAGATTTTGCAATCGCAATTCCTGCATTGTGCATCGTCATACCAATCATTACTTCATTTAAACCAATTTTAAAATCGCCTTCTGTACCAATTCTATAATCTGCAGAAAGTAGTAAAAAAGCTCCTTTAGCAATGGCATGCCCAGAACACGCAATAATAATTGGTTGCGAAAAAGACAACATTTTTAAGGATAATTGAGATCCTTTTGTAACCAATTCTTTAGCTGCTTCCGGAGATTTTGTCATCACTTTTAAATCGAATCCTCCAGATAATATACCTTTTTGACCAGTAATAATTACCACTTTATTTTCTGCTGCTGCTTTGTCTAAGCTTGCATTTAAACCCGCCACAACTTCATGCGAAATTGCATTTGCTTTTCCATTATTAATCGTAATTAAAGCGTAATTTTCTTCTGATGTATATGTAACAAACTCGTTCATTCTATATCTATTTTTTATCGACTTACAATATAATTTAAAAATACAACACCAACAATTCATGGTACATAATTCATTTTATTTGGGCGTTCCCTTATAGGTCGGGCTTTGCGCTACAATCTTTTTAAATTTGTCATTGTTAATAAAGCTTTTGCTGCTTTATGGATCAATCTCTTTTAGATAAATAGATTGCTTCGTTCCTCGCAATGATGCATTTCTAAAAACATTTAAAAAGGATTTCCACTGCAATCCCTAACGCAACTTACCTGCCAACAAACCTAAATTGAGTACTTATTAGGTATTAATTGTTTATTTTTGCCAATGAAATCAAAACATATATGGTTTTGAATACCATAAAATCTAACAATTTCTTTTTTTAAGTGGAAGTAAACGCTATGAATACCATTAAAAAATTCTTTCTTTCATTTGAACAAAGCTTTTCTTTACTCTTTCTTTTAAAATGGACTTTTATCTGCTTACTTATTGGAGTGCTAACAGGTAGTACTTCCGCAGTTTTCTTATGGTCTTTAGAATGGGCAACAAATTATAGAGAAGCAAACCTTTGGATTGTTGCGTTGTTACCTATTGCAGGTTTGATTATTGGTTTGTCTTATCATTATTATGGAGAAAGTGTTGTAAAAGGAAATAATTTACTGTTAGAAGAATATCATACTCCTAAAAAAGTAATTCCTTTTAAAATGGCTCCTTTGGTCTTTTTAGGAACCATCCTTACGCATTTATTTGGAGGTTCTGCAGGACGTGAGGGAACAGCTGTACAAGTTGGTGGTGCTATAGCAGATCAGTTTACCAAAGTTTTTAAGTTGTCTGATGCTAATAGAAAAATTGTTTTAATTGCAGGTATCAGTGCAGGTTTTGCTTCTGTTTTTGGAACGCCTTTAGCGGGTGCTATTTTCGCATTAGAAGTAATGGTTATTGGTCGTATTAAATTTGATGCTATTTTACCGAGTTTTTTAGCCGCTATTTTTGCCAACTATTTTTGTGATGTTTGGCAAATTTCTCATCATACACATTATAGTATTTCTACAGTTGTTGCGTTAACACCAGCAACGGTTTTATGGGCTGTATTAGCTGGAATTATTTTTGGTTTGGCAAGTCTATTGTTTTCTAAATCTACTCACTTTTGGGGAAATACGTTTAAGAAACTTATTAAATACCCTCCACTTCGTCCTGTAATTGGTGGTATTATTTTAGCAATTACATGGTACTTAATTGGAACAACAAAATACATGGGACTTGGTGTACCAACTATTGTAGATGCTTTTAATATTGATTTAAATTCTTACGATTTTATCCTGAAATTATTATTCACCTCTTTTACTTTAGGCGCTGGTTTTAAAGGTGGAGAAGTAACGCCTTTATTCTTTATAGGCGCAACTTTAGGAAACGTTTTAATCTGGTTTATTCCTTTACCAATGCCTTTATTAGCAGGTATGGGCTTTGTGGCTGTTTTTGCAGGTGCTACAAACACGCCAATTGCTTGTACTATTATGGGTATTGAATTATTCGGAATTGAATCTGGAATTTTTATCGCCTTGGCGTGTATAACTTCTTACTTATTTTCTGGGCATTCTGGTATTTATTCTGCTCAAATTATTGGGAGTCCGAAACATGTATTTTATAACAACGAAAAAGGACTAACTCTTACCGACGTAGATAACAAACGTAGTAAAAATTAGTCCTTAAGAACTTTATATAAGGTAATTGAGTTACAATTCTAACTCATCTACATCTATCCAATTTTTCTTTTGTACAACAACTCCTTTATCTAAAATTACAACTCCAGGGTTTGCTCTAATTATTGTTTTTAAAGTAGTTTCATCACAGAATAGAAACTCGAAAGGCAAATTATACTTTTCTTGAGCTAAAATTAAATCATCAGAAAAAGAAGCAGAAACTCCATAAACCGTATACCCTTTTTCCTTTGCTTTTGTTGTGATGTCTTTAATTGCCGGAAATCCGTTTTTATCAACTTTACCTAAATTATAGATAATAACCAACATTACTTTTTCTTTCTTTAATAATTCTGGTGCTAAATCTGCTTGCGCATCTTCTAGCATAAAATCATGAACAGGAGGAATACTTCCGTCTTCTGGGTATTCCATTCCTTTAGGAATACTCTTACCAATTGCATACGCTCTAAAATCTATAATTGGCAAATGCGTTAATACATGCTGAACAATAAATAAGAAAACACCTAATGATAAAAAGGTAATGATCTTTGGAATCTTTCCTCCAAAAATTGGTTTAATTAAGTTGGTTTTTAACAACAAGATAATAATTAACCCAATTAAAATAACGTTTTTATAGAAAGTGCCCCAAGTAGATAATTTTACAGCATCTCCAAAACATCCACAATCGGTTACTTTATTATAATAAGCAGAGTACCAAGTTAAAAACAAGAAAACAAGTGTTAATAAAAACAGACTCCAAACTGTTAGTTTAGATTTGTAACCAATTAAAACCATAACTCCCAACAATATTTCTGCAACGATTAATAGAATTGAAAAAGGCAATGCATACGGAATTAAAAACTCCATATTTAAAACACCTTCAGAAAAATATTCTTCAAACTTATATTGCGATCCTATGGGATCTACTAATTTTACAAAACCCGAAAATATAAATAAGGCTCCTACTATAATTCTTGCTAACTGTACTAATATTTTCATCTATTATATTTTTAACTGTTCTTTAAAAATTTACCGATATAAACTTTCTATACTTGTAAAGTAATTACTTATGCCTTTTGATATATACACCCCTCAAAAGGTACTCTTTACTGTGATTCTACCCCAAATGAATCATTGCAAAAATGGCATAATTAATCATGTCTTGGTAATTGGCATCAATTCCTTCCGAAACCAATGTTTTTCCCTTATTATCTTCAATTTGTTTTACGCGTAATAATTTCTGCAAAATTAAATCTGTTAAACTAGAAACACGCATATCTCTCCATGCTTCACCGTAATCATGGTTTTTATTCATCATTAATTCTTTGGTGATTTTTGCATGTTTATCATACAAAATGGTTGCTTCTTCTGTGTTTAAATCTGGGTTTGCTACAACTCCATTTTCTAACTGAATTAACGCCATTATAGAATAATTGATAATGCCGATAAACTCAGACTTCTCTCCTTCATCAACTTTTCTAACTTCGTTTTCTTGTAATTGACGAATTCTTTGCGCCTTAATAAAAATTTGATCCGTTAAAGATGGTAGTCGTAAAATTCGCCACGAAGAACCATAATCACTCATTTTTTTTATAAATAAACTTCTGCATTCTTCAATTACAGCATCATATTGTTTAGATGTATCTTGCATTCTATCTTGTTAAAAAGTATTTGTTCAAAAATACTAAATCCTATAGGCTTTTCATTTATTTTTACAAAAGAATTTTAAAACTCATAAAATTGAAAAAAGTTGTTGTTTTTTGTGGATCAAGCTTAGGTTTTAACCCTATTTATAAAGAAGCTGCTATAGAATTAGGAAACTATTTTGCCAACAACCAAATCGGTTTGGTTTATGGTGGTGGTAAAATAGGAATGATGGGCACAATTGCCGATACAATTCTAGCTCATAACGGAGAAATTATTGGTGTAATTCCTCAATTATTAGAAAAAGAAGAAGTTGTACATGCTGGTGTAGAAGAAATGATTGTGTGCAAAACAATGAGCGAGCGTAAAGTAATTATGAGCCAATTAGTAGATGGTTATATTACGCTTCCGGGTGGTTTTGGAACCTTAGATGAATTGTTTGAAGCCTTAACTTTAAGTCAACTATATATAGAACAAAAACCAGTAGGTATTTTAAACGTAAATGGTTTTTTCGACACTGTTTTACTACAATTAGACAAAATGATTGAAGAAGGTTTCTTAAAACAGACCAATAGAGATATGCTAATTGTTGGTACTTCTGTAGAAGATTTAATGCAAAAAATGAACGCCTATAAAGCTCCAAAAATTACAGGTGTAATTAATAAAGTAGTGAGTTAGCATGACCATAAATTGTAAAGGTACTTTAGTAGATTTAGCATCACCAAAAGTGATGGGTATTTTAAATATTACACCAGATTCTTTCTTTGACGGTGGTAAATATAAAAATGAAACAGATATTCTTTCTCAGGTAGAAAAAATGCTTTTAGATGGTGCCACTTTTATAGATGTTGGTGCGTATTCTTCTAGACCTGGCGCAAAACATATTTCCGAAGAAGAAGAACTGCAAAGAATTGTACCTGTTATCAATTTATTGACACAAAATTTCCCTGAAATTATTATTTCTGTAGATACTTTTAGAAGTAGAATTGCACAAGAAACCATAAACGCAGGTGCAGCAATTGTAAACGATATTTCTGGCGGAAAAATGGATGACAAGATGTTTACAACTGTTGCCAATTTGCAAGTTCCTTATATTTTAATGCACATGTTAGGTACGCCACAAAACATGCAGAAAAACCCTGTTTATAAAGACGTAACCAAAGAAATTATTTCTTTTTTCGCTGCACAAATACACAAATTACATCAACTTAAATTAAATGACATTATTATAGATGTTGGTTTCGGGTTTGGAAAAACCAACGCTCATAATTTTGAAATCTTAAAGAATTTATCACTTTTTAAAAGTTTAGACACACCCATTTTAGCCGGAATTTCTCGTAAATCTATGTTGTACAAAACCTTAGATATTTCTGCCCAAGAAGCCCTAAACGCCACTACTTCTGCAAACACCATTGCGTTGTTAAATGGCGCAAATATTTTACGTGTTCATGATGTAAAAGAAGCTGTAGAAGCTGTAAAAATTGTAAATCAGATTCGTTAATCGTCATTGCGAGGAATAAAGAAATATTTCATTAAACTAGCACTTCATAATTTTTAGAAGCTGTTTCCTGCTTTCAACTATATCTTTTTTCTTCTGTCATTGCGAAGTTTACTTTTTTGTAAACTGTAGCAATCTCATTATTAATTAACAGATTGCTTCGTTCCTCGCAATGACGTAGTTTTAAAAAAAAGGATGCCATTTCAATCAGGGCTAAAACTTGTCAATTAACTTTAATACTGTCATTTTAAAATGAGCACTTTTTAGCGATTGAGAAATCTCAGATTGCTTTGGTTATTCTTCCTTCGCAATGATGAGCATATAAATATTTGGCATTCTTTTTGTTAAATAAATGTTAACGCCAAAAATCTACCTAACCAAACTTTAATAAATCAA
Source organism: Polaribacter atrinae (assembly GCF_038023995.1). NCBI lineage: Bacteria > Pseudomonadati > Bacteroidota > Flavobacteriia > Flavobacteriales > Flavobacteriaceae > Polaribacter > Polaribacter atrinae. Next base: position 1,636,208 of record NZ_CP150660.1, read on the forward strand.
TTCGAAATAATTCGGATAGACAACCCATTTATTAACTTTTAAAAACTAGAAATTATGAGTAGAAAAGAATCTCCAGAAATTAACGCTGGCTCTATGGCAGACATTGCGTTTTTGTTATTAATCTTCTTCTTAGTAACCACCACAATGAGTGTTGATGCAGGAATATCAAGAAAAATTCCTCAGAAACAAGAAAACCCCACAGATATTGACATCAATGAAAGAAATATCTTAGAAGTAAACATCAACAAAAACAATGAACTTTTTGTAGACGGAAAAACAATTCAATTAAACGAATTAAAACAAATTGCCATCAATTTTATAGACAATGGAGGCGGATTAGACATTAACAAACAAAACTGTGATTGGCGTAATGGTAATAAAATATCCTCCTCATCAGACCATCCTACAAAAGCAATTATAGCTATAAAAACAGATCGCTTAACTACTTATGAAACCTATATTTCTACTTTAGATATTTTAAACTCAGCCTACACACATTTACGAAATAAACTAGCTGTAAAATTATATAACCAAAATTATGTGAGTTTGGTAGATGCTTATAAAAAATCGAATCACCGTGATAAAAGCATTCAAGAAAAAATAAAATTAATCAGAGAAAAATACCCATTATTATTATCAGACACAGAAAATGGTAATTGATATTGCGGTCATCAAATTTATTAGTAATTTAGCGTAAACTCAGTCAATTTTCATGTTCGATTTTATTGAATTTTCTTTACTAGATGCATTAGATATTTTATTAGTGGCAACACTACTCTATTACATTTACAAACTATTAAAAGGTACCGTTGCTATTAATATTGTAATTGGTATTGCCTTTATTTTCTTAATTTGGAAAATAACCCAAGCCTTAAAAATGGAAATGCTAAGTGGTATTTTAGGCTATTTACTTTCTGGTGGTGTTATTGCATTAATCATTGTTTTTCAGCAAGAAATACGAAAATTCTTATTAATGATTGGTACCACAAACTTTACCAATAAACGAAGTTTTTTAAAACAACTTAAATTTCTACATACAGAAATAGGTACAGAAAATGATACAGAAACAATTTTAGATGCATGTAAAAACATGGCTAAAACTAAGACAGGTGCTTTAATTGTTATTGAACGTACCAATGCTCTAGATTTTTTAATAAACACTGGAGACAGTATGAATGCTTTGGTAAATGTTGCAATTTTAGAAAGTGTATTTTATAAAAATAGTCCGTTACATGACGGTGCTTTAATTATTAGAGACAATTATATTGTTGCAACAAGAGTTATTTTACCTGTTTCCGACAGTACAAAAATTCCTTCTAGATTCGGATTAAGACATAGGGCTGCAATTGGCGTTTCTGAAAAAACAGATGCAGTTTGTTTGTTGGTATCTGAAGAAACTGGAGAAATTTCTTATATAAAAGACGGTGGGTTTGAGCTATATTCTGATTATACTGAACTCGATGAAAAGCTAAAAAAAGATTTAATGTAACTCATTAAATCTAAAAAAACACATAAAAAAAGGTTCTCAAATTGAGAACCTTTTTTTTATTAATACTAAATATGTTTCTAGTTAGCTGCAGCCATTTTTTCTTGAATAGCAGATAATACACTTTTATATTTTGCTAATTCACCTTCATCTAAAGTAGACGTTAATTCTTTTCCTTTTTTCAATAAAGAAGCACCTTTAGAAGCCATACCTGTAATTTTAACAAAATCTCCATTAGCTTCTATATAATTTTTAGCATATTGTGCATATCCTAATAAATTCTGCGTTACTTCCTCATTAGAAAAATTAGGAATTGTGACTCCTTCTATAGCTGAAGTTAATGATTCACTAACTTCTTCCTCGATTTCTTCTTCATCGATTAACTCTAACTCTTCTTTATTTACAGTTTCGGTTTCTACAACCACTTCTTTCACTTCTTTTGTTTCAGATTTACAAGAAGAAAATACTAATGCTCCTAATACGAAAATTGATACTACGATTTTTTTCATCTTTTTTATTTTTAATGTTAGTACCACAAATGTAAATCAAAAAAAAGGATTCTAAGATGCTTTTTGTATGCTAAACTGTTTATCATATAAGTTTTTATAATACCCTTTCTCTCTATCTAACAACTCGTTATGAGTACCCTCTTCTACAATTAAACCTTTATCCATAACAATAATTTTATCTGCTTGTTTAATCGTTGCTAATCGATGTGCAATTACAATAGAAGTCCTACCTTTTGTAATTGTTTCTGTTGCATATTGAATCATTTGTTCTGCATGAGAGTCTACAGAAGAAGTAGCTTCATCTAAAATTAAAATACTTGGTTTGCTTACATAAGCACGTAAAAAAGCAATTAATTGTCTCTGTCCAGAAGATAACATCGCACCACGTTCTTTTACATTATATTGATACCCTCCTGGAAGTGTCATAATAAAATCATGAATTCCTATTTGTTTAGCAGCTTTTTCTACCTCTTCTAAAGTAATTTTATCATTTTTTAATGTAATATTATTCAAAATGGAATCTGAAAACAAGAAAACATCTTGTAAAACTACAGCAACTTGGTTTCTTAAACTCTCTAATGTATAGTTATCAATAGAAACATCATCAACACAAATAGTACCAGTATCTATTTCATAAAAACGGTTTATTAAGTTGATAATCGTAGATTTTCCTGCTCCTGTTGCACCAACAATAGCAACTGTTTGCCCACTTTTTACATCCAAAGAAATTCCCTTTAAAACTTCTTCTCCTTTTATATAGCTAAATCTAACATCTTTCAGATTGATGTTTCCTTTTAATTTCCCTGCTGTTATGGTTCCGTTTTTAACAATACTACTGTGGGTATCTAAAACCTTAAAAACACGTTCCCCAGAAACAATTCCCATTTGTAATTGGTTAAACTTATCTGCAATTTGACGTAAAGGTCTAAATAACATTTGCGCCATTTGCACAAAGGCCATTACAGTTCCAGGCCCTGGTACCGTACCTCCAATAATTTGTTTACTCCCAAACCAAACAATTAAACCAATACCAATAGATGATAAAATTTCTGCAATAGGAAAGAAAATAGAAAAATACCAAATGGTTTTTACATACGCTTCTTTATGTTTATTATTGATATCGTTAAAGTTCTTATACTCTATCTTTTCTCTATTAAAGAGTTGTACAATCTTCATTCCTGTAACTCGCTCTTGTACAAATCCATTTAAATTTGCTACTTGATTTCTTACTTCTTGAAAAGTAGCTTTAATGGCTTTCTGAAAAACGCTTGTGGCATAAATTAAAATAGGTAAAACTGCTAAAGCGATTAAGGCTAGTTTCCAATTAAAATAAAACATTAACGCAGCTACTGCAAACATTTGCAAGACATCACTTACTATTGTAAAAACACCACTACTAAAAAAAGCGGCAATGGTTTCTATATCAGAAACGACTCTGGTAACCAATTTACCAACGGAGTTTTTATCAAAATAAGACATTTTAAACTGTAAAATGTGCCTAAATGTTTTTGCTCTAATATCTCTAATGATATGTTGACCAACCCAATTTGCAAAATAAATAAAAGTAAAACGTAGCAACACTTCTACAAGCACAACCACAAACATTAATATGATATTATTTATAAGGCCTTGAGCATCTTTTTCTGTGATATATTTATCTACCGTTTCTTTTATTAAATAAGGGTTTAGTAGTGCTACCAACGATAATAAAATAGTGGAAAAAACAGCAATAAAAAAGTTTAACTTATAGCGTTTTGCAAAAGACATTAGTCTTAAGAAGATTTGTAAATCAAATGCATTTCCTGTTTTACCTGCCAAAATTTAGTATTTTATATTTGTTAAAAACAATCCTTTTGCAGGAACTGACAATCCTGCGTTGCTTCTATTTTTACTCTCAATAATTTTTCTAAAATCTTCTTTTGATATTTTTCCGAGACCAACATCAACCAAAGTACCAACAATGGCTCTCACCATGTTTCTTAAAAAACGATTTGCTGTTATATAAAACACCAATTCTTTTCCGTTTTGTTTCCAAACAGCTTCTGTAATATCACAGTTATAAGTATAAACATCTGTCTTTACTTTAGAAAAAGTTTGAAAATCTGTATACTCTAACAATAATTTTGCAGCCTCATTCATTAAATCTATATTCAAATCTTGAGAATGTATTTGCCACGAAAAATCTAATAAAAAAGGATTTCTACCCAACCATACTTTATATTCATAACTTCTGCTAAGTGCCCCAAAACGCGCGTGTTGCTCATCATCAACCTCAAACACGTTATACACTACAATGTCCATAGGAAGCAGTGAGTTTAACTTGTGCGGAATATCTCCTTTTAATGTTTTATCTATATCAAAATGAGCAAACATTTGCGAAGCATGTACTCCGGTATCTGTTCTACCTGCTCCAACAACTTCAATTTTTTCTTGAAAAATTGTACTAACCGCTTTGTTTAATTTTTCTTGCACAGAGATTACATCTGGCTGAATTTGCCAACCATGATAATTTTTTCCGTTATAAGAAAGTTCTATAAAATACCTCAAGAAAGTCTGTTTTTGTAGCCATCAAAATTACGGAATTTATTTTGTTATGATTACATTTGAAGCCAATAGAGACGTTAAATTTTTCTAACTATTTCTTTTTATGAAGAAAATCTTATTATTATCTGATACTCATAGTTTTATTGATGCTCAAATCTTAAAGTTTGTAAAGCAAGCAGATGAAGTTTGGCACGCTGGAGATATTGGTAATTTAGAAGTTACCGACACTATAAAAAAATTAAAACCTTTACGAGCTGTTTTTGGTAATATTGATGGAGCTGATGCTAGATCTGAATTTCTTCTAGACAACAAATTTGAAGTTGAAAATGTTGCTGTTTGGATAACACACATTGGTGGTTACCCTAATAGATATGATCAAAGAATTCGTGAAGAAATAAAAGTAAACCCTCCAAAAATATTTATTTCTGGGCATTCTCATATTTTAAAAGTACAATATGATAAAAAACTAAACTTATTGCATTTAAACCCAGGTGCAGCAGGAAACCATGGTTTTCATAAAGTAAGAACCATGTTGCGTTTTTCCTTAGACAATGGAGAAATAAAAGATATGGAAATTATAGAACTTGCTAAACGAGGTTAACTTGTTTTTTTTCTAAAATAGGTAAAACAACTTTAATAACCGTACCACTTTTAGGAGCTGTATCTATATTGAATTCCCCTTGCATCATTTGTATTCTAGCATCTATTTGATTTAAACCAAGTCCTTCTTTATTTACTACCTTATTTTTATCAAATCCAACACCATCATCAGAAATTCTTAGATATAATTTACCATCGGCTTCATCTATCTTAATCATTGCCTTTTCTGCCTTACTATGCTTTAAAATATTATTCACAAATTCTTGAATAATATTATATACTTTTATTTCAAAATTTTGTTCGTACCTCCTTGTTTCTCCTATTCTTGTATCAATCTTAATTTGAGAGTTAGAATATTTTTCTGCTATTTCTTTTATAGCATATTTTAAACCAAATTTTAACAATACAGAAGAAACTAAGGTGTGAGATAAATCTCTTATACTTTGAGATGCTTCTTTTATAATTTTTTGTGTTTTGTCTATTTCTACAGGTGTTTCTCCTTTAAAAAGACCTCTTGTAGCTTGTAAGTGCAAATTTGCAGATGATAAAAGCGCACTTATACTGTCATGTAACGTTTCTGCTATTTGTTTTCTCTCTGATTCTTTACCATCTATTGTAGCATTTAAAATCCTTACCTGAGAATCTGATTTTATTTTTTCTAAATTCTGACTCTGAACTAACTGTGTTTGAGATAGTTTTAAACTTAAATTTTTCTGTCTAAGTTTATAAAAAATTAATGCAAACAATAAGGTAATAATTATAATTACGCTTCCTATACCAAGTAACCAGAATGTCCTTTGATTTTTTAGTCGTTTGTTTTCTTCTTCTTTTAAAACTAATTTTTTAACTGTATTAACATCGTATTCAGCATTAATTTTTTTTACAATTCCTCTAATTTCAGTATCTCTTAATTCATCTTTTATACCATAAGATATTTCTTGAAATTCATACGCTTTGTAATCTTTTAACTTGTACATAGCCCAAGATAAATTAGCATATAAACTAGCTTTAAATCTTACTGCTTTTGAACTATTATCATTCTTTATTAAGTCTAAACCTTCTAAATAGATTTCTTTAGCTAAGTTAAAATCTTCTTTAATTAAATAAATACTCGCTAGATTACCTAAAGCAGCAGCTTGATTTATTTTATTATTATTTAATTTATGAATTTTTATAGATTTATTGGCATATTTAGTAGCTAAATCATATAAAGAATCATTAATATAAAAAGCAGATAAATTACTATATGCTTTTGCTTTAGTATCTAAATAAATTTTATTTAGATCGTTAAAATCTAAAATTTTTTTATAATAATATAATGTACTGTCTCTATAATTTTTAATTTGCTCTTTGTCTTTTACATTACTCCTCTCTTTAAGTTTGTGATAGGAACTTCCTAAACGCAGATAATTTTGAATTAATAATAATTTTGATTCTAAATTTTCATCTTTATTATCTAATAATAGAGAATCATTTAACATATTATCTACATTAACTCTAAAATATTTTATACCATCATTAAAGCTTAGTGTTTCGTAAAAAATATTTCCTATTAAATAGTTTGTTTTGTAAAAAACACTTCTATTTTTATTCTTAGAACTATCTAATAAAGTAAATGCATTTTTTAATGCTACATCAAATTTTTTCTCTTTATATAATTTATCAACATTTTTAAAACTTTTTATTAAAACACTATCATTTAATTGCATACAAAAAGAAGCTGTATGAAATACAACTTCTTTTCTATTTGAAAGTGCTTTAAAAAAAATAAGCAAAAACAAAAACAAAAATATTCTACTTAAGATTTTCAATTTTTATTTATTTAATCTATGATTACTTCTGGTCTTCTCTCTTTGAAATATGTATAACCTGTTGATTTTGCAGAAGTATTATTTTCTATAATATGATTTACAAAATCAATTTTTAAAGTTTGACCTTCTAATTTTTCAAAAACCTTAGAAAAAACTGTTTCTTCAGATTTTCCTTCTTGTAAATGAACTTCGTAAATGCTTAATTCTTCATTAAAAATAAAATCTACTTTCACTTTATTTTTTACACTAAAGTTTAGTGTATAAGTTCCATTTTCATTGCCAGAGATACTATACTCAGCTAACATTTCTTCTTTGTTTGCTTTAGCAAATGAAGCGTCTTCATCTTTAATACTAATTTGAGGTTGTTTACTAGTATTGGTATCTACAAATCCTATTTTAAGTTGATTTCCGTCTATTACAAAATCTTGAGTAACCTTACTATTCAGTTTATTTTCTGATGAATATAAATAAATATAATTAGTATTTGTAGTTTCATCAACAACGTTTTCCGTTTTTACATTTCCATTTAAATTAAAATCTAAAGAATAAGCTCCATCAACGTCTCTTTTAATGGTATACGCTTTTAATAAATCTAAATTTTGTTCTTCTGGCAATACTGTTTCGTTGAATGAGCAAGAAGTAAAAATAAATGTTAACGACGCTAATACTGCAAATAAGTTAATTTTTTTCATAAGGGGAGTTTTTAATACTATATTTAATTCTATAAGGAAAACTATTCATATTTATAGTAAGCTAGAATGCATGCACCAATTAGTGTTCTTAGAGTTAACTATTAAACCTTTTAGGGGAACGATTTATAAATAAATCAAAGCTTAATAATTATTTTTTTAGGGGTGTAAGAACTAAACTATATTGTTTTTAACTGCATACATTGCCAAGCCTACTGCATTTTTTACATTTAATTTTTTTAACAAACTTTTTCTATACGTTTCTATGGTGTTTCTACTAAGATGCATTAAATCTGCCATCTCTAGCGTACTATACTCTTTTGTAATTAATTTTAAAACATCCAATTCTCTTTCCGTTAAACTCTCTAACAAATATTTGTCTGGCATTTCTCCTTTAGGAACCTTTTGACCAGATAAAGATTGTAATAAAATTTTCTGGATATCACTACTAAAATATTGCTCGCCATTTGCAACTGCTTTAATAGCGTTTACAATGTGCTCTCCAGCATTATTTTTAGAGATGTAACCATTACAACCTAAAGATAAAACTTCTTGAACAATCTTAAGATCATCATAACTAGATAAAATAATAACTTTTTGGTCTATTTTTCTTTTTCTAAAGTGTTTTAATACTTCAAAACCATCTAAAACTGGCATTGTAATATCTAATATTAACACATCTGCCGAATTTTCTTTTTGATCAAACCAATCAATTACCTCTTGTCCTGTTAAAGAGTAACCTTTAATTTCAATTTCTTTATCAGTATTTATTACAGCGATGATGCCTTCTATTAATATTTTATGATCATCGGCTACGTGAACGTATATCTTTTCTTTCATTATTATATTACAAATTTAGAGTACAATTAAGAGACTTACAATACCCATTTTCGGTGAAATTTCGACCTCACTGTTTTCAGTGAGACACCTCACTGAAAACAGTGAGAAGATTAACATATATATTTAATTTACAATATGTTAGTTGTTATTAATTTTAAACTATTTTAGTTAATAAAAATACAAATTAAATATTCAAATTAGTTTTAAACTCTAGAAAGTTATAGAAAACAAAAAACCGAGAAATAAATTCTCGGTTTTTTTTTCGCACTAAATATACTAATATGATAGGTTTATCGCAATCTATCTACAGATTTCACAAGATCTTCATCCTTTTTAATAGCTTTATTTGCCAAAACAATAAGCAAAATAACTAAAATTGGTAAGAACATCCCAATACCTTTCTCCGAAATCGAAACTTCTCCAGGTAAAGTTAGAGATACATAAATCAATAATCCTAATAAAAAAAGATTGATCAAAATTACTAAACGGCCTACAACAAATTGTAACTTTCTATTTTTAAATAAAAAAATAGTTGCAAAAGATACAATCGCCGAAAGCAAATATAACAAAGGAATTACTTTTAAAAGCATAGAATCTCTAAAAAATAAATCCAAAGCAAAAATCTCCTCTTTAATACTACTCCAAATGTCAAATACAAATATTAAACCGCCAGAAACTGCAGTTGCTAATAATAAATATATACTCTGTATTCTTTGAATCATATTAAAAAATAGAAATACAAAAGTAGAACTTTCTTTTTTAAAAAGAAAACCTAAAACTTAAAAATTTTGCATATATTTGTAATATAATAACCACCCATTAAATATTGTATAGTACTATATACAATACATAAACTCTAAAAAAATTATAATTAATCTTATCTAAATAAGGTTTACAATTTAACTTAACACATAAAGAATGTTCGAAATCTCAGAACTAAAAGCAAAAACACTTGCTGATTTACAGGTAATTGCAAAATCTATTGGTCTATCGAAGACGAGTCAACTTAAAAAATTAGATTTAGTGTATCAAATACTAGATACACAAGCTGCAAACCCTGTAGATACTTCATCTTCTCTTGTTTCTGAAGTAAAACAAAAAACAGAGAAACCTAAAAGAAAAAGAGTTTCTAAAACTACTGACACAGTAAAGACAACAACAGAAGCTAAAACTGAGCAGCTTACATTAGAAACACCTGAAGTAAAGGTAAAACAAGAAAAAACAGTTCAACGTAAACCTAACCCTAGGAAACCTGTACAGAAAGAAACTGTACAAAAAGAAGTTGAAACAGTAGTAGAAACTAAACCAAAAGTAACCAAAGAAAGAGTTGCTAAAAAAGTAGAAAAACAGGAACAAAAACCTGCAAATACTCAAAACAAACCACAACCAAATAAGCCACAACCAAAAAATAATCTTCCAAAGAAAAACCCTAACCAAACTAGAGACAAAAACAACTCTAACAGAAGTAATGGTAATAAATCTGGTAATCGTTATAAAGATCCAGATTTTGAATTTGATGGAATTATTGAAAGTGAAGGTGTATTAGAAATTATGCCTGATGGTTATGGTTTTTTACGTTCTTCTGACTATAACTACTTATCATCACCAGATGATATTTATGTTTCTCAATCTCAAATTAAATTATTTGGTTTAAAAACAGGAGATACTGTAAGAGGAAATGTTCGTCCGCCAAAAGAAGGTGAAAAATATTTTCCATTAATCAGAGTATCTAAAATAAACGGATTAAATCCTAACTTAGTTAGAGATCGTGTTTCTTTTGAACACTTAACTCCTTTATTTCCTCAAGAAAAATTCAATTTAGCAGAAAAAGGAAGCTCTTTATCTACAAGAATTATCGATTTGTTTTCTCCATTAGGAAAAGGACAACGTGGTATGATTGTAGCACAACCAAAAACTGGTAAAACCATGTTATTAAAAGACGTGGCAAATGCAATTGCAGCAAATCACCCAGAAGTTTATCAAATTGTTTTATTGATTGATGAGCGTCCGGAAGAAGTTACAGACATGAAACGTAATGTTCGTGGAGAAGTAGTAGCTTCTACTTTTGATGAACCTGCAGACAAACACGTTAAAGTGGCAAACATAGTTTTAGAAAAAGCAAAACGTTTGGTAGAATGTGGGCATGATGTTGTAATTCTTTTAGATTCAATTACGCGTTTGGCTAGAGCATATAATACTGTTGCACCTGCATCTGGTAAAATACTTTCTGGTGGTATCGATGCAAATGCATTACACAAACCAAAACGTTTCTTTGGAGCAGCTAGAAACATAGAAAATGGTGGTTCTTTAACCATTATTGCTACTGCACTTACAGAAACAGGTTCTAAAATGGACGAAGTAATCTTCGAAGAATTTAAAGGAACAGGTAACATGGAGCTTCAATTAGACAGAAATATTTCTAACAGAAGAATTTACCCAGCTATCGATTTAATTAAGTCTTCTACAAGAAGAGACGATTTATTATTAGATGCTAAAACGGTACAAAGAATGTGGGTTTTACGTAAGTATCTTGCAGATATGAACCCAATAGAAGCAATGGAATTTATCAATGATAAAATTAAGTTCTCTAAGAATAATGATGAGTTTTTAATCTCTATGAATGGTTAGAATTAACCTTTCTATTTAATTTAGACAAAACCTTTTTGAGCAATCAAGAAGGTTTTTTTTTATTAGAAGCTATTTCCTGCTTTCCACTATATCTTTTTATGCAGATTATAATCTATAAACCAAATCATAAAACTACTAAGCAATTTACAAGCTATAACCAACACTATTGAATTAAAGCATAACAAGGATGTCGCTGCAATCAGGGCTAAGCACACTTGTAATTAAACTACTCTTAACAGCAACATATACGCCTTATCTAGCTAAACTCGTTAACTAAATTTAGAGCATAAAAAATCCGTTCAAAAAATTGAACGGATTTTTTATTTTAAATAAACTTGATCTTAGTTACTAGTATATAAGTTAGATCTGTAATCTTCTACATCAGAAGCATTTTTAATTGCTTCATATATTGCAAAAGTTTTTGTTTTTCTAGACTCTGCAATACTTTTTCTTACAGCTTCGTAATTAGGTAAAGCAGTTGGTAACTCTTTATTAGTTACAGTAAAAGCATATACACCTCTATTACCCTCTATGTTTTTGTAAACTTTATTAATTTCTGCATTATACATTGCCCCTACTACTTTAGGCTCTGAACCAGCACCAGATAATGTAGGACTTTTTAAATTAATTCCGCTTGCATTTCTAACATTCGTATTGTTGTCTTTAGCAATATCAGCTAAAGTAGTTCCATTAAATTTATCTGCAATTAATTTTGCTTTCTTTTGGTTTACTAAAATAGGTTTAACACTACTTGTTGCTTTAGCAGCAGACATTAATCCTTTTTCTGTTTTAGCCGTTACAAAAGCAACTACATGACTACCTTCTAAATCAAAACGTTTAAAATCTCCTGCCTTAGTATCATTACTAAAAGCCCAAGAAATAATTTGTCTTTGATTACCTAAACCAGGTACATTCTCATCTAATACTTTTAAACCAATAGCAGGTTTAGTAACATAGTTATTTTCTTTTGCTACTTCAAAAAACTTATTGTCTTTTGATGATGCTAATGCAAATTGTTCTGATTTTTGAAAAACAGCATTTTCAGTACTTTCAGAAGCTATTATTTGTCTACTAAAAGTAGCTAATTTTAAAGCTGTTTGTTTATTCTTTTGACCATCAATCTTAATAACATGAAAACCAAATGGAGTTTCAACAACGCCAATATCTCCTTTATTACCTTCAAAAACAAAATCTCTAAATTTAGGTGTCATTCTACTATAAGTAAACCAATCTAAATCTCCTCCTTTTGCTCCAGAACCAAGATCAGAAGACATTGTTTTAGCTAAATCTTCAAATTTATTTTTGTTTCTTTTTACAACTGTTAAAATACTATCTGCTAAAACCTTAGCTTCATCTTGTGTTCTTGTTACATCTGCAGCAACTCTTTGAGCTCCTAAAAATGGAATTAAAATATGACTTGCTCTTGCAGAGTCTGGCATACTAGTAACATCTGTAATTTTAGATATTTTAAAATACCCTTGTTCTTTATAAGGACCAAAAACATCGCCTTTAGCTCCTTTAAAAATTTCTGAAGCTACAGTTGCATTAACCTCTCTTTGAAATTTAAAACTATCATCGATACTTGTATCAGAATCATTTTCACTTAAAAACTCTCTTTCATTAGAAGTGCTTTTAAAATCTTCTATTAATTCAGAAACGCTCGCTTTAATAGCATTTTCATCTTCAGTAGTTGCAGCAATATTAAATTGCACATAAGAAATATCTCTAGACTCTTCTACTTTAAAATCGTTCGAATTTGCTTTTACATAAGATTCTATTTCTCCTTTAGAAACAGTAACTAAACTATCTGAAATTGAAGTGTAAGGAACAAATACAAATTGAGAAGTTAATTTTGTATTATCTGCAAAATATTGAGACTCTCCTTCTTTTAAAGAAGCACTAAGACCTGCAGTTACTAAATTATTGTAAGTATTTCTTTCTCCATTATCTCTAATTTGAGTCATGTAGTTAGACCAAGCTCCCCACATTTCTGGATTATTTAATTTTGTGTCTGCTAAAAATTGTTTGAATTTTACTTCGTCAAAAAAGCCAACTTCATTTTGAAATTGAGGATTGTCTTTAACAGAAGGTGCATTAATTACTTCATTCCAAACATCTGCTTCACCAACAGTAATTCCTGCTTCTGATAATTGATTTTGATAGATTTTTTTTCTAACAATATTATCCCAAACATTTTTAGAGGCTTGCATTTCAGTAACTCCATTACCTACTTGTTGCTTATATGCTTCTAATTCTGCTGTAAACTCTTGTAAAGAGATAGATTCTCCATTTACTTCACCTACTTGATTTACCTTACTTGAGTTGAAAAAATCACCTAAAGTAGATGGATCTAATACAAAAGCAAAAAGTGCTAAACCAATTATAATGATTAAGAACATTGAACGTTCTCTAATTTTTGATAAAATTGCCATATGAGTTTATTTAATTTTCAGTTTGCGAATATACGATTTGGGTTTTAATATTGCAACCGATTTTATACTTATTAGTGGTAACTAAATTGGACTATAAATAGCTGCAAAAACAAAGACACCTTTTAAGCATCTTCATCAACTATTTTTAAGCGTACTTCTTCTATTTTAGCACTGCTCATTTTTAAGATTTTAATTTCAAAATCTTCAATATCAACTACTTCATTTTCCATTGGAATACTTTCTGTTTGCTCTATAATAAACCCTCCTAAAGTTTCATAAGCTTCAGATTTTGGTATATTTAAACTGTACTCTTCATTCAAGTAATCTACTTCTAATCTTGCCGAAAAATTAAATTCTGTTTCAGATATTCTCTTCTCTAAAAACTCTTGAGTATCGTGTTCATCCTCAATTTCACCAAATAACTCTTCTACAATATCCTCTACGGTTATCATACCAGAAGTACCACCATACTCATCAACAACAACAGCTACGCTTTTGCGCTTTTTCATTAAATTGTTTAAAATATTGTTTATCATCATAGACTCTGGCACAATCTCTACCGGTAACAAAATAGATTTAATAGTTTTTGGCTTCTTAAACAATTCGAAAGCATTTATATAACCTATAACATCATCTAAAGATGATTTATAAACCAATACCTTAGACAAACCAGAATCTATAAATATATTTTTTAAGTTAGCTACTTTTTCATGTAATTCAACAGCAACAATTTCGGTTCTAGGAACCATAACCTCTCTTGCTTTTACATTATGAAAATCGAGTGCGTTTTGAAAAATTTGTATTTCAGAATCTACTTCATCATCATTATTACCTGTTTCTAATTGTTCTGTAATATAATACCCTAATTCTTCTTTACTAAATTCTGTTTGCTGCTCTTCTGCATTTGTTTTAAAAAATACTCGCAGAAAAAAATCTGAAATGAAAGTGATAATTTCAGAAAAAAAGTGGAATAAAACATAAAAGAAATAAGCAGGTACAGCAAACAATTTTAAGACCTCATTTGCATAGATTCTAAAGATTGCTTTAGGCAAAAACTCTGCCGTAATTAATATTACTATCGTAGAAATAATTGTCTGTAAAAGAAGCGTTGTAAACTCGTTAAAACTGTTTACTGGAAGAATCCTAATTAAGAATCCACCCATATAATAACTGTAAATTACCAAAGAAATATTATTACCAACTAACATTGTAGTAATAAACTTTGATGATTTTTGAGTAATTTTATTAAGAATACTAGGTATAAAGCCTTCTCTTTTTTTCTCTAACTCTATATGCAACTTATTGGCAGAAACAAATGCAATTTCCATTCCCGAAAAAAAAGCGGAAAGAATTATAGAGATAAATATTATGATAATTTCAATTTCCATTAAGAAATTTATAATCTATTTTTGGTTATTTCTTTTTTCTACTTTTTTTCTAAAATGTCTTTTAAAGAAAAAGACTAAGGTAATAAAAATAGAAGCACCAAGAAACATGTAAGCTTTTTCTCTCTCTTCACCCCACCTAACAATTCCTTCTACCAAACATATTAAAGCGACTACTAAATAGCCATACTGAAAAATTTTCCAAACTGTATTCATTTTATTCTCTTTCTGATGTAACTAACCTTCCTGTTGTTTTCTTTGCTAAATGCTTACTTAAATCCTCTTTACACTCAAACCCAACACCATAAATAGTATCTTTTAAAGTGGTTAAAGTAAATGCTTTTTCTGAGAAAAAATATTTGGTATTTTGATCCCAAAATAATTGTTCTGTTTCTAATTTAGAATTCTCTTTAGGATTTACAACTACCACATTTCCTCTGATTTCAGAAATTTCAGTTTTAGAATATGATAATGCATAATTTCCTGTAATCGTTACAGAATCTATTCCGTCAAAATTTATAATTTTAATCCCTTCTGGGAATTCATTATAAGGGTGTTGTTTCCTATTACTAAAATCGTAAAGTAGAGGAGTTATTAGTTTTGATGTAATTCTACCAGAATCTTTATATACATGAAATGCATTTTTAGCAATACCGATTGGTAAGTTTTTAGACACCAAAAAATCTCTCACTTCTTTTGTGTTATTAGAGCAAGAAAAAAGCATTACTGTAACAAATAGTACAGCAATGCTTTTATATAATATTTTGTTTATGTTTTTCAAAAAATTAATTTGAAGGTACTCTTACTGTTTCTCCAATCCAACATTTTATAGTATAATTACTACCAGGAGTAACACCTGCAGTAAACACAACTTTAGAACTTGGTACATTACCTCTATAACTTCTAATATAAGAACTAGCACTAGCTGAAATACTTGGATCTACAGATGCAGCTCTTTGTGCTTGGTTTAATGCAGCAACATATACCATTCTTTTTTCAAACTCATTTTCACCACAATTATTTACACTAGATTGATATAATCTTGCAATAAATAAATAAGCTTTACCATAGTTAGGGTTAAATTTTAAAGCCTCTCTAGCCAAACTTCTAGCTCTACTTAACTGACCTCTAGATCTAGCTGATTCTGCAAACTTTAATTTATATTTTGCTTTCTTTAATGGATCTGTTTCTAAATCAAAAGATTTTTCTCTCATCTCATTTGCTCCTGCAGTATCTCCATTATCTTCTAAAACACTAGCCAAAAATGAATATGCTTCTGGTGATGGTGACGCTTCTGCATAAGCTCTTACTAATTTTTGATATAAAGGATCTTCTTGACAGTCTTTATTAAACATTCTAGAAACTGATCTTTTTAACCAAACAGCATTAGATTTATTTTCTTCAAAATCTCTATTGTATATTGGTATTAATCTTTTACAAGTTGCTATTTCAGAAATAATATTATCTAAACCACCTTCTACAGTACCTAATGCTCTAGAGTTTGTAGAATAAGCATGTATCAATCTTTTATTAGCTACAGAATCTTTAGAAAGTTCTTTAAGTTTAGCTGCATACCCTTCTAATTTAGAACTTACAGATTCTACAACATCATCATAAGTATCAAACACTTTTTGTGGGTTTGTATCTTTATTTCTATCAGTTACACCTTGAAAATAAATATATAAGTTTTTTACACCCATTTTAGTTGGATCAATAGTATATCCTTTTTCTAAAATTGAAAAAACAACATCATCAGAAGCTAATTCATTATCTAACAAATAAGTTGCATAATCACTATGTAATTTTGCTGGGTTATCGTTTGGAAAGTATTGTAATCTTTGCTCGTAAACTCTTTTAGCTAAAACAGGATCCTTTCTAACATCTTCTGCTAAAGTAGAACCTAACTTGTAAATGTTTACAGATAAATCTTGACAATTATCCATTAAATATATCCAATTAGTATATGCTTCTTCATACTTTTTAGATTGGAAATCTCCTTTAAAAAGATTATACTTAATAGTACATTCTCTTTTTGCATCGTCTTGCGCATTTGTTTTTGCTGATGCCAATAAAAACATTGCAGCTAGTAAAAACGTAATTTTCTTCATTTTGTTAGTTTTTTGTTAATCTATTTTTCTTTTCTGAAACCAATTAGTGTCTGTCAAAGATAAACTTAATCTAAAATTAAAATAATTTTCTTTAATTAAATTATTAGCAGTTGTTCCTCTTTTACCAAATTCAAATCCCATATTAACAGAGGATAATTGTTTCAATGGTAAACCTAAACCAAAAGATATGCCAAAGTCATCTACAGCCGTATAATTTGTGTATGGATCTGAGCCATCTACCAACAAACCGGTCTTTTCTAAACGAACACCCACTCTATAAGTCACTCTTTCCCAATAACTTGAGATTGAATTAATTTTAGGAATATAAAAACCTCCTAAAGAAATTCTATTTGACTCACCATAAGCATATGCACTGTTAGTTGTATTTAAAAACCCAGTGGTTTCAATTGCATCTTGTTTTTCGTATTCTAAACCTACATACCATTTATCATCTTTACCTAAACCTGCCCCTAAAGTTGTTTTTAAAGGTAATTTATAATTTCCGCTAATTTCAGATTGCGAAATGGTATCTCTACCAAATTCTCCTCCAGAATTATTTACGGAAAGAGAGTATAAATAATCATCTCCAGTAACTTTTAAATCATTACCCATTTTAAAAGTAGCCCCACCACTTATAATAAGGTTATTTTTAAGCGCTTTTTTATATTGCGCCCCTAGTGTAATAGAACCTCCTTTAACATTTGTAGTTTCTTTATACTTTGTTGCTAAAGAGACTCCAGCTCTTTGGTTTAAAATACTATTGTCTATGTTACCAAATTTATAATCTACTTCTATACCTAAAGACAATTCTTTATATACTTTTATACCAAAACTACTGTAGATTCTACTTACGCCTCCTTCTCCTGAAAAAAGAGTAATTTCTGAGACAGTCTCATTATCATCACCTAAAATAGAATTAGACAGTGAATACCCTACCGAAGACACCGGTTGTAAACCAAAAGACATACCCGCTTTATTACCTATAGGAAATGCCAATGCAAAATAACTTAAACTAGTAGAATTCGAAGATTGTTTTACACCTCCATTATCTAACGATAATTTATTATTTAACAAACCAAAAGAATAGGTTGTATACCTTAAGTTAGCATACGCTGCAGGGTTTGTAAAGTTTAAGTATTTATAGTGGCTATAAGCAACGCCAATACCACCCATTGCACTTTGTTCTACTGTAACAGGACTAAACTCATCTCCTATACCAAAAAAAGAATATGGTGATGAACTGGTTCTTTGAGCTGTTATAGCTGAAGAGGTTATTAGTATAAAAACTAATAATATGTTTCTAATCATTTGTCTATATTAAATATCAATATTCTATTTAATCCTTGAAGAAGAAAATTTTGATTCGCAAATATGCTACTTTTTAATTGCTTTGACAAGAAATTTGTGTCTCCTCCTGTTAAAACGACTGTTAAATCCATATATTTCTTTTGATATTGATTAATTACACCTTCTATTTCTTGAATCACTCCATTTATAACTCCAGAATTCATACTTTCTTTAGTGTCACGACCAATAAAACTGTTCACTTCTTCTTTATGTAGTAAAGGTAAATTTGCTGTAAATTGATGTAAGGATTCAAACCTCATTTTTATTCCTGGAGATATCGCTCCCCCTAAATATTCAGATTTACTATTCACAAAATCGAAAGTAATGCAACTGCCAGCATCAATAATTAAAGTATTTTTATTCGGAAACTGATTAACAGCTCCAACTACTAATGCAATTCTATCTACACCTAAAGTTGTTGGTGTTTTATACAAATTGATAAAAGGGACTTTAGAAGAGGCTGAAACCACTTGAAGATTCACTATTGATTTCAACTCTTCCATCATTTTATCTGACACAGAAGCAACATTCGATATAATTCCATTAGAAATTATATTTTTTTCTAAAATTTCTTTAATTTCTTTAATTATATTTTTTTTATCAAAAACATATAATCTAACGAGTTTATCCCCCTCAAAAACAGCAGACTTAACTCTTGTATTACCTATATCGATTGCTATATTCATTATTCAAATTTAGACAAATTTTAAAAAAAAATGCATTTTTTTTTATTTTTTGTTTGGAGAACTCAAAAAAGGTTGTATATTTGCCACCGCTAAGGCAATGGTACCTTAGCTCAGTTGGTAGAGCAAAGGACTGAAAATCCTTGTGTCCCTGGTTCGATTCCTGGAGGTACCACTTAAAAACCCTATAAACATTACGTTTTTAGGGTTTTCTGTTTTTAGTAAACCACATAAAAAAAGGTGTTATCTAAAATTTAGAAACACCTTAACCTTATAATTTTATTTTAAACCAACATTAAACTCTAGATTATTTAAGTAAAACGAAACTCGTTACTTAAAACATCTTAAAGCAAGTTTAACCTTCGCATTAATTCACTTTTATTAGATCTACTAATTGGAATAACACTTTTTTGAATAAGTACACTATTATCTTCAATGTCTACAATCTCAGAAACATTAATAATAAAAGACCTATGTATTCTAAGAAATAAAGAAGAAGGTAGCTTATCTTCTATTTTCTTAAGTGTCGAGTGTACAATATAGCTTTTACTATCTGTTTTAATACTAATATAATCACCCTTTGCTTCTACAAAACAAATATTCGGAATATCAATTTTAACAAGCCTTCTCTCTACACTTACATAAATAAAATCAGATCCTTCTTTTGAAGGGATTTTTACGTTGGTAGAAGTTTTAGCTTCTTTTAAACTTGATAATTTCTGTAAAGATTTATTAAACCTTGTTTTAGTAATAGGTTTTACAAGATAATCTAAGATACAATCATATTCAAATGCTTGTAAGGCAAAGTTTTTATCTGATGTGGTTAAAATTATTTTTGGCGGAGATTTTAACGTTTGAATAAAGTCAAAACCAGAAAACGCAGGCATGTGAATATCTAAAAATATTAAATCGACTTCATTTGAATTAAGGTACTTTATAGCCTCTATAGCAGAATCAAACTCCTCTAAAACAGTAATTTCATTAAAATCGGCACATAGCTTCTTAATAATTAGTCTTGCAGTTACATCATCATCTACTACTATACAATTCATACTCTTTTTAAAAATTATTAGACTTATAAATATACATGAATTTTGTTTAAAACATTTATAAAATCGCCATATAATTTAGTGTCATTATTTTTTAAATCTTGCTCAAACCTAGATGCCAACTCACATCCTTCTTTTAAACCTAACAAGCTAATTTTATGTTTTATCTTATGCACTCTATCCGCAGCTTGCAGATACTCTTTATTATTAAAATTTTCATTAAAAAGGAAACATTCTTCCGGAAATTCTTTTCTTAAAACAATTAAGATACTTTCTTCAAACTCTTTATCTCCTCCAGAAAGTTCTTTTATATAATTAAAATTTGGCTGCTCCATACCTGTAAATATTGTTTTATTAAAAATAAATTATTAATCAATAAGCTTATTTTCTTTCCAATAATTTAATACCGATTTTACTTTTTGAGAATACTTAGAGTATTGTACCGGTTTTGTAAAATAACCAGAGACTCCATAATCATAACACTTTTTTAATTCGGTATCGTCTTTAGAATTAGACATTATTATTATAGGAATATTTTTAAATTTGTCATTAGATTTTAAATTCCTTAAGAAATCAAGTCCATTCATTTCAGGCATGTGTAAATCTAAAATTATAATATTAAATGAATACTTTGCTTTATTTAGAATACTTAACGCCTCTTTTCCATTTATTGCTTCAACAATAATAGAAGTACAATTATTATCACAACAAACCTTTTTAAACTTCATTCTCTCTATCTCATCATCATCAACAAGTAGTATGGAAAGGGAGTTCATATTTTTTTTACATTTTTGTTTAAGATGATGTAAAAATGAAATATTAAAATTGAAAAAAAGTATTTGTTAGTTTATATGAAGTAAAAACTCGTTAAGTGGTAAAATTTTAATGTTTAATATAAATCTATATATGTATCTGTCTATCTATTTGTTGATTGAGAGAAATAAATGTTTCAAATTTAGAAACACCATTAATAATTTTGATCTTAGTATCTAGCAGCAACATTAAATCTTCGTTGTCTTTACACAAAACCTTAATAAAAATTGTAAAATTACCAGAAGTATAGTGGCACTCGACCACTTCTTTAATCTCTTTAATTCTTTTTATAATAGATGACAATACTGCAGTAGTTTCTAAAAACACACCTACAAAAGCAACTGTAGTATACCCCAAGGCTTTAGGGTTTATCTTCATTTGATAACTATCTATTAATTCAGATTTTTCTAATTTTCTTAATCTCTGATGAATTGCTGCTCCAGATATACCAACATCTCTAGCAATACTTAAAATAGGTATTCTTGCATCTTTTATTAAACTTCTTATAATTTTTTTATCAATACCGTCTATTTTCATTTTTATTTCTTAGACTATAAAGGTAAAAAAAATAGAGAACACAAATTGTATTCTCTATTTTAATATCAAATTTAAACTAAAGTTTTAAGCTTATTTCATTTCGAAATCTTCCATAAATTTAGTAGTATAGTTTCCTGCAACATAATCTGGATGATCCATTAATTGCCTATGGAAAGGAATAGTTGTTTTAACCCCCTCTATTACAAACTCATCTAATGCACGTTTCATTTTATTAATAGCCTCTTCTCTTGTTTGAGCAGTCGTTATTAATTTTGCAATCATAGAATCGTAATTTGGTGGAATCATATAACCAGCATACACATGCGTATCTACTCTTACACCATGACCTCCTGGAGAGTGAAAAGTTGCAATTTTACCTGGAGCTGGCCTAAAGTTGTTATACGGATCTTCAGCATTAATTCTACATTCTATAGAGTGCATTTGAGGAAAGTAATTTTTTCCAGAAATTGGCACTCCTGCAGCAACTAAAATTTGCTCTCTAATTAAATCGTAATTTACTACTTCTTCTGTAATAGGATGTTCTACCTGTATACGAGTATTCATTTCCATAAAGAAGAAGTTTCTATGTTTATCAACTAAAAACTCTACCGTTCCGGCACCTTCGTATTTTATAAACTCTGCTGCCTTAACAGCTGCAGTACCCATTTTCTTTCTTAAAGCATCTGTCATAAAAGGAGAAGGAGTTTCCTCTGTTAACTTTTGATGACGACGTTGTACAGAACAATCTCTTTCTGATAAATGACATGCTTTTCCGTAAGAATCTCCAACAATCTGAATTTCTATATGTCTTGGCTCTTCAATAAGCTTTTCCATATACATATCATCATTACCAAAGGCTGCTTTAGACTCATGTCTTGCAGAGTCCCAAGCGTCTTTTAAATCTTCTGGTTTCCAAACAGCACGCATCCCTTTACCTCCACCTCCTGCAGAAGCTTTTAACATAACTGGATAACCTGTTTCTAAAGCTGTTTTTTCACAATCTTCAAAGTCTTCAATAACACCTTCACTTCCAGGTACACAAGGTACACCGGCAGCAATCATGGTAGATTTTGCATTTGCCTTATCTCCCATTTGATCAATCATATCACCTGTTGCTCCAATAAATTTTATATTATGCTCTTCACATAATCTAGAAAACTTAGCATTTTCAGATAAAAAACCGTAACCAGGGTGAATAGCATCTGCATTTGTAATTTCTGCAGCTGCAATAATATTAGACATTTTTAAGTAAGATTCAGAACTTGGTGCTGGACCAATACAAACCGCTTCATCTGCAAATCTTACGTGCAAACTTTCTGCATCTGCAGTAGAATATACTGCAACAGTTTTAATGCCCATTTCTTTACAGGTTCTAATAACACGAAGTGCTATCTCTCCTCTATTGGCAATTAATATTTTTTTAAACATAATTTAAGAGTTATAAGTTATAAGTTATAAGATATGAGTTAGAAAGTCTAAAATCTAAACTCAAAAATCTAAACTCTTTCTATTACGACGGGTCTACTAAAAATAATGGCTGATCAAATTCAACAGGAGAAGAATCATCAACTAAAATTTTAACGATTTTACCTGAAACTTCAGATTCTATCTCATTAAATAATTTCATTGCTTCAATAACACAAACAGTATCACCTACAGAAATATCCGTTCCTACTTCTACAAAATTAGGTTTATCTGGTGATGGTTTTCTGTAAAAAGTTCCAATAATAGGAGACTTAACAGTAATATATTTAGAATCATCATTTCCAGCTTGTGGTGCTTCTTTAGCTGCAACTGGTTGCGCTGCAACAGGAGCAGCAACTTGAGGCATACCTGCCATTGGAGCTGCTTGTAAAATTGTTGTTTCTGTTTTACCAGAACCAGTTCTAATTGTAATCTTTACATCTTCCATTTCTAACTTTACCTCGCTAGCGCCAGATTTAGCTACAAATTTTATAAGATTTTGAATTTCTTTAATATCCATACTCATAATTGTTTAGTTGTTGTATTTATGAATTATACGCCCATTTTACGTAAGCTGCTCCCCATGTGAAACCGCCACCAAATGCCGCAAAAATTAAATTATCTCCTTTTTTTAATTGACTTTCATAATCAGCCAATAAAAGTGGTAAGGTTGCAGATGTAGTGTTACCATAATTATGAATATTTATCATCACTTTTTCTGGTGACACCCCTACTCTTTTAGCTGTTGCTTCAATAATTCTTTTATTAGCTTGATGTGCTGCCAACCATTGAATGTCTTTTTCTGTAAGATTATTTCTAGTTAACATTCTTTCTGCAACATCTGCCATACTTGAAACCGCATATTTAAAAACAGTTTTACCTTCTTGATATACAAAATGTTTATCTGCTGCTACAGTTTCTTTTGTTGTTGGCATTAAAGAACCACCAGCTTCTATTCTTAAAAAATCGCGTCCTATACCATCACTTCTTAAATACTCATCTTGTAGACCTAATCCTTCGTAATTAGGTTCAAACAATGCAGCTCCTGCTCCATCTCCAAAAATAATACAAGTAGCTCTATCTTTATAGTCTATTATAGAAGACATTTTATCTGCTCCTATTAATAATACTTTTTTATACCTACCAGACTCTATATAAGCAGCAGCAGTAGACATACCATATAAAAAACTAGAACATGCCGCTTGCAAATCATAACCAAAAGCATTTACTGCTCCTATTTCTGATGCCACATAAGCTGCTGTAGATGCTATAGGTAAATCTGGTGTTGCCGTACCAATGATAATCAGGTCAATTTCTTTTGGATCTACGTTTGACTTTTGTAATAATTCTTCCGCGGCTTTAATTGCCATATAGGAAGTACCTAAACCTTCTCCTTTTAAAATCCTTCTCTCTTTAATCCCTGTTCTACTGGTAATCCACTCATCATTTGTTTCTACCATGGTTTCTAACTCTTTATTTGTTAGAACATATTCAGGAACATACTTCCCTACTGCTGTAATTGCTGCAGTGATTTTTGTCATAATTTTAGTTGTTTTCCGTGTGGTTAGGAAAATCAAAAGTAGTGAAATTTATTTCACTTTTTAAAGTAAAAATTATCAAAAGAGGTAATTTCAACTTTAAAAACGCAAAAAAACCCTCATTTAATGAGGGTTTTTACAAAAACTTTTAATTCTTTTATGCTTCAATAGCTGACGCCGATTCTAATACTACTTGTCCTCTGTAATATAATTTACCTTCATGCCAGTGGGCTCTGTGGTATAAATGCGACTCTCCTGTTGTTGGATCTGTTGCTATTTGTTGAGAAGCTGCTTTATAATGCGTTCTCCTTTTGTCTCTTCTAGTTTTAGATATCTTTCTTTTAGGATGTGCCATTTTATGTCTTTTTTTCTGTTATTAAATTCTTTAATTTATCCCACCTTGGGTCTGTCTCTTCAACAGTTTTTACTTCTTTTATTTGTAATTCTTTTAACTTATCTAATGCTTCAGAATCCATTGTTCCATCTAAAACTTTAGGATGAACTCTTTTATTAGGAACCGATAATACTATAAGTTCGTATATATATTGTGCTACGTTAAATTCGTAAGCTTCGTGAGGTAATATTAATACCTCCTCATTATCATCATTAAACTCAGGTCCAAAATTTACCACCAAAGGTAAAACCGCTTGAACAACTTGATTATAAAATTCATTAGAAACATCACAAGGCACTTCTACATAACCATTAGCTGTAAAAGTTAACTCTAATAATGTACTCTTTTTTATAAACTCTAATTCTACTTTTATTGACGAACTTTCAAATTCATCAAAATTAAAAGATTCAAAGAACTTATTATCAATTTCATATTCATATAAATGAGTCCCTTCTTTTAATCCTACAAACTGTATGTTGAATTCCTTTAAGTCTTTCATTTCCAAATATCAATTGAGCGTGCAAAGATATAAAATTTTATTATTCTACACTCTTTTCTATTAAAAGTTTTTTATTTTACTAAAAGAGGACTTTTTGTAAGCTCTTTATATTCTTTTCTTGTTTGAAAAATTTGAATTCCACTAAACAAAGCTTCTTTAAAAGAAGATGCGTTTGCTAAGTTTTTTCCAGCTATATCAAAGCCTGTACCATGGTCTGGAGATGTTCTAACCTCACTTAAACCAGCCGTATAATTTACTCCACTACCAAAAGACAATGCTTTAAATGGCGCCAATCCTTGGTCATGATAAGTTGCTAAAACACCATCAAATTGCTTATATGTTTCTGATCCAAAGAAACCGTCTGCCGCATAAGGTCCAAAAACCAACTTACCAGATTCTTTTATTTCATCTATAGTAGGTTTTATAATTTCATCGTCTTCAACACCTATAACTCCATTATCTCCACAATGTGGATTTAACGATAAAACAGCAATTTTTGGTTTATTAATGCCAAAATCTTGCACCAAAGAAGCATACATTGTACCCACTTTTTCTTTAATCAATGCAGGAGTTATGGTCTCCGCTACTTTAGATATAGGAATATGACCAGTTATTAACCCTATCCTTAACACATCTGTCATTAAAATCATCAAACTTTTTCCTTCTAGCTTATCTTCTAAGTATTCTGTGTGCCCCGGAAAATTAAAGTTTTCAGATTGTATTGTTTCCTTATTAATTGGTGCAGTTAACAGCACATCTATCTTTTTCTCTTTTAAATGAACAGTCGCAGCTTCTAATGATTTTGCTGCATATTCTCCAGATTCTTTTGTTGCCTTTCCAAACTCAATAGAAACTTCATCTTTCCAAATATTTAATACATTAACCTTATTATGATTAACTTGTTCTATAGAAGTAATTCCATGAACAGGAGTATCAGACTGTAAAGTTTTTTTATGAAAAGTAACTACTTTTGTACTACCAAAAATAACTGGCGTACAAAAATCTAACATTCTTTTATCTTGAAAGGTTTTTAAAACTACTTCTAAACCTATTCCATTTAAATCTCCTATTGAAATACCAACTATAATTTTATCAGATTTATTCATAGTAACTCTTCTATTATTCCTATTTTTGAATACTACAAAAGTAACTAAATTTTATAAATATGTTTACCGGAATTATAGAAACACTTGGAACAATCACAAATATCACTAAAGAACAAGACAATATTCATTTAACTCTAAAGAGTAAATTTACTAATGGATTAAAAATAGATCAAAGTGTTGCACATAATGGTGTATGCTTAACTGTAGTAGATATTAATAAAGATGAATATACAGTTACAGCTATTAAAGAAACTTTAAGCAAAACAAATATTGGAAGTTTGTCTAAAAACGATTCTGTAAACCTAGAAAGAGGAATGAAATTAGGAGACAGACTAGATGGTCATTTAGTACAAGGACATGTAGATCAAACAGCAACCTGTATAGGTATTAAAAATGAAAACGGAAGTACTGTTTACACCTTTAACTATGACGCTTCTAATAAAAATATTACAATAGAAAAAGGATCAATTACTGTAAACGGAGTAAGCTTAACAGTAGTTAACTCTAAGAAGAATGAATTTAGTGTTGCTATAATACCTTATACAACAGAAAACACAACCTTTAAGTATTTAAAACTTAATGATTGCGTGAATTTAGAATTTGATGTTATTGGTAAATATGTTAGTAGACTAACTAATTCTTAACCTTTTTAACTCCGTAAATAATTCCTGAAATTACTAAAAAAAGTAAACCTCCATCTATAGGTAAACCAGGTGGCGGTGGTGGTGGTCCTGCAGGTGCCGGAACACTTTGCGCACTAATTACAAAAGTAAATGCTAGCATTATTATGAATGCAAAATATTTTTTATTTATCATTTTATATCCCCCCAGATTTAAAATTAATATCAATTATGCTTAATAGAAAACATACCACTTGTTAGATATTTCTTTTTTAATTAGAAGAAAAGAGCAATCTCACTTGATATTACATCAAAAACAAAGACACTTTTTTTCAACTCTTATAAAAACAATAAACTATTTTGAGTATCAGAATAGTATCTAACTGTTTTATGGTGCAAATATATATATACTTTTCTTAATTAATCACAACTTTTCTCTTAAGTTTTAAATATAATTTGATTCCTCTATCCTCAACCTTATCAAAGAATCAAGTAACATAATTATACCCCAAATTTCATCTTACATAATTAATCATGACACTAATTAGTAGACCTGAATACCTACCATTGTCTAGCATCCCTAACAGCATTCATTGTTTTCTTAAATTCACTATCGAATAAATAACTAAATTCGTGTTTGTTTACAGAAACACTAAATAGCAATTAGTCTGCGCACTCTACACTCTTACTTAAATTGTACTCAGATTTTATTTTTAAGCTCGAAAGTTGTAACGTTTATCAATTAAAAAAAATGAAAGGGAATAGTGTTATCAATCTAAACTAATAAATTTCTCTTTTCTATATTTCTTAGATATTTGAAATAAATCAGAAACAGTAATAGACCTATACTGTCTTCAGCATACCACTTTAATATGCTTTAGAATAAGAAAGAATCTTTTATTCTTTCTCCATAAAACGTCCTCTACTGGGTTACATCATTTATTTCTATATACTAAATATTCTTTATAGATTCTTCTGAAAACAATTTGATAACTTACATTAGTTTTAAATTTGTAATACAAAGGAATATATAATCAATGTGTAAACGACATGAAAAATTAAACAAAAAAAAACCTTTACATTTCTGTAAAGGCTTGTTATTACTAGTGGTCCCACTTGGGCTCGAACCAAGGACCCTCTGATTATGAGTCAGATGCTCTAACCAACTGAGCTATGGGACCAAATAATTGGCTGCAAATGTAATACTTTTTATTACATTATTAAATAAAATATTAGTTTTTTTTCTAAACCGTTCTATTCATTAACCAAAGTCCAAAATTCTTTAAACTTTCTTTGTTTTTTTCTGTAATATCCATTGAGTTTAAAGTCTCAAATGCCTTTTCTGTATAACTCTTAATTTGTTCTTTAATTAAAAAAGGAATGTTGTTTTGTTCAAAAATTTGAGTTACTTCTTTAATTTTTATTGAATTTTCTTTTAAATTTTGATTGTAAAAAACACTCAACTTATTCTTATCTTCCTCACAAGCAATATCTAATGATTTTAAATATAAAAAAGTCTTCTTATTTTCTATAATATCCCCTCCTATTTGTTTTCCAAAAGTTTTAGGGTCTCCAAAAGTATCTAAATAGTCATCTTGTAACTGAAAAGCTAAGCCTAAGTTTAAACCAAAGTCATATATTAAGTTTGCATTTTCTTCACTCGTTTCTACAACTATTGCTCCCATTTTTAATGCAGCTGCAACTAAAACAGAAGTTTTTAAACGAATCATATTAATATATTCATCAATAGTTACGTCATTTCTAGTTTCAAAATCTACATCTAATTGCTGTCCATCACAAACCTCTAAAGCAGTTTTACTAAACAATTTTGCTAATTTCTGAAAAACAATAGGTTCGTAATTCTCAAAATACTGATAAGCTAATATTAGCATAGCATCTCCAGAAAGAATACCTGTATTCAAATCCCATTTTTCATGAACGGTAACCTTACCTCTTCTAAGAGGAGCATCATCCATAATATCATCATGAATTAAGGTAAAATTATGAAAAACCTCAATAGCCAATGCTGCTGGCATTGCTTTTTCATATCCTCCAGAAAAGATATCTGCGGCCATTAGTGTTAAAATTGGGCGCATTCTTTTACCCCCTAATTTTAGGATATAATCTATTGGCTCATATAAATTTTTAGGTTCATTAACCCACTTTTTAGATTCTAAATAGTTGATAAAATCTTTCTGATAATGTAAAATCTCCAAATCCGTTATTTTTTTGTAAAAGTAACGTAAAGTAATTTTACTTTACAATTACAATGTTAAAAAATAAACAAAACTTTGGAAACTTTTTTTGTTTCTAAAGTTTCCATTCATACATTTGCACCCGAATTATGAGAGATAAAATATTAGAAAAATCGAATGAACTCTTCTTAAATCTAGGCTTTAAGAGTGTTACTATGGATGAAATTGCCAGTGCTTTAGGTGTCTCTAAGAAGACAATTTATAAGTATTATAAAAACAAAACGGAACTTGTAAACGGTGTTACGCTATCTATGTTTAACACAATCTGCCATGGCATTGACGGTATTTGCGAATTAAATTTGAATCCTATTGATGAATTATTTTCTATAAAAAGATTAGTAATGGAGAACTTAAAGGATGAAAAATCTTCACCACAATATCAACTACAAAAATATTATCCTAAGATTTATGCTTCTTTAAAACAAAAACAGTTTCATGTAATGCAAGATTGTGTTATCAACAATTTAAAAAAAGGAATTGAATCTGAATTATATAGAAACAACATAGACTTAGAATTCATTTCTAGAATATATTTTAATGGAATGATAGGTATTAAAGACAAAGACCTATTTCCTTTAAAAGATTATTCTATGAACTCGCTAATGACTTATTATCTAGAATATCATTTAAGAGGAATTTGTACAATAAAAGGAATACATCAATTAGAAAACCAATTAAAACTGAAATAAAACCACATGAAAAAAACAATTCTGGTATGCATAAGTACCTGTTTCTTCTTTATTGCAAATGCACAAGAAAAAACAATGACCTTATCATTAAAAGAAGCTATAAATTTTGCTATTGAAAATAGCTATAATACCAAAGCTTCTAAAAATGATATTAAATCTGCTAAAGAAAAAGTATGGGAAACAACCGCAACAGGTTTGCCTCAAATTAGTGCTGCAGTAGATTATCAAAACTGGATAAAACAACAAGTAAGTTTAATTGATATTGATGGAGACGGAACCGAAGACGAACTAGTTTTTGGAACCAAACAAAGTTTAAACGGCTTTATTACTTTAAATCAATTAATTTTTGACGGATCTTATTTAGTTGGATTGCAAGCCTCTAGAACCTATTTAAAAATATCTAAACAGGCAAACGAAAAAACAGAACTGTTAACTAGAGAAACTGTTATAAATGCATACGGAAATGTATTAGTAGCAGAAAATAGTATTAGCATTTTAGAAGGGAACATTAAAATTCTTGAAAAAAATTTAAGTGACGCTAAAAAAATCTATGAAAACGGATTTAATGAAGAAGAAGACGTAGAGCAACTAGAAATTACTTTAGGAAACTTAAAAAGTCAATTAAACAGTGTTAAACGAATGAAAGAAATAGCTTATAAAATGCTAAACCTTTCTTTAGGAGCACCAATTGAAACAGTGCTTACTCTAACAGATTCTTTAGATTCATTAACCGAAAGTAATATTAATTTAAGTTTAGTATCAGAAGATTTTAGTTTTTCTAATCATATCGATTTTAAAATTGCAGAAAATGATAGAGAATCAAAACGTTTACTAGTTAGACTAGAGCAAAGTAAAGCACTCCCTAGCTTATCTGCTTTTGTAAACTACGGATATTCTGGTTACTCAGACACTTTTACTTTCTTTAAAAATGATCAAAAATGGTTTGAGTCTTCTCTTTTAGGAGTAAGCTTAAACATTCCTATATTTAGTAGTTTAGGTAGAAGTTCTAAAACAAAACAAGCAAAAATCGCGTTAGAAACAGCTGATATTAGGTTAGAAGAAACCAAACAACGTTTAGAATTATTAGCAGAAAAAGCTAAAAGCGAATATCAATTAAGTATTGAAAACTACAGCACTGCTAAAAAGAATGTTGGTTTAGCAGAAAGAATAGAGAAAAAACAAAGAATTAAATTTTTTGAAGGAATCTCTACAAGTTTTGATTTATTACAGGCACAGAATCAACTTTACTCACAACAACAAACCTACATCCAATCTATGCTAGATGTAATTGCTAAAAAAGCAGCATTAGAAAACGCATTAAACACCCCAATTAAATAACAACCAGGCATGAAAAAAATATATTCATTATTAGCAATCGTACTTGTTTTAATCTCTTGCGGAGAGCAAAAACCAACATCAGTTGCAGCCATAATTTCTGTAGGAGACCTAAAGGAATTAACAGCAAAAAAGAAAGAAATTACAGAAAAATTAGAAGCTATAAATGCAGATTTAGAAGCTATAAACACTGCTATTTCAGAAAAAGATACACTTAAAAAATTTCCTTTAATCACCACTTTTACAGCAAAAGAGGTAATTTTTAAACATTACTTAGAAATTCAAGGAAATGTAAAAACGAAACAAAACATTCTAATTTACCCAGAAATGCCTGGAATTTTACAGAAGGTTTATGTTAAAGAAGGTCAAAAGGTAACTAAAGGACAACTATTAGCTACAATAGATGATGGAGGTTTAGGAAACCAAGTTGCACAGTTAGAAGCTACCACACAGTTAGCAAAAACAACTTATGAGCGTCAACAACGTTTGTGGGAACAAAAAATAGGGTCAGAAATACAGTTTTTACAAACAAAAACAAATTACGAATCTCAAAGAAACTCTCTAAAACAATTAAAAAGTCAACAAACTAAAGCATCTATTAGAGCTCCATTTTCTGGAGTTATAGATGACGTTATGAAAGAAGCTGGAACTGTAATTGCTCCTGGTCAAGGTTCTGAAGTTTTTAGAATTGTAAACTTAGACAATATGTATGTAGAAGCAGAAGTGCCAGAAAGATATATATCAAGTATTCAAAAAAACAAAGAAGTTCAAATAGAATTCCCTGTACTTGGTACAAGTGTAGAAAGTAAAGTAAGACAAGTGGGTAGTTTTATCAACCCAAATAATAGATCTTTTAAAATTGAAGTTCCTGTTGAAAATAAAAGTGGAAATGTAAAACCAAACTTAACAGCAAAACTTAAGGTTAATGACTACACAGATGTAAAAGCTATTTTAATTCCACAAAGTATTATATCTGAAAACGCAAATGGAGAACAATTTGTGTACACCATTAAAGATAAAAAATCAAACAACGAAGCAATTGCAGAAAGAGTTGTTATTAAAACAGGTAAAACACAAGGAAATTTTATTGAAGTTTTAGAAAACTTGCCTGCTGGAACAGAAATTATTGATGAAGGTGCTCGTAGTGTAAATAACGGACAAACAGTTAAAGTTATCAATAAATAAAAATAGTAACGATGACAAAACAAAAAAAACAAGTCGATAAGGAGTTTAAATTATCTGCTTGGGCAATTCATAATAAAACAACCATTTACGTACTAATGGCAGTTTTATTTTTCTACGGTATTTCTGCTTATTTAAGTATGGCTCGAGAGAATTTCCCTGAAGTTAAAGAAACGAAGATCTATATTAGTACTGCTTATCCCGGTAATACAGCAGAAGATATAGAAAAACTAATTACAGATCCTATAGAAGATAAGGTAAAGACAATTAGTAATGTGGTAGAAGTTACCTCAACCTCTCAAGAAGATTACTCTATGGTAATTGTTGAGTTTGATGAAAACATTACCGTAGAACTTGCCAAGCAAAAAGTTAAAGATGAACTTTCTACAGAAACATCAAGTGAAGATTGGCCAACTTTTAATGACGCTAAGGTAGAACCGAATGTTTTTAATTTAAGTATGTCTGAAGAAATAGCAATCTTAAATATTAATATTTCTGGAGACTACCCTATTCATAAATTAAAAGAATTTGCAGAATATTTACAAGATGATATTGAGGATTTAGCTGAAATTAAA
Source organism: Polaribacter atrinae (assembly GCF_038023995.1). NCBI lineage: Bacteria > Pseudomonadati > Bacteroidota > Flavobacteriia > Flavobacteriales > Flavobacteriaceae > Polaribacter > Polaribacter atrinae. The sequence goes on from NZ_CP150660.1 coordinate 1,669,326, forward strand.
AAAGCCGATATTAGAGGAGCTCAAGAAAAAGAAGTAGAAGTTGCTGTAGATATTTATAAAATGATGGCTGCAAAAGTTAGTTTTAACGACATAACTTCTGCAATTAGCAACGGAAACGTAACCATGTCTGCTGGTAACTTTATTACCTCTGGACAAAGAAGAACTGTAAGAATTATTGGTGAAATTGACAAACCAAATGATTTAGAAAATTTTGTAATAAAATCTGAATTCGACAATCCCATATATTTAAAAGACGTAGCAACCGTTTCTTTTAAAGACAAAGACAAAACAACATTCGCTAGAGAAAGAGGACAAGAGGTTGTAATGTTAGATGTTAAAAAACGTGCTGGAGAAAATATGGTTGCAGCTTCAGAGCAAATACAAGTAATTGTAAGCGATGCTATTGATAATTATTTCCCTCGTGATTTAAGTGTTACCATTACCAACGATCAATCTAACAAAACCATCGGTCAGGTAGACGATTTAGTAAACAACATTATTTTTGGGGTTATTTTAGTGGTAACTGTTTTAATGTTTTTCTTAGGATTTAAAAATGCCGTATTTGTTGGTTTTGCCATACCAATGTCTATGTTTATGTCTTTAATGATTTTAAACTTGTTAGGTTACACTATGAACACCATGATTCTTTTCGGATTAATTATGGGACTGGGAATGCTGGTAGATAACGGAATTGTCGTCGTCGAAAACGTATATCGTTTAATGGACGAAGAAGGCATGAATAGAATTGATGCCGCCAAAAAAGGAATTAGCGAAATTGCATTCCCTATTATCATTTCTACCGCAACAACCGTTGCCGCATTTATACCTTTAGGTCTTTGGCCTGGTGTAATGGGAGATTTTATGGTTTTATTACCAATTACGTTATCTACCGTTTTAGGTTCATCGTTATTAGTTGCAATATTCTTTAACTCTGTATTGGTTTCTCAATTTATGAGTGTAGAAGATGTAGACATGCCTATTAAAAAAATTGCAATCGTAACAGGTGTTATGACGGCAATAGGAATCTTAATTTTAATTGCAGGCGGAACTTACAGTGCCATTGGTGCATTAATGATTTTTGTAGCAGTAATGCTTTGGGTATATCGTTTATTCTTAAGAGGATGGGCTAATAGCTTTCAAACTAAAGTATTGCCTGTTTTAGAAAGATGGTACGAAAGTAGTTTGCGTTTTTCTTTAAGAGGTAAAACTCCTTACTTTTTAGTAATTGGTACCACTATTCTTTTATTTGCTTCATTTATTGCTTTTGGTTGGTCTTTAGGTACTCAAAGAACTAAGGTTGAATTTTTCCCTGACAATAAGCCAAATCAGATAATTGTTTATATAGAATACCCTGAAGGAACAGATATTCAAAAAACAAATGCAATTACCAAACAAATTGAAGAAAAGGTAGAAGGCGTTTTATATGCTGATGAGTATATGGATGGCGACTATAATTTTATGGTAGAAAGCTTAATTTCTCAAGTTGGTGAAGGTGCGGGAAACCCACAAACCGATGGTGGTTCTGCTGCAGAAATGCCTCACAAAGGAAAAGTAACCGCTTCTATGAGAGAATACAAGTATAGAAGAGGCTTAGATAGTGAGATAATGCGTCAGAAAGTACAAACTGCTTTAGTGGGTATTTATCCTGGAGTTTTAATTTCTGTTGAAAAAGATGCAAACGGACCACCAGCCGGATCTCCTATTAATATTGAAATTGAAGGTGATGATTATGCAGAATTAATTCATGTAGCGCAAAGAATGCGAGATTTTATCAATACAAAAAGTATTTCTGGTATTGATGAATTAAAGATTGATGTTAACAGAGACAAACCCGGGATGGAAGTGATCGTAGACCGTAAAAAAGCGGGAGAACTAGGCGTTTCTACAGGACAAGTTGGACAACAATTAAGAGCTTCTATTTTTGGAAACAAAGCAGGTGTTTACAAAGAAGATGGTGATGATTATGATATCTACGTTCGTTTTAATAAAGAAGATAGATACAATAAAAGTGCTATTTTTAATCAGAATATTATCTTTAGAGATATGGCTTCTGGAAAAATAAAAGAAATTCCGGTTTCTACTGTAGCAACACAATCTAACAATTCTGGTTTTAGCGCAATTAAGCACAAAGATGTTAGAAGAGTTGTTACTGTTTATTCTGCATTGTCTCCAGGAGAAACTGATGCTGGAGCTGTTGTTGGTAAAATTAGAGAAGAAATGAAAAACTTTAAAGATTTACCTAAAGGAATAAAAATTGATTATACCGGTCAATTAGAAGAACAAAACAAACAAATGTTATTTTTAGTTGGTGCATTCTTTACAGGATTAGCGTTAATTTTCTTTATTTTAATTTTCCAATTCAACTCGGTTTCTAAACCAGGAATTATCATGTTGGCAATTTTCTTAAGCTTTATTGGTGTTTTTGGAGGTATCGTTATTTCTGGTAGTTCTTTTGTAATTATGATGACCATGATGGGAATTATCTCATTAGCCGGAATTGTAGTAAACAATGGAGTTGTACTATTAGATTACGCACAATTGTTAATTGACAGAAAGAAAGGTGAATTAGAAATAGACCACGAAGATTATTTAGACAAACAAATGTTATTCGAAGCAATTGTAAATGCTGGTAGAGCACGTTTAAGACCTGTTTTATTAACTGCAATTACAACCATTTTAGGATTAATACCGCTAGCAATTGGCTTAAACATTAACTTCTTTAGTCTATTTACAGAATACAATCCGCATATTTACATGGGTGGAGATAACGTTGTTTTCTGGGGACCGTTAGCTTGGACCGTTATTTATGGTTTATTAATAGCAACCTTTTTAACGCTAATTGTGGTGCCTGTTTTATTCTACTTAGTTACATTATTTAAAATGTGGATTAGAACTAAAACAGCTTCTAAGGAAATGGTTCCTCAAGAAGTGTTTACAGCTGATAAAAGAATAGATGAAAAGAATCAATTCTAAATTTTAAACATATATTTTTATAAAAAAGAGATGAAATTCATATAATTTCATCTCTTTTTGTATTTTCGAACCAATGATAAAAAAGAAGTCTTTTACGGTTGATGAACTAAAACGCAAATTAGAAAACTATTGTGTTTATCAAGATAGATGTCACAAAGAGGTAGAACAAAAAATGCATGAATACAATCTAATTCCCGAAGCCAGAGAAATGATTTTATTAAGTTTAATGAAAGATAACTTTTTAAATGAAGAGCGCTTTGCTAAAAGTTTTGCACGTGGAAAATTTAGAATTAAATCTTGGGGAAAACAACGCATTGTAAGAGAATTAAAATTTAGAAACATATCTGCTTACAATATAAAAACAGCCTTAAAAGAAATTGACGAAAAAGAATATTTAACAACCATCTACACCATTACAGAAAATAGAAATGAAGTAATTTCTGAACCTGACATATATAAACGAAAGCAAAAATTAATTGGCTTTTTAATGAGAAAGGGTTTTGAAAATGAATTGATTTTTAAAGTGGTTACCGAAGTGGTTTCTTAACAATAATTAACACTTAAATAGCCAACAGCTTACAGATATGTTTAGCCCTGATTGAAACGGCATCCTTTTTGCTTTTTCTGCAAAAAGATATAGTGAAAAGCAGGAAATAGCTTCTAATACTATTTATTAAGTGTACTTAAAAAGAGAGAATCACTTTTTTTCTTTGCCAAAATAACGGCTTGTATATCATTATTTGGTATTTCTACAGACAAGACATAGTGTTTAATTTTCCAAACATTCTGCTTTTTCTCTAAGACCCCAGAACCTCTACAAGTCCCCATCCAAGTAGTTAACAACTCATCAAACCAAACAAAATCTTTAGCCTCATTTACATAAATATTTCTTTCTAAAGGTTTAAAAGACCATGCTTTTCCTTTATCAAAGTAAGGTTTACTAAAATCTGCAAATTGTGTTTTACTCCAGTTTTCTGTAGCATCTGTGCCAATAAAAACAGAAAGGCTGTCCATTTTACCAAAATAATCTTCGTAATTTGCTTCGGAAGCAGCTTTGTGCCAATCATCTAACAAAGTATTTACGTTCGCTTTTACAACTACCACTGTTGGAGAATACTCGACCTTTTTTTGAAGTGTACAGTTATAAAAAGAAATTAATACCAATAAGACTAAAAAATATTTTTTCATTTATAATTCTTTCTTTAAAAAACCTTGCTTTCCTGGTGAAGGATTAATGAGCTCTTCCTTTTTTATTGAATCTTCTTCTTGTCTTTTTAGCAGGATAGACTTTTTAGAAATACTATCCATTTGCGTAGAATCTATACCAATAAAATCGAATTTAAGATCTATTTCTTCTTCGAAACGTTTTTTAGCAAGTATGCTATTAATCTTAGAGTTTACCGTTGAAAAAGCTGCTATTGTTTTATCTACCTGATAATTAACTTCTTCTGAAGTTATTGCGGGTATAAAAGTTAAATCTGCCAAACGCAGCACCTCATTATGTAAAACGTTAATTCTTGTTTGAAAAGGAGGATTATCGAAAATTTCTGGTTTTACACTGTCTTTTAAACTTATTACTAAATCTCTTAATTCTAATGCATTACTCAAAGCCTCGTTAGGAGATACTTTTCCGAATTTCTTTATGAAGGAATTTACCATTTTTAATTCTTGCCAATCTTCTATTTCTTTTTCATAAATAGGTTTTACATCTTCAACAGAAATATGTTGTGCAGGAATACTTAGTTTTGGTGTTTCTTGAAGCGTACTAATAGTTTCTTGCTTTTTATTACCACAAGAAAATAAAATAACAGATAGAAGTAAATAAATAGTTTGTTTCACGATTTTATATAATAAGTGGTAAAAATAAGCATTTTAATAGCATCTCTTATTTATTTAAGGAAATTGTAACAAAAGTCTTTTTTTTGACCCTAAAATTAAAATGTAAGCTATCCGTTTTATTTCGTATACACTATTAATAAAAAACAAGAAGTTTGTAACAAAGGTTACATTTTTTTTTAATCATTAAAAATACCTTTGCATAAAATATTAGGAGATGAAAAAAATTATTGAAAAAAGTTTACAAGACACATTATCTTATAAAGAATATAGAGATTTAGTAAGTAGTTTATTAGCTGAAGGAAAAGCAACAGGAACTCAACAATCTGAAGATTTAACAAATTACAGCATGTTAAACGACAGAAGAATGAAGCGTTTAGATAAAACCATAAAAATTTCTGAATCAACCATTGCAAAAATGCAAGAAATTAGCGAACCACAAACTTGGTTGGTACTTACAGAAGGTTGGTGTGGAGACGCTGCTCAAAACCTTCCTGTAATACATAAAATTGCAGAAACGAATAGTCTTATTGATCTTAAATTGGTATTAAGAGATGATCATGAAGATTTAATGAACTTATTTTTAACAAATGGAGGTAAATCAATACCTAAATTAGTTGCTTTAGATAAAAACAATAATGTTATAAATACTTGGGGACCTAGACCTACTGAAGCTACAAAAATGGTTGCAGACTATAAAGCCAAACACGGTGTTATAGATGCACAGTTTAAAGAAGATTTACAAGTTTGGTATAACAAAAACAAAGGGCAAAATGTACAAGAAGATTTTATAAAACTTTTTACAAAGGCTTTTGCTACAGAACAATAAATAAAATAAAAAATAAATTTAAAACCGTAAATTAATAAATTGATTTACGGTTTTTCTTTTCTGTATATTTGCAGTGAAAATTATATATAAATGTTTGTAGATTATTCCACAATTACCGAAGAAGCAAAAGTTTGGGTATACCCTTCTAGTAGAAAGTTTTATCCAAATGAAATTGAAGGAATTGAAAATAAAGTAAAAGCTTTTCTAGAAAGCTGGAAATCTGATGATGAAAACTTTAAAGCTTCTTACAAACTCCTATACAATCGTTTTATTGTTTTTTTTGCTGAAGATAAAGATGCTACTTTAACAAACTCAGATATAGATGCTTCTGTTTCTTTTATCTTAGGACTACAACAAGAATATGAAGTAGAGTTATTAGATAAAATGAATGCTTGCTTTAAACAAGGAGAATACGTACAATACAAAGATTTAAAAGACTTTAAAAAACTACTTAAAAACAAAGCTGTTACAGCTAAAAGCATCATTTTTGATAATTTAATTACCACTAAAGTTGACTTTGACAACAATTGGGAAATTCCTCTTGAAGAAAGCTGGTATAATAGGTATTTGTAAGTAGCTACATTTTGCTATTTAATAGACTTTCGCAATACTTGTTCAAATAATTTTATAAAAAATCGTATCGAGAAGTAATTTAGAAACTACTCTTCTCGATACAAGTTTTGTTTTTTCTAGTTTAGAGAAAGCTCTAAAAGGAAGTCTTTTATAAAAAATACAACTAAAAACTATCTATTTTTCTAAAATAGCCCCAATATTTGGTTTAAAGTAATTAGGTCCCTTTAAAACCTTACCATCTTCTCTGTAAATTGGTTTACCATCTGCCCCTAATTTACTCATGTTGCTACGTTGAATTTCATTAAAAACTTCTTCGATTTTATCTTGCATACCATGTTCTATAATAGTTCCACATAAAATATACAACATATCTCCTAAAGCATCTGCAACCTCAACCAAATCATTATTTTCTGCAGCCTCTAAATACTCTTCATTTTCTTCTTTCATTAAATTAAAACGAAGTGTGTTTCTATCTTTACCAATACTTGCAATTGGTTTTTGATTCATATTTATTTTAAAAGCGGTATGAAATTGAGTTACTGCTGCTATTTTGTTTTTCATTATATATTCGTTTTTAATCGGTGTTGTTTTTTAATTTAGTTAATAATATTCAATTTAGAAGTTACACCAAAAACAATGGCGTTCTTCATTTAATTTGTAATTTTGCAATATAGAATTTTATTAATTTTAGTTAGACAATATATAGAAACTTTCTGACACAATAAAAAGCTTCTTGTTTATCATTAATCCACAATTTATAAAGAATACAAATTATGTTTTTAAATGCTTATTTTACAACAGGAAGAATTGTTTTTATGATCTTATTTTTCATTTCTTTTGTAGCTCTAATGATTTACAGCTACAGAAAAGACATAAAAAACCACGAACGCTACTACAAAGGTACTGGTAAAAAAGTACTTTTATATGGAGGGATCGTTATTGCTGTTTTTGTTGCTATTAGAATACTATGGGGACAATAACCTTACGTACAGTTAATTAAAAAACACTTCAATCAAAATAAAATGTTATTATTCATAAAAATTTTATAGTTTTGCAGAATTAAAGAATAAAAGTGTGCACTATTTAAAATAATTTACTGTACATTTATCAACATAATATTAAACATACATAATCATTTACCCCCCAAAGAATGATATCTACTAAAAAAAACAAATACAAGATACTTGTATTTGATAAACTCTTTTATCAGTTTGCTACAGCATCTTCTGTAGCTAAAAACGATAATTATCATACAACAAATACTTCATTCTTAGCGAATAATTTAAACGTATTCATTAATAACTTAAGCCCAAAAGAAAATTTTCAGATGGTTCCTAGTTTTTATTAGAGTCACCCTATTTGTTATAGACCACAAAAAACAAAACATAAGCATACATAATAAAAATATTAAAATCATTTAATCCCCCTAAGAATGATATCTACTAAAAAAGACAAAACCAATACATTTATATTATACGTAGTTTCCCTTGTACTACTATTTTTATTATTCTATTTCTTATTCAATAGGTTTGCTCTATCAGATCCTGAATCAAAAAAGGATAATGATTCTGCCCAAAACAATACTACTTTAAAGATTAACTCTTTAAACCTAGCCGCTAACACAACAGGTTTTAGTCGAAATTATTTCCTACTCAAAATCTAAAAATCATCTAACAATATTTAAACTTTTTTATTAAAATCATTTAATCCCCCTAAGAATGATACCCCCTAAATACAATACATATAAAATATTTATATTCTTTCTGCTTTTCTATCAATTTACCTCTGCACAAACAGCGCCAGTAGCATTAGATGATAGTTATACTACAACATCAAATACAGAACTAAGAATTGAAACGGCTGGTCTATTAAGTAATGATACCGATATAGATGATGATGAACTGAAAGTTACAGCATTTTCTATAGACGGAAATACATATACTGTAGGAGATACCGCTAATTTAGCTGATGGAGCAATTACTATAAATTCAAATGGTAGTTTTGTTTTTATTCCTACCATTAATTATAATGATATTACTCTTGTAGCTAATTATATAATTTCTGATGGTACTTATACCGCTTCTGCTAATCTGACTATTAAAGTAGAAAATCTGTATTCGCCAGAGGCTAAAGATGACAGTTACTCAACTGAAACAAACGCAACACTTAATGTGGATGCGCCAGGTATATTAAGCAATGACACAGATAAAGACGAAAGTTATCTATTAGTTACAGAGTTTAAAATAGATACCATTAGTTACAATGCAGGTGAAAAAGCTTTTTTTACTGAAGGATCTATTACCATAAATGAAGATGGTAGTTTTTCTTTTATACCTGCTGCTAATTATAATAACAAAATTCCTACAATTAACTATACCGTTTCAGACGGAGCTTTTACAAGTACCGCTAACTTAACGATAAAAATCATTAATTTATATCCGCCAGATGCAAAAGATGATTACGATACAGCAAACATAAACACAACTTTAAATGTTGATGCTCCTGGTGTTTTTATAAATGACAATGATCAAGATAATAACTCATTATCCATTATTAATTTTATTGTAAACGGAACAACTTACAATACAGATCAAAAAGCCATTTTTGCAGGAGGTAGCATCACTTTTAAACCAGATGGTAGCTACTCTTTTATTCCTACTAAAGACTATACAGGTAATATTCCTGTAATTAAGTATATTGTTTCTGATGGAACTTTTACAGATGCTGCAAACCTATTTTTAACTGTAGAACACATCACCGATTTACTAGAAATAACTTCTATAGCTAGTTGTAACCAAGGATACACAGTAAATGGAGTCTACAAAATTAAGTATAGTTTAACGCTTCAAAATAAAAGTACTGCTAGAGATTACCATGCAGAAAACCTTATAAAAAATATCGATTTAACAAATGATTTAAATAGTATTTATGGCAATGGATGTGTAGAACAAATAGAAGGTGTAACAGTGAATACTACTTCTGTTCAAGATTTTGTAAACAACCCATACCCTACCGAATTTGATACAGATGCAGTAAATAATGATTTTTTAAATGCTACATCAAATTCTCTTTTTAACCAAAATGCGATAGATAATTTTACCTTATACCCAAGACAATCTGTAAATATTGAATTTTGTGTAACAGTAAATCCTTTTTGTGGTGGTAGACCTAACCCTACTCCTTCTGGTTCAGGAATAGATTTTAATCATGTAGCAGAGGTAACCTCTACAATAGGTAACCATACTGCAAGTCTTTTACTTGAAGATTTTCATACTACAGAAGCTATTGTAGCAGGAGGCTTGTATGTACCAGAATCAAAACCTAGTGTTAACCCAGACGGTACTTTTGATTATACCAATAGAGTTATCTTAACAAATGAAGGAACTGCTACTGCCAATAATATTAACTACAATATGGGCTTAGGAGATTTCTTAAACAAGGGTGTTGTTTTTAAAGAGCTTAAAGTTACTCAGATTTCTGGTTCTCCAGTTGTCATTAACCCCGCTTATAACGGAAATACAAATACAAAATTATTAATGCCAAATAATTCTCTTGAACCTGGAGAAACTGTAATTTTAGAAATCTACTATTTAACAGAACCTTTCTCTTCCACTGGTATTAACAATTTTTATCAATTAGATCTTTCACAAACCCAAGGAGATTTAGACGGACTTGATGAGTCAACTTCATCTAACAACAAAAGATTCTCTTTTGTTAATTGGTCTGATGGTTTAGGGAATCATTTAGATAGGTATTACCCAACAAATTCATCTACAGCCCCAGTAACATCTGCAATGCAATGTAGTTGTGCGTCCTCTAATATGGTATTATTATTTGGCTCTAAAAACAATAATGACAAAGCAATTTCAGAGGTTAATAAAATTCCTAATGGTATTTTAGAACATGATGAAGTTACTTTTCAACTTACCATAAAAAACAATAGTAACATTGTACAGTTAGAGAACTTAAATTTACAAGACGACTTAAATAAAATTTGTTCTGGTAATATCGTTTCTGTTAGTACACCATTTATAGAAAACTCAACAGCAACAACAGATCCTGTATTAAACCCTAACTATAACGGAACTTCAGATATTAATTTTTTTAATGGTACTTCTGGCGTTTTAATGCAAGGAGAAACAATTACCGTTCAATTTACAGTTGTTTTTTATGAAGACTGTATTGGCACCAACACTTCTAGTTTTACTGCAACAGATCCATTAAATAACATTATTAGCTCATCTGGTTCTGTAGCTGTAAGTGCCACAACAGATTCTGATAATGATGGTATTTCAAATGCTGTTGATATTGATGACGATAATGATAGCATTCTAGATATTGATGAATACAACGGTTTAAATCCTTTAGATGATCATGACGGAGATTTCACTCCTAATTATAGAGATATAGATTTTGGAGTTGATGCCAATAATGATGGCATTGTAGATCTTTTTGATTTTGACAATGATGGTGTTGCTAATCACTTAGATTTAGATAGTGATAATGATGGTATTTTAGATATTGTAGAAGCAGGAAATGCATCAACAGATAGAACCCGTTCTGGTAGAACAAATAACAGTGTTGGTAACAACGGGTTTGATAATACTCTAGAAAACAATGATACAGACGGAACTTCAATTACATACACACTCCTGAATACGGATGCAACAGGTTTCCCAAACTTTATAGATATTGATGCAGACGGAGACGGTATTGTAGATAATATTGAAGGACAAACAACAGCAAATTATAAAGCTCCAAACGGTATTATTAATACTTTAGGTATAGACACGGCATACCCTAACGGAATTACACCAACAAACACAGATCGAGATGGTAGCCCTGATTATATAGATCTAAATTCTGATAATGACATTCGTGAGGATGCTATAGAAGGTTGGGATGTAGATAGTGATGGAGTTGCAGAAATTACACCACAAAATTTAGACAGCGATAACGATGGTTTAGATGATGCTTATGATACTAATAACAACTTATTAAACCCTACAAACGGTCAAGTTCCTACAGATTTCCCTAACGCAGATGATCCTGACACACAAGAAAGAGACTGGAGAGAAATTATAGCAATTGAAGTACTTATAGACAACGTTACTGTTGTAGAAGGAGAAGATTTAGAATTCACAATTTTGTTAGTTAAAAAGAATGATCACTCTACATTAATTCAAAGTGCATCACCAATTAATATTAGTTTTTCAACAGAAGACGGTACAGACACTACAGACAAATACAATGTAGCAATTGCCCCTTATGATTATAGTCAAGTTACATCAAAAAACTTAACGATCCTTCCATTTACAGATACAGAGACGTTTACGATTACTTCTTTAGATGATAACATTGATGAGTTAGATGAGTTATTCACTTTAAACGGAAGAGTAACCTCTAACAATACTATTAACACAGAGATAAGTGGTGTTGGTACTCTTTTAGATAATGAGGATGCACCTTCAATAAGTATGAACAATGCCATTAGTAATGAAGGTGAAGATTTAGAATACAAAGTTACTTTAAGCCACCCATCTTCACGACCAATTTACATAGACATACATACAACAGACGGAACTGCAATTAGTCCAGAAGATTACCAAAGTTTTTATAAATCTTTAACCATTAATGAAACAACAGATCCTAATAACGCAAATACAGAAAGCTCTTTTAATATTCCTACTTTTTTAGATAATATAAATGAACCAGATGAATTTATAAATGTTTTTGGTCTGGTTAATTCAGCTCATATTGGTGCACAAGATTTAACAAAAACGGGTACCATTTTAGACATGAACCCAGAACCAAAAGTTATAATAGATGATGTAACAGTGATTGAAGGAGGTACTTTAACTTTTACAATTTCACTAGTAAACCCAGATTCTGATGAACCAATGCAGAATTCTGTACCTATCAATTTTAACTTAGAAACGGTAAATGAAACAGCAAGTGATTTAGAAGACTATAATACAGTATATACAAGCACTTCAATATCTGCATATTCAACTTCTATAACTCAAGATGTACAAACCGTAGATGATACTATAAATGAAGACACAGAAACAATGCGACTAGAAGTTCAAATAACATCTACAGGTGTTTCTAACCTTTCATCAATAGTCTTTGGTATTGGAACTATAAAAGACAATGATTACCCAAACCTATTTTCGCCAAATGGCGATGGAAAAAGTGATCGTTTTGAAATCTCTGGAATAGAAGAGTTTCCTAACTTTAGAATAACAATAATTGACCGTTGGGGAGGTCAAATATTTAATTATGATAACAACGGTAATGACAATCCACTTTGGTGGGATGGTACGAACAATGGAAAACCTGTTACGGAAGGAATCTATTATTACTCTTTAGATTATAACGATGGTATTACTAAACCTAAGAAAAGCTTTATTCAATTAATAAGATGATCTATAAAAATCCCCTAAAAATTCTAAGAATAGAACATAGACCGCATTTTATCTGTGTCTTAATTATTCTTTTTATAAGCACACTTAACTACGCACAACAGACACCACATTATACACAATACATGTATAATATGCAGATAATAAACCCTGCATTTGTAGGCTCTAGAGCAGATTTAAGCATCTCTTTATTAGCTCGTCAACAATGGGCGGGTATAGAAGGAGCACCAGAAACCAAAACTTTTTCTATAAACGGAAGAACAGCAGCTGGCTTAGGTTTTGGAGTAACCGTAGTAAACGATAAATTAGGCCTAGCAAATAGTAATAACATAAATTTAGACGCTTCTTATACCCTACCTCTATCTCGCTATGAGAGATTATCTTTTGGTTTAAAAGGTGGAATTACTTTTTTTAATAATAATTATTCCGGAGGAGTAACACCTGACAATGAAATCTATGCTTCAACAGACGGAAGTTACCCTAATATTGGATTTGGAGGATTGTATTATACTGAAGAGTTTTTTATAGGATTATCTATTCCAAATATTTTAAAATCAAGTCAATTTAAAACCTTAGAAAACCTTGATGAAAACTTTGGAATAAGCAACCATAATTTCTTTTTAGCATCAGGATATATCTATGAGATGTCTGAAGAATTAAAATTTAAACCTTCAACAATTATAAAATACACCCCTAGTTTACCTATTTCTGTAGATCTAAATGCTAATTTTATTTATAAAGAAAAAGTAGAAGCAGGCTTATCTTATCGTTACAAAGAATCTTTTAGTGCATTGTTTGCTTTAGTTATCAATAAAAAATATAGAATTGGTTATTCTTATGATAATAGGTTGGCTAATTACGGAAACAACTTAAGCTCTCATGAAGTTATAATTAGTTTTGATTTAGATTTAAAAAGAAATACGCGCTGGTTGTTTCACAACCGTTGCTACTTTTAAAGCATTCCCTTTAATTTTAGACTGTTTATTGTATAACTACAAATAATAAAATCAGATCACAATTTGATATTCATAAAAAAACCGACTCTAAACAGAGTCGGTTTTTACATAAATTACTTTTAAAGATATTCCTTATCAGGAATAATGAATTTTAATTTTCCGTTCCTAAAAAATTATAATTCTTAGAATAAAATAACATTTGCTCTTCAAAATCTTTAGGATGCGTTACTCTCACATCTAATACTTGTCCATTTTCATCTAACTCTGGAACTAAAACAGGGTTTACAAAACCATTATATGGAGCAGATTTAAACTGTTCATTTCTTTGTAAAACCTCTGCATGAATTTGTTGATCTACTTTAACACCATAACCTTCAACCAAAGCTTTAGCAGACTCAAAATCACCTTCAGATTTTATACGTTGCGCCTCTTTTAATAAGCTACCAAATATTTCTCTTAATTTATCGTAATCATTTATATTGTAGTATGTTTTACCATCTCTAACAATCTTTTCTATTACATTGTCTTTTTTACCTTGCTCAAAAGCCCATGCAGAAACCCATTGTCTGTTTACCATATGATCTTCTTCAATATCATCTCCTAAATTAATTCTCACCAATTGTGTCATTAATCCATTTCTAATATAACCATCATAAGCAGCCATACCCAATTCTTTGTAATTATCAGTTAGCCCTAACTCTTCTAATTTAACGTCCATTAAATAATACAAACCAACCAAATCGGCACGTCCTTCCTCCATAGTAGAGGCATAATTTTGAAGCGTTTCTTTTGGCTGCCCAATCCCTTCATTGATTACACCAGAAGCATGCCCAACAACTTCATGTAAAGAAGTATGTAATTTATCTGCAATCTGACCGTATTTTTCTTCTAAACGAACTTCCTCTTCATCATTGGCAAATTCTTTTAAACGATCTGTTCCTCCTACATTATTATAAGCTCCAATAATGTTTCCTAAAGAAACCGATTTAGAACCATGTTGTTCACGAATCCAGTTATTATTAGGTAAATTTACCCCAATTGGAGTACTTGGAGAAGCGTCTCCAGCTTCCCCTGCAACATTTACCGTTTTATAAGAAACTCCAACCACATTCTTCTTTTTGTGAGAAGGATCTAAAGGAGCATTATCTTCAAACCATTGCGCATTATCAGACAAAACCTTCATTTTACGAGACATGTCAAAATCTTTAATTTGAACAATAGTTTCATAAGAACCTCTATACCCTTTTGGGTCATTATATACCTCTATAAAACCATTAATCCAGTCTATATTTCCTTCGGTAGAAGTTGCCCAAGCAACACAATACTCATCCCAAGTATCTAAACTACCTGTTTTGTAATACTCTATTAACAATGCTAAAGTATGTGCTTGTTTTTCGTTTTCTGCAACACCTCTTGCTTTTTCTAACCAACCAATAATATTATCTATTGCGGCACCATACATACCACCCGATTTCCAAACTTTTTCTACCAACTTACCGTTTTCTCTTACTAATTTAGAGTTTAAACCGGCTTCAATTGGTTGCTCTTTAGATCCTTTGTAAGCTGTTTTATAGAATTCAGCAACATCTTTGTCGGTAATATCTGGTCCATAAAAATTAATTGCTGATGACAAAATATTATCAACTCCAGATTTCTTATTTACTTTTTTATTATCAGCATCATTAAATAAAATTTCAATTATTTCTGATGACAATTCTGTATTAGAATTTTTTAATAAATCTTCTGTAAAATATTCTTTTGTAAATGCAGGTTTTAATTTATCATTAGAATAATGATGATGTATACCGTTAGAAAACCAAACTCTTTTTAAAAAGGTTTTAAACGATTTAAACTCGTCACTTTCCCTATCTCCTGTATAATTTTGGTTGATATTTTCTAAAGCTTTTCTAATACTTAAATTATAGCGATAGTTTTGATCCCACATTATATCTCTACCAGACAAACCTGCTTGTGTTAAATAATAAACAAGTTCTTTTTCTTTTAAAGTAAGTTCTTCAAAACCTGGTATTTTATAACGTAATACTTTAACATCTGCAAATTGCTCTACAGAATAGTTAAATTCTGTTTCTACTTTTACTGTTTCTTTTTTTGGCTCTGCAGTACAAGAAGCTAATATTACAGCTACTGAAAAACCAAAAATCATCTGTTTTATATTCATTTTATTAAATTTATAATTGATGTATAAAGGTACATATTTTAAGCGTGTTTACTTCGTATATTTTTAAGTCTACGCCAAGTTACCTTGTGTCTTTGAGTATAGATTACGAAGCAACCAATATCTAATAAAAAGTAAAACAAACTAATACCACTTGGTGGATTATTACTTGGTAAAAACTCAAAAACGTCAAACGCTATACTTGGCCATCTCCAACACCCAAAGGCAGTTCCACCAATTTCTAAAATTGCTACTAAAATATACATCGCATAGAAAAACAATCTATCCTTAGGCCTTTTCCAAAGTAAAAGAAAAACACCTATTGTCATTACAAAACCAAAAACATCTGAAAAAAATAATAAATAAACTGTAGCAAACAAAACAATAACAATTGAAAATAATTGTTCTACAGCTTTATGATATTTTCTTACAATTGGAGCTGTACTAAACTTAAAAACTCTACCATATAATGCTGCATGACCTATTGGCACATATAAAGGCACGTTTTCTAATCTATATGTATACATATGTAATACTCTAGAAAACAAATATTCACCACCAATTCCTAAAACTACAGCATATAACATTAATTCTTTTACTCGAGGAGTAGATCTAAAGTACATAGCAAAAAAACCTGCTAACATTAAGAGGTTTATTGTAATTTGTGAGTTGGTTACTTTTTCTGAGAAATACGTACTATCAAAAAATAAAACGAAAACAAAAAAGACAAATAAACCAATTTTTCTATTGAAAACAGAAATTATCTTTTTTAGATCTTCCTTTGGGATTTCAAAGAATTTCATTCTGATGGATGTTTAAAACAATCTGTAGTATGATCATTCACCATACCAACAGCTTGCATATATGCATACATTACCGTTGAACCCACAAATTTAAATCCTCTTTTTTTTAAATCTTTAGAAATCGTATCCGACAAAGTTGTTGTTGCCGGTACTTCTTCTCTTTTCTCGAACTTATTAATAATAGGTTTATTATTAACATAAGACCAAATAAATTTAGAAAAAGAACCAAACTCCTTTTGAATTTCTATAAATAATTGTGCATTTGTAATAGCACTCTTAATTTTCAGTTTATTTCTTATAATCCCTGAATCTTGTAGTAAAGAGTCATATTTACTTTCTGAATATGTTGCTATTTTTTTATAATCGAAATGATCAAAAGCTTCTCTAAAGTTTTCTCTTTTGTTTAAAATTGTAATCCAACTTAACCCCGCTTGAAAGGTTTCTAATATTAGAAATTCAAATAAAATACAATCATCATAAACGGGCGTTCCCCACTCTTCATCATGATATTTTTTATACAAATCACTATCCGTTACCCAAAAGCATCTTTGTTTCATTCATTTTTTATTAAGGTTGAAAATTAATGTTAAATCACTTAAAAACCAACCAATTTTAGAATATTTTTCGGAACTTTACTACAATTAAAACAACTGATTATGAAACTATTAAAACAACTTCTTATTCTTTTTTCTTTTGGATTGTTTCTTTATGCCTGTGGTTCATCACCAATAAAAAAGAATTCTACCACAGAAGAAAAACCGGTAGTTATTGCTAATGATAGTTTAGAGTATGAAGTAATTATAATAGACCCTGGTTTTAATTTCTTTTTAGCTTCCGTAGCAAAGCCAGAAGGTTTTTATTCTCAAAACTACCTAGAAGCTAGAAATAGGGTTTGGGTTTTAGAATGGAATAATAGAGCAAGAAATCCTATTCAATTCAACACCAATATCTACGAAAACATTGTTGATTACCAATCTACTATAGATTACGGTTACGACGTAAACTACAAGTTATTTAATTACTTTTTATTTGCTCAACAAAAGTATAAAATGAATTTAGGAGGAGGTTTTTCTGGTAGAATTAGATAGTTTTCTTAGTGTAACTTACAAAACTATAATTGTACTCATTTTTATCATCTGCGTCTAAATCTTCTCTTGATGTTTCTTCCCAAATAGTTAAATCTATCTCTGGAAAGAATACATCTGCGTCAAATTCTTGGTGTACTAAAGTAACATCCAATCGATCTGCCAAACTTTTTTGCATGGTTTCTTTATAAATTTGAGCACCTCCAATTATAAAGATATCGTCTTTATTTTCTACCATATCTATTGCTTCTTCAATACTATTTGCAATTAAACAACCATCCTTAAAATAACTTTTATTTCGGGTAATTATAATTGTTGTTCTATTAGGCAAAGGCTTACCAATAGATTCAAAAGTATTTCTACCCATTAAAATGTGATGCCCAGTAGTAACTTTTTTAAACCTCTTTAAATCTGCCGGTAAATGCCAAATTAAGTCATTATCCTTTCCTAAAGCATTATTCTTTGCAATTGCTGCTATAATTGTAATCATAGAATCCAAAAATTTTAACAAAATTAGAATATTTATACTAAGATTTGACGTTTTAAAGACACTTTAAATGAATTTCACCTAATTACGAATACGTTTTCGAGCTGAAAACACTGAAAATCAAGCAAAAAGAAATTTGCTTTTTTTTATATAAATAATAATTAAAATTCCCTTTAATTTGGAATTATCAATAATTTATATAATCATTTTACAAAACTGATAATTATTTTATATTCTTACAAAATAATGATGTTTATACCCAAGTAGTTACGTATTTTTACTTAAAATTTTTGAATAGAATAATTATGGCAATTAAAAAACAATTTTTAAAAAGCAAACCAGTTTGTAAAGTAACTTTTACGGTACCAGCTGAAGAGGCTAAAAAAGTAGTGGTAGTAGGAAGCTTTAATGAGTGGAATGAAAAAGCAGCTCCTTTAAAGAAATTGAAAAATGGATCTTTTAAAGGTACTTTAGATTTAGAAGCTGGAAAATCTTATGAGTTTAAATACTTAATAGATGGTACTTATACAAATGAACAAGAAGCGGATGGACTTGCATGGAATGACTTTGCAGGAGCAGAAAACAGTCTGTTAAATTTATAATAACAGCGTTATTGATATATAAAAAGAGCTTCCAATTAATTTTGAAAGCTCTTTTCTGTTTTATTATAAGGTAAGCTGTATTTTAGACAGCAACTTTTCCTTTAATATGTGGATGTGGATTGTAATCTATTAGCTCAAAATCTTCGAAAGTAAAATCTTCGATATCTGTTATTGTTGGGTTTATTTTCATTTTTGGTAACGGTCTAATTTCTCTAGACAATTGTAATTCTAATTGTTCTTTGTGGTTGTTATAAATATGAGCATCTCCAAAAGTATGAATAAAATCTCCTGCTTCATAACCACAAACTTGTGCAATCATCATGGTAAATAATGCATAAGAAGCAATATTAAAAGGAACACCTAAAAAGATATCTGCACTACGTTGATATAGCTGACAAGATATTTTACCATCGGCTACATAAAATTGAAAAAAAGCATGACAAGGAGGCAATGCTGCTTTTCCGTTAGCCACATTTTCTGAAAAAGACACAGAAGTATCTGGTAAAACAGAAGGATTCCAAGCAGAAACTAACATTCTTCTTGAATTAGGATTGTTTTTTAAAGTATCAATTACGTCTTTTAATTGATCTACCTCATCACTATTCCAATTTCGCCATTGATGACCATAAACAGGACCTAAATCTCCTTTTTCATCAGCCCAAGAATTCCAGATTTTAACTCCGTTTTCTTGTAAATAATTAATATTTGTATCACCTTTTATAAACCAAAGCAATTCATAAATAATAGATTTTAAATGTAGTTTCTTAGTTGTAACCATTGGGAAACCTTCACTTAAATCGAAACGCATTTGATACCCAAAAACACTTTTAGTTCCCGTACCAGTTCTATCTCCTTTTTCGTTTCCGTTCTCTAAAACGTGTTTTACTAAATCGTGATATTGTTTCATTTAGTTGTGTAATCGTTTTGTTGTTTAATCGTGTAATTATTTTGTTGAGGTACGTATAAATGTTTTAACAAATAAACAATTACACACTTACACTTTTATCCTATTATCATACCTGCAATTGTTGCAGACATTAAAGATGCAATAGTACCTCCTATTAAAGCTTTCATTCCAAACTCTGACAATACTTTACGTTGTCCTGGAGCTAAAGAACCAATACCTCCTATTTGTATTCCTATAGAAGCAAAGTTAGCAAAACCACATAACATATAAGTCGCCATAATTATAGACTTATTAAAAGTTAAGTGTGTAGCGCTTGTTGCATTTTTTAAATCTGCTAATTGTATATAACCAACAAACTCACTTGCGGCTAATTTAATACCCAATAACTGCCCCATTAACGCCATATCTTCTTGAGCAACACCAATAAGCCACATTAAAGGAGCAAATGTATATCCTAAAATAAACTCTAAAGAAAGACCATCATAAAGAGTGTTTTGTGCAATGATATCGTTTAGAGAAGTAATTCGCCATTCTAGACTTAGATATTCAATTGTAAAACCGTCAAAAGATGCAACAGCACCTAAAATACCATTTAACATAGCTATTATTGCTACAAAAACGAGAAGCATTGCTCCTACATTTACTGCTAAACGAAGCCCTTCTGTGGTTCCATTAGCAATAGCGTCTAATATATTAGCACCTATTTTTTCTTGAGAAACAGAAACGTCTGAATTCACTTCTTCTGTTTGTGGATATAATATTTTTGATATTACAATGGCACCCGGAGCCGCCATTACAGAAGCTGCTAATAAATGTTTAGCAAAAACTAATTCTAATTCTTTGTCTCCACCACCTAAAAAACCAATGTAAGCAGCCAATACAGCACCTGCAACAGTTGCCATACCACCAATCATTACCAATAGCATTTCTGACTTATTCATTTTTTCTAAATAAGCTTTTATTAAAAGTGGTGCTTCTGTTTGTCCTAAGAAGATATTACCCGCTACAGAAAGACTTTCCATACCAGAAATACCTAAAAACTTAGATAAAACAATAGCTAAAACTTTTACAACTTTTTGAATGATGCCTAAATAGAATAATAGAGATGTTAAGGCAGAAAAGAATATAATTGTTGGCAATACCTGAAAAGCAAATATGTAACCAAACTTATTCATATCGCCTACAATACCAGCAAATAAAAACTCACTACCTGCTTTTGTATAAGCTAATATTTCTATAAAAATACCTCCAACAAATTCGAAAATAGATTGAATAAATTCTACTTTTAAAACTCCAATAGCAATTATTAATTGTAAGAATAAACCAATACCTACTTTTTTCCAATCAATAGCTTTTTTGTTTGCACTAAACAAGAAAGCTATTATAATTAAAGAACACATACCTAAAACACCTCTCCATAAACTATGAAAAGAAAAACCTTGACTAGGTATAATTTCATTTATAACGGAAACCGTTTCTGAATTCTGAGAAAAAGCTGAAATTGATAACAAACAAAAAACAACAATAAATATTTTTTTCATAATGTAGATGTATACTATTAAGAGCGCTTACTTATTTCGTCTCTAATTTTTGCAGCCAACTCATAGTTTTCATCGGAAACTGCATTATTTAATTGATCGTGAAGCTCTTTTAAAGATACATCTGAAAAAGGTTCTTCATTTTGAACAACTAAGTCTTCTAATTCTAACGAGATTTCCTCTGATTCTGAAGTATCTTCGATACCAAATTCTTCTTCTATTTTTAGAAAAATACCTGCTTTTTCTAAAATATTTTCATAAGTATATATTGGTGCTTGAAAACGAACTGCAATGGCAATTGCGTCTGAAGTTCTTGCATCTATTATTTCTTCTACACCGTCTTTTTCACAAACTAAGCTAGAAAAAAATACTCCATCTACTAATTTATGGATAATTACCTCTTTTACTGTGATTGAAAAACGATCTGAAAATGTTTTAAAAAGATCATGTGTAAGTGGTCTTGGAGGTCTTATTTCTGTTTCTAAAGCAATAGCGATAGATTGTGCTTCGAAAGCTCCAATAATAATAGGTAAAGTCCTTGTACCTTCCATCTCACTCAAAACCAATGCATAAGCACCACTTTGAGTTTGACTGTAAGAAATACCTTTTATAGTTAATTGTATTAAACTCATAAATTTATTTACGTAAAACTAAAAAATATTTGCAAAATTATTTGAAGTCATTTTTACAAACTTTTTAGAGGGCACAATTTAATAAAAATAATAGCTCGAAGCTGATATTTATTAAAAAAGTGACATTTACCCTTGCGTGAAGGATTGTAGCAGTTGTTTGAGCTCTTTTTATTTTTCTTTTAAAAATAAAAAAGCGAGTGCGGAAAGCCTGACAAAATTATTTGGTTCTGGTAAATGTTTATAAAAAAAACTTATCAAAATTTTACTTCTGATAAGTTTCTAGTAATACATTTTAAATAATTTTGGCACGCCCAAAAAGAATAAATTCTTTATTTAGATTCCTATTTTAAAAGAATCTCTCAAGCAATGCTTTAATTCACCTTTTATAATTAGGATGCTTTAAAAGCTTTTAATTTTTCGATTAATTTTGGTACAACCTCAAAAGCATCACCAACAATACCATAATCTGCTGCTTTAAAAAACGGCGCTTCTGGATCTGTGTTTATAACTACTTTTACTTTTGATGCATTGATACCTGCTAAATGTTGTATTGCTCCAGAAATACCGATTGCAATATATAAATTAGACGCAACTGGTTTACCTGTTTGCCCAACGTGTTCTGAATGTGGACGCCATCCTAAATCTGAAACTGGTTTAGAACATGCAGTTGCAGCTCCTAAAACTTCTGCCAACTCTTCTACCATGCCCCAATTCTCTGGTCCTTTTAATCCTCTACCTGCAGAGACAACAATTTCTGCATCTGCAATAGTTACTTTACCAGTAATTCTTTCTATTTTTTCTGACTTTACAGCTGAATCTACAACAGTAGCATCAAAAGCCTCTGTGCTTCCTGCAACTACATTTTCATGAACTCCATAAGAGTTTTTAGCAACTCCTATAACTTTATGTTCTGTAGAAATTATAGTATTTGAAAATGCTTTGTTAGAAAATGTTTTTCTTTTTACTGTAAACGGACTTGTACTTGAAGGTACATCTACCACGTTAGAAACACAACCTGCGTCTAAGTTTACTGCAATTATTGGTGCTACATACAAACCATCTATACTAGAATCTACAACTATAACAGTTGCATTTTGCGCTTTAGCAACTTCTGTAACTACAGCTGCATATTGTTTTGCATTAAAAGTTTTTAAAGCATCATTAGAAACTGAAACTACTTTCTCTGCTCCGTATGTATATAACTCTGATGAATCGCTTGCATTTATTGTGAGTGCAACAACATTTGTACCTAATTGTTCTGCAACTTTTTTTCCATATGAAACTACTTCTAAAGCAGTTTTCTTAAATTTTCCTTCCGATGAATCGGCAAAAACTAAAACAGACATATTTTTTATATTTTTTTAAACGTGTAATTCTTAAATTCTTAAACTGTGTAATTGTTGAACTGAGAACGCTTAAATAATTAAACGTTTTAACAGTTACACCTTTTTTAAATTACTTTCGCTTCGTTATGTAATAAGCTAATTAGTTCGTCTACATTATCTGCATCTACTAATTTTACTGCTCCTTTTGGTGCTGGTTTTTCAAAAGACTGAACACTGGTTGATGCTTCTCCTCCTACAGGTTCTATAACTTGTAATGGTTTTTTACGAGCCATCATAATACCACGCATATTTGGTATGCGTAAATCTTTTTCTTCTACTACTCCTTTTTGACCTCCTATAACTAAAGGTAAACTAGTAGATAAAGTTTCATTACCTCCATCAATTTCTCTAGTTGCAGTAACAGCAGTTCCGTCTACTTCTATACCAACACAACCATTAATAAAATTAAAATCTGTTAAAGACGCTAACATACCAGGAACCATCTGTCCGTTATAGTCTGCAGATTCTTTTCCTGCTAATACTAAATCGTATCCGCCATTTTTAACAACTGCTGCTAATTCTTTTGCTACTTGTAACCCATCTGTAGGATTTACATTTACACGAATTGCATCATCTGCTCCAATAGCTAAAGCTTTACGTAAAGTTGGTTCTGTTTCTGCACCACCTACATTTACAATTGTTACTGTTGCTCCTTGTTTTTCTTTAAACCACATTGCTCTTGTTAAGCAAAATTCATCATAAGGATTAATTACAAACTGAACTCCATTTGTATCAAACTTTGTATCGCTATCTGTAAAATTAATTTTTGATGTGGTATCAGGAACGTGACTAATACAAACTAATATTTTCATAAATTATAATTTTATATTCTTTTCTTGTTGACGAAATTACGTCTTTTTTTTTAAATTTACTATGCATGCATAGTAAATTTTTTATTTATTTAACAATTATAGAAAAGGTATCAGTATTTATTTTTAATAATGTCTAAAAAAAATCTGTTCTTTACAATCTCATCTTTAATTGAAATTAAAAGAACCAATTATCAAAGTTATAAACGAAGCATTTTCTAATCGAAAAAGAATAGACTGGATTGACCAAGCAAAGGGATTTGGAATTATTTTAGTGGTCTATGGACATAATTTTCCTGTCATAGAAAATTATATTTATAGTTTCCATATGCCTTTATTTTTTATAATTGCTGGTATCTTTCATCCAAAGAAATCTAATTTTGATGTTGTAAAAAGAAGAGTCCGTCAAATCTTAGTTCCCTATTTCTTATGGAGTTTTATTCTCTTTCTATTTTGGTTTGTGATAGGTAGAAAATTTGGAGAATCTGCTTCTTTAGAATTATCGTCATTAAAAAATTTTCTAGGAATATTCTACGCTCAAGGTGACAAAGAATACATGAACTGGGGAATCCCTATGTGGTTTCTACCTTGTTTGTTCTTAACTTTTCTATTATTTTGGTTGATAAGGAAAATTGTTAAAAACACTGCAATTCGATTAATACTAATAATTACATGTGTAATTTTGGGATTTCTTATTCCTAAACTAACAGATGTTAGTTTTTTTTGGAGTTTAGATGTGGCGTTTGTTTCCTTACTATTTTATGCTTTTGGATACTATTCGAAAAAATACTGGGTATATACAGAAATCAAAAGAGAGTATTTATTTACTTTTTTATTATTAATTCTTCATATAATTTGCTCTATATATTTTCTTCAAAAAGTTGATATGTATAGATCTATTTATGGCAATGAGTTCTTTTTTATTTTTAACTCAATTATAGGTGTCCTCTTTTGGTGTCAACTTATAAAAAAGTTTAAGAACTTAAAAGCCTTAGCCTTTTTAGGAAAAAACACCATTCCGGTTTTAGCCATGCAAGTTAGATCTTTAACCTTTATTAAATTAATCTTATTTATTTTTATTGGCTCTAGTCTTTTTGACTTCAGCGAATTAGAAAAAATTATTTTAGTGGTTTTTCAACTCCTATTAATGTACCCAATTATCTTATTAATAAACAAACATTTACCTATATTAAATGGAAAAAATTAGCGCTTATAAAAAAGAAATTAAGTTTCATCTGATAACAAACCTTTTAATAGCTATTTTTATTACAATTGCATGTTATGTACATACTCCGTTGGGTAACATAAAAGCTACTTTAATATATACTCTTCATTTTTTACTGCTTCAGTTTTCTTTATTTGGCTTTATATATGTGTTTAGTTTATTTAAAAAAGTATTCATTATTCTTTTTCCAATATTATTTATGGCCTTGTCTTGTTTGTCATTTTGGGTATACACACAAGATATTAGCATAGATATTGGTATGATACAAGCCATTCTAGAAACTAATTTAGATATTGCTGTAGATGTATTTAGTTGGTTCTTTTTAGTATATCTAATTCTTGCTGCTATTGCTGTTTATCTTATTTTAAAAACTTTTATCAAACTTGAAAAAAACACTATTAAATCACCTTTATTTGTTTTATCAATAGTTGGTATCATTACTTTTTTTATGGTTGAAAACTATCGTTTTGGCGCTTTAAAAAGAAGGTTACCTTATTCCGCTGTTTTTAGTATAAAAGAGTATTTGTCCAAAACAGATTTGATTTTAAAGAACGTAAATAACAGTATTACAAGTACTCAAGATGATCTACATATTGTTTTTATTTTGGGAGAGTCTGTAAGAGCAGATCATCTTTCTTTAAATGGTTATACTAGAAAAACAACTCCTTTATTGGCTCAACAAAAAAACATCATCAGTTATAAAAACATCTTTACGCCTTTAACTTATACAGCTATTAGTGTTCCGCAAATTTTAACAGACAAATCTATTATAGATACAACAAACACAGCAACAAGCGTATACAGTGTCCTTAATAAGGCTGATTTTAAAACGGAATGGATTGGTAATCAATCTTTAGAAAAAAGTTACAAAGACATTGTAGACACCAATAAGAAAACACGTATAATAGATCAATTTCATTCGGTTTTAAGTTTTAAAAAAGAGAAAGATTTAGAGATCTTAAATAACGTTGATCTAACTGAAAGTTTTAAAGGAAACAAAATTACAACACTCCACATGATCGGTAGTCATTGGTATTACAACAGTAGGTTTGATAAAAACTTTGAACAATACAAGCCAATGGTATCTAGTAAATATGTGGGCTCTTCATCAAAAACAGCACTTATAAATTCTTACGATAATACCATTCTATATTTAGATTCTTTTTTAAATACGATTATTGAAGATTTAAAAAAATCTAGAAAAAAAACAATTTTAATATACCTATCTGACCACGGAGAAATTTTAGGTGAAGACGGCAAATGGTTTCATGCCCAAAAACATAAAGCATCAGAAAATCCAGCAATGTTGGTTTGGTATTCAGAAAATTTTAGAGAAAAGAATCAAGAAAAAACACAAAATCTAATAGAAAATAAAGACAAGTCTATTTCTACTGATTTCTTGTTTCATACCCTTCTAGATTTATCTAATATTAAAGGTTTTGATTACACAAAAAGTCTCAGCATTTTTGAATAAAAAATAAAATATTATAAATGAAATTAATTCGTATCATTATTTATTTATTTTTGACTTATTTTATTCTCATAAATGCTTACTTTTGCATTTGAAATTACTAATTTACAATTAATACTAGATGAAAACAGTTCAATTCAGAGAGGCGATTTGTGAAGCCATGAGTGAAGAAATGCGCAGAGATGAAAGCATTTATTTGATGGGTGAAGAAGTTGCAGAATATAATGGTGCCTACAAGGCATCTAAAGGTATGTTAGATGAGTTTGGTGCTAAACGTGTTATAGACACACCTATTGCTGAGCTTGGTTTTGCTGGGGTTGCAGTTGGTTCTGCAATGAATGGTCTTAGGCCAATTGTAGAGTATATGACTTTTAACTTCTCTTTGGTTGGTATTGATCAAATTATAAATAATGCTGCAAAAATTAGACAAATGTCTGGCGGACAGTTTAATTGCCCAATTGTATTTAGAGGACCTACAGGTTCTGCTGGTCAATTAGGTGCAACGCACTCACAAGCATTTGAAAACTGGTTTGCAAACACACCAGGTTTAAAGGTTATTGTACCTTCTAACCCTTATGATGCAAAAGGTTTATTAAAGGCTGCTATTAGAGATAACGATCCTGTTATTTTTATGGAATCTGAACAAATGTATGGTGATAAGATGGAAATTCCAGAAGGAGAATACATTATACCTATTGGAGTTGCAGACATTAAAAGAGCCGGAACAGATGTAACAATCGTTTCTTTCGGAAAAATTATTAAAGAAGCTTATAAAGCTGCTGATGAGTTAGCTAAAGAAAATATTTCTGTTGAAATTATTGATTTAAGAACAGTTCGTCCAATGGATCATGCTGCTATTTTAACATCAGTAAAAAAGACAAACAGATTAGTTATTTTAGAAGAATCTTGGCCATTTGCTAGTATCTCTACAGAAATCACTTATAGAGTACAAGAAGAAGCATTTGACTATTTAGATGCTCCTATTAAAAGAATTACTACTTCAGATACTCCTGCTCCTTATTCTCCTGTTTTATTTGAGAAATGGATACCAAATTATAACGATGTTATAAAAGCAGTAAAAGAAGTAATGTATAAAAAATAAAACAACTTCAATACAGTAAAAGAAAAGACTAATAAATACACTTTATTAGTCTTTTCTTATTTGGGTTATTTTAACCAAATAGCACTTCTACATTATTTAAAATCCGCTTATTTTCTACTTTTAAATAATTATATCAATCATAGCATTGTTATCTAGTAAGGACATAAATAATACACCGACTACGAAATAATTAATTGACTATTACGTTCTTTAATTCACAAAAAACAACAAGAATTATTCTTACTAATGAAAATCAAATTCGCTTTATTTTATACACTTTTATTTTCTATATCTTTATTAGCTCAAACAAAGGTAAAAGGAATTATTACAGACACAAACAACACACCTCTTCCCTATTGTAGTATACAATTTAATGGTTCTATAGAAGGAACTACTAGTGATGAAAATGGTGGTTTCTATATTGAATCTAAAGAAACCTGGAAAGAACTAGAAATTTCTTTTATTGGTTTTGAGACACAAATAGTACCTCTAGCACAAAGGGTTAGCTACAACTTAAAAATTGTACTTGAAGAAGAAACAGACGCTTTAGATGAAATTATAATAGCAACAGGAAAACAACCCAAAAAGAATAATCCTGCAATAGATATTCTTAGAAAAATTTGGGCTCAAAAACGTAAAAATGGTCTAAGTCATTTTAATCAATATGCATATAAGAAATATCAAAAAGTAGAATTTGATTTAAATACCATAGATGATAAATTAAAGGAGAAAAAGATATTTAAAGGATTAGAATTCGTTTTTAAAGATGTAGACACATCTAGCGTAACTGGAAAAACTTTCTTACCCGTTTTTTTAAACGAAAGTCTTGCTCAAGTATATGGAGATAATACTATAAACAAAGAAAAAGAAGTTTTAATTGCCAACCAAAACTCAGGTTTTAGCAAAGACCAACAACTAATCGATTATGTAGATGATTTATATGCTGAATATAATATTTATGATAATTATTTAAAGATCTTTGACAAAAGCTTTGTGAGTCCTTTGTCTAAAACAGGAATCAATAACTATAATTATGTTTTAGCAGACAGTTCTTTTATCGGTAAAAAATGGTGTTATAATATTATTTACTATCCTAGAAGACAAAATGAACTTACTTTTAAAGGTAATTTTTGGGTAAGTGACTCCACATATGCTGTTAAAGAAATTAACTTACAAGTAGTCAAAAATGCAAACATAAACTGGGTTAAAGATGTGTACATAGAGCAAGAGTTTGAATTGTTAAACGATTCTATTTTTGTCTTAAAAAGAGACTATCTATTATCTGATTTTGCACTTAGTAAAAAAGACAAATCGAGAGGAGTTTATGGTAAAAAAACAACAATTTATAAAGATTATGTTTTCAATAAACCTCTAGAAGATGAAAGTTTTTATGATAAAAAAGTTTTTAACCCAAGCAACGATTCCATATATAGTAAATCTAGAGATTTTTGGGATAAAAATCGATTAGAAGAACTCAATGAAAACGAAAAAGGAATTTATAAATTAATCGATACTTTAAAAACGGTTAAAAAATTTAAAAACATAAACAAAGCTGTTCAGACCATGTATTCTGGGTACTTTGAAATTGAATCATTAAATATAGATTATGGACCCATTTTTTCTACTTTTGGTTATAATGATGTAGAAGGATTGCGAGTAAGAGTTGGTGGTAGAACCTATAAATCTTCTAATGATTTATTTAGATTAGAAGCCTACACTGCTTATGGTTTAAAGGATAAAAATTTAAAATATGGTTTTCAAGCAAAATGGCTTCTAAACGAAAAAAATAGATTTATAATTACAGGTGGTAAAAAAAATGATATAGAACAAATTGGAGCAACCTTAACAGCAAATACAGATGTTTTAGGTAGAAGCGACGGCTCTTCATCATTAATTGGTACTGGTACAAATGATAAACTCACAAAAATTAATATTACTACGCTTACAGGAGAAATAGAACCAACGCCAAATTTAATACTAAAGCTTTCGGCAAATTACAAAACACTAGGTTCTGCTTCAGATAGTTTTAGTTTAGACTATAATGATGTTAACGCTTCAGACGGCATATCATCTAATATAAGACAATTAGAAACCGTATTTTCTATGGGCTATTATCCTAAAAGAAAAATGTCTGGTTTTGGAGTGCAAAGAGAGCCTGCAAACACTAATTACACTCAATACTTTATGCAAGTAACTAGAGGAACCAAAGATATTTTTAATAGTGATTTTAATTACACTAAGGCGCAAGTTTCTTTATTTAAATTATGGGAAATCGGTGGTCTAGGAAGGCTAAGAACTTCTTTAGAAATGGGACAAACGTTTGGCGAAGTTCCTTTAGGTCTGTTAAGTGTTGCCCCTGGAAATCAAACTTATTTTATATTTAACAATACCTTTAACCTATTAAATTTCTACGAATTTGTAACAGACAGATATGCTTCATTTCATTTAGAACATAATTTTAATGGTAGAATTTTTTCTAGAATTCCATTGTTAAAAAAGACAAAATTAAGAACTGTAATAGGTTTTAAAACGTTTTTAGGAGACATCTCTGACAAAAACATTGCACTAAATACAACTGGAAATAGTTTTCAAATCCCCTTAACAGCCCCATCTCAAGAACCATATTATGAATACAGTGTTGGAGTTGCTAATATTTTTAAGATATTACGAGTAGATTTTAACTTTAGAGGAAACTACTTTGATAATTCAGAAGCAAGGAAATTTGGGATCACTGCTGGTTTAAGATTTAATTTTTAAAATATAAAAGTAAAGACTTTTTTATTACTATTTTAAACCTAATCGAAAACCTTTGCGTAAATTTATGCCCTAAAATCTAAAATAAAATTTAATTTATAACTATTTTTGTCTAAATCCAAATAATGAAAGAACCGAAAGCAATGAGTAAAGAACCAAAAAGACAAGTAACTTTTGACGTACTTATAGAAATACCTAAAGGAAGTAGAAATAAATACGAATATGATTTTACATTACACAAAATTAGATTCGATAGAATGCTTTTTTCATCTATGATGTACCCTGGTGATTACGGGTTTATTCCAGAAACTTTAGCATTAGATGCAGATCCATTAGATGTATTAGTTTTAGGACACCAACCAACCTACCCAATGGTTGTTATGGAAGTTAGACCAATTGGAGTTTTCTACATGACTGACGAAAAAGGTCCTGATGAAAAAATAATTTGTGTTCCTGTTTCTGATCCTATTTGGAGTAACAAAGAAGATATTGCAGATTTAAATCCTCACAGATTAAAAGAAATTGAACACTTCTTTCAAGTTTATAAAGACTTAGAAAAGAAAAAAGTTGATACAGGTGGATGGGGAGACGCAGCAGCTGCAATTAAAATATACGATGAATGTGTGAAACGTTATGATGATAGCGAACATAAGAAAAAAAGAACGTTTACTATATAAGTAGATAGATAACATATTACAAAAGTAAAAAACACCTTAAATTTTAAGGTGTTTTTTTTTGTTTTCAATTTAAAACTTTAAACCTCTTATATCGATTATAATTATCAAAACAAACATAATAATATTAAAATTCAATTAGAATTATACATAAAGCTGACATAAGTCATAGTATATATAATATAAAATAAACGACAATTAAATATAGAATCTTTAATTTATCTGTGCTTTTTTTATTAATTTAATTTAACTATTTTTAACATAATTAAAAAAAAATATGAATTAAATTAACTAAATAACATGGAAATAATAGTAAATTTTTTACCACTATTTGGTGTGGTAGCATTAATCTTCGTTTTTCTAAAAAGTGGTTGGGTTTCCAAACAAGCAGTTGGTGACGAAAAAATGTCTCGAATAGCAAAAAACATTGCAGATGGTGCAATGGCTTTCTTAAAAGCAGAATACAAAGTTTTATCCATTTTTGTAATTGCTGTAGCAATCTTATTATTCTTTAAAGGGTCAAATGAAGTAGGTTCTAACGGAATGGTAGCTGTATCATTTATAATAGGAGCTATTTGTTCCGCTTTAGCTGGGTTCATTGGAATGAAAGTAGCAACCAAAGCAAATGTGAGAACAACACAAGCAGCAAAAACCTCACTAGGAAGAGCATTAGAAGTAGCTTTTGCTGGTGGAGCAGTAATGGGGCTAGGCGTTGTAGGTTTAGGTATTTTAGGCTTAAGTAGTTTATTTATGTTTTACCAAATGATGTGGCCTGGAGCAGAAAATTTAACATTAGTATTAAATGTATTATCTGGTTTTTCACTTGGTGCTTCGTCAATTGCATTATTTGCACGTGTTGGTGGTGGTATTTATACAAAAGCAGCAGATGTTGGTGCAGATTTAGTTGGTAAAGTAGAAGCTGGTATTCCAGAAGACCATCCTTTAAACCCTGCAACTATTGCAGATAACGTGGGTGATAACGTAGGTGATGTTGCTGGTATGGGGGCAGATTTATTTGAATCTTATGTAGGTTCTATTATTGGTACCATGGTATTAGGTGCTTTTATTATAACACCTAGTTTTGATGGTTTAGGTGCTGTGTACTTACCTTTAGTTTTGGGTGCTGTTGGAATCTTAATGTCTATTTTAGGTACTTTTTTTGTAAAAGTAAAGGATGGTGGAAATCCACAAACTGCTTTAAATATTGGTGAATTTGGTTCTGCAGCTTTAATGGTTGTAGCCTCTTATTTTATTATTAATGCTTTAATTCCACAATCTATAGAAGGTTTACCTTCTGGTGCAATGGGTGTATTTTGGGCAACAATAGCTGGTTTAGTTGCTGGTTTGGGTGTTGGTAAAATAACTGAATACTATACTGCAACTGGTAAAAAACCTGTAATGTCTATTGTAGAACAATCAAAAACAGGAGCAGCAACCAATATCATTGCTGGTTTAGGGGTTGGTATGATGTCTACCATGATTCCTATTCTTTTAATTGCGGCTGCAATTATCGTATCTCATTATTTTGCGGGCTTATATGGTATTGCAATTGCTGCCGTTGGTATGTTAGCCAATACAGGTATTCAATTAGCTGTTGATGCTTACGGACCAATTTGTGATAATGCAGGTGGAATTGCTGAAATGGCAGAATTACCACATGAAGTTAGAGAACGTACAGATAAACTAGATGCTGTTGGTAATACAACCGCTGCCGTTGGTAAAGGGTTTGCTATTGCTTCTGCAGCATTAACTGCTTTGGCTTTATTTGCTGCCTTTATGAAAACGGCTAACGTAATTGCTATTGATGTTTCTCAGCCTCAAATTATGGCCGGTTTACTCGTTGGAGGAATGTTACCTTTTGTATTCTCTGCATTATCTATGAATGCTGTGGGGAGAGCTGCAATGGCTATGATTGAAGAAGTTCGTCGTCAATTTAGAGATATTCCAAAATTAAAAGCAGCTTTAGGGGTTATGCGTAAGTATGATTCTGATATGTCAAAAGCATCGAAAGAAGATAGAGCTATTTTTGATGCTGCGGACGGGGTAGCAGATTACGGAAAATGTATCGATATTTCTACAAAAGCATCGATTAGAGAAATGGTATTACCAGGCCTATTAGCAATAGTAGTTCCTGTAGCTGTTGGTTTTATTGGCGGTGCAGAAATGTTAGGTGGTTTATTAGCAGGGGTTACAACTTGTGGTGTTTTAATGGCTATCTTTCAATCTAACGCAGGTGGAGCTTGGGATAATGCTAAGAAAACAATTGAAGAACAAGGCGAAAAAGGAACGGATGCTCACAAAGCAGCTGTTGTAGGAGATACTGTTGGAGATCCTTTTAAAGATACTTCTGGACCATCTTTAAACATTCTTTTAAAATTAATGTCTGTTGTAGCTTTAGTTATTGCTCCTAGTATTGCTTTAAATAGCTCTGCAATTTCTAATTACAATAACACTAAAAAAGAAGTGAAGGTTGAAATTACACAAGCTCCTGCAGAATTATCAAGCGCTACAATTACAACTTCTATAACTATTGATGAAACGAATATTCAAGACAGTAAAATAGAAGAAGAAACTAAAGAAACAGATAAAATAGCATCTATAGATCTTGTTAATAAACAAAAATAGTTTGCTGTTCAACAATAAGGTTTAAAACTTTAAATCAAAAAAAAAAAGCATCCTTCCGAAATTTTCGAAATGGATGCTTTTTACTTTTTACATGTCTTATATGACAAGATCTAATTGAAGTTAGATCTGAAAATTATATTTTTTTTCTTCCTGTAATTAAAGATATTAGGAAAAGAATAATAAAGATTACAAAAATAATTTTAGCTATTCCTGCTGCAGTTCCTGCAATTCCTCCAAATCCTAAAACTCCTGCTATTAATGCGATTATTATAAAAGTGATTGTCCAACGTAACATAATTCTTAATATTTTAAATGAACGTTTGTTTGTTTTAAAGATGCCAAACGATCTACATCTTATTAAATATTTTGTAATTAACTACCTACAATACAAAAGTATAGCAATACTAACATTATTCTGATTGCATATAATCTAAATTTTAACTCATTTAAATTTTATTCTTTAAATCAAGTTTTAACTAAAAATCAGCTTCTTAAAAATAAGTTTAATTTTTGATAAAAAAAGTTAAGATTTTTATCAAAAATTAAACTACTTTTAATTTTTATCTAGAACATCAAATAATTGTTCAATTAAAACGACTTACTACAATGATTGAGATTGAAATAATTGCTGATTGTGATAAAGATTTACTTGAGCAAATTGCTAAAAAAATAGGAGGTTCTGTTTCTAATAATTGGAGTGAAAGTATACTTACAATTAATAATGAGAACGCTATTGGAAATATTAGATTTATTCCTTTTGATTGGGGTGTAAACTTATTAGATTTTGATATTAAATTACACAAAGAATTTATTTTTAAAATCCAAGCTGTTCCAGAATTTAATCCTCTTCGATTTATTTACCCATCTCTTGGTTCTTTTAAACACCGATTTGGTATTGACAATAAAGAAAGTAAAATCGAACAATTTCAATCACTTATTTTTACAAATAAAACCGGAGGGTACAATTACATCCATTTACCTAAAAACGAAAAAGTAGAAATTAATCTTATTGAAATTGTTAGAAAGAAATTTTTAAAAAAGAGAACTACAAACGTATCTACTTTAAATGAAAAATTATATGAAGTTTTTGTAGACACAGATCATGATTATAGATTTGTAAATTACGGAACTCTTAATTTAAAAATGGCAGACATAATTACCCAAATAAAAAATGTAAAGGGTAAAGGAATGTTACGAATTCTTAAAATTGAAGCCAGAGTTTATGAAGTTTTATCATTGCATATACAACAACATAATAGACTTTTAGAAGGCATAGCCTTACCCACATCTCTTGCTAAAGATGAACTAAAAATAATTCGTAAACTCGGAAAGCAAATTGTAAAAAATCCTGCTAAAAACTATACTTTAGAAAACCTCTCTTTAAATTCTGGACTAACGCAAGCCAAATTACAAGATGGCTTTAAATTTCTATACAATAGAACCGTTACAGAATATATAAGACATATTCGTTTAGAAACTGCAAGAGACCTATTAAAGAGTACAGATTTAAATATATCTCAAATCGTTTACTCGATTGGCTTTAGCAGTAGAAGTTACTTTTCTAAAATTTTTAGAGAAAAGTACGGTATTACTCCAAACGGATTTAAAAAAAAACTATTAACAGTCGTATAAGTTTGTAAAAAAGTTAACCTCTTTTAACAGCAATACCTATTTAAATATTTTCTTTATAAACATTAAGGTTCCAAACTTACCAAAAGCAGTCACAACATTGCTTAATAGACTCATAGGCTTTAAACTTTCTTCAAAGTCACTTTTTACCATTTTGAGTTCTTCTAAAGCTATTTGTTTTTCAAGAGATAACTGCCTTAAATCTATTTCTATTTCTTCAAAACTTTTATATGTTTTCATAACGTGCTATTTTAAGTTTTATGGACTAATCAAAAAATATTTTAGATACCATAGTAATTACTTTTTTATCAAAATACTTTCTAAAAAGATAGAATAATAAAGATAAGATTAAGAAAAATAACCCCACAATTAAATACCCTAAAGCAACATTGTTAAGATATTCTCCTAGAGCAATTGCTGTAAAAAAGGCTAAAAAGACAAACCCTAATACTGCTAAACTTCCAATAATAAAAAGTTTAACAATCATGCTAAGAGACAAAGCAGTTACTTGAAAAGCTTTTAACTTTGTATGTTCAAAAGTTTTAGAAATAAACTGCTTACTCGCATCTGTTCCTTTATCTGCAGAACTTTTTAAATTATCCAATATGCTCATCAATTAGGCAGATTTTTGTAATTTCTTATTTTGCTCTTTCAATTCTTTCAATTTTTTTTCTAAAGTTGAAATTACATCTTCTGCTTTATGACTAACATTAGAAACTACATCTTCTAATTGTTCATCTAATGTTTCTTTTTTAGACGATACTGTTGATGCTACTTGCTCTGTTAAATCACTTGCAGTTTCTACTATTTTATCTCTAGCATGTAAAGCTTCTTCAGAAATTCTTTTTCTTGTTTTCACTCCTTTATCTGGGGCAAATAAAATACCTAAAGTTGCTCCTATAACTGTTCCTGCTAATAATCCTACTACTGTATTGCTACTATTGCTCATGTTTTTATTTATTTTAATGTTAAACTTAATATGTGTGTTTCACTTACACAAAGTTACTCTATTAATATAGCTAAGCTTAACTCAAAAAAAACTAATATTAACTCAAACAAAAAAACACTCCAAATTGGAGTGTTTTCACTAAAAAACAAAAACTACTAAAATGCGTGTCGTTGAGGTCCACCTCTTCGTATATCTTCACTTGCAGCCTCTTCAAATTGCGTAAAATTATTTCTAAAAGCATTAGACAATTTAAAAGCGGTCTTATAATATGCTTCATCATCGTTCCAAGTAGATCTCGGACTTAATAATTCTGTTGGCACTCCAGGACAACTTCTTGGTTGTGCAACTCCAAAAACAGAATGTATGTGATAATCTTCATATCTATAACTCCCTAAATCACCATTTAAAACAGCATTAATCATAGCTCGTGTATACTTTAAAGGCATTCTTCTACCAACTCCGTATTGTCCACCAGACCATCCAGTATTAATCAACCAAACATTTACACCAGCATCCTTCATTTTCTTACTTAGCATTTCTGCATATCTTGTAGGATGTAAAGGCATAAAAGGTGCACCAAAACAAGCAGAAAAACTTGGGGTTGGTTCTGTTACTCCTGCTTCTGTACCTGCAACTTTAGCTGTGTAACCTGAGATAAAGTGATAAGCAGCTTGGTTAGGTGTTAATTTAGAAATTGGAGGTAAAACACCAAAAGCATCTGCCGTTAAAAAGAAAATATTCTTCGGATTTTTACCTATGGATGGTGTTTGTATATTATCTATATGATGAATAGGATAACTAACACGAGTATTTTGAGTAATAGAAGTATCGGCAAAATCGATAGACCCATTAGCGTCCATAACTACATTTTCTAGGATTGCTCCTTTTTTAATAGCAGCAAAAATTTCTGGTTCTTGGTCTTTTGATAAATTGATTACCTTAGCATAACAGCCACCTTCAAAATTAAATACGGTATTTTCTGCTGTCCAACCATGCTCATCATCACCAATTAAACTTCTTTCTGGATCTGTAGATAAAGTAGTTTTACCGGTACCAGACAATCCAAAGAAAATAGCTGTATCACCATCTTTACCAACATTTGCAGAACAATGCATTGGTAATGTATTTTTAGATACAGGTAATATAAAGTTTAAAGCAGAAAAGATTCCTTTTTTAATTTCACCTGTATATCCAGTACCTCCTATTAATGCAATTTTTTTACTAAAGTTTAAAATAGCAAAATTATGCTGACGAGTTCCATCTACCTCGGGATCTGCCATAAAACCAGGAGCATTTATTACCGTCCATTCTGGAGAAAAAGTTGCTAATTCCTTTTCTGTAGGACGTAAAAACATATTATACGCAAACATATTACTCCAAGGAAACTCGTTTACAACTCTAATATTTAATTTATAATTTTCATCTGCACAAGCATAACTGTCTCTTACAAAAATTTCTTTTTCAGATAAATAATGAACCACTTTATCATATAAAGCGTCAAACTTATCAGATTCAAAAGGAATATTTATATCACTCCACCAGACCTCATCTTTGGTTACGTCATCTTTTACTATAAAACGATCTTTTGGAGAACGTCCTGTAAACTCACCTGTATTTACAGCAATTGCTCCCAAAGAAGAAACAACACCCTGCCCTTTTGCAACAGTTAAGTTATGTAGTTCTTCTGAGGTTAACTGATAACGAACTGTTGCATTCTTGATTCCTAGACTATTTAACGAAATCGATTTCGTACTTGTATCTACCATATCAATATATTTAATTTTTATAGATTAATTGAAGACAAAATTACACATTATTTTGAAACACCATCTATATTTACTTTAAAATTGACTATTTACTGTTATTTAATGATTTTTTTAAGAATATGATAATCATTAAAATCCATCCAATAATCAACGTTAATCCGCCTAAAGGTGTTACAAACCAAATAGATTTTGCGGTTATAGCTGTTAAATGAATTGCGTATATAGAACCTGAAAAAAGTACAGTTCCTAAGAAAAAAAGAGAACTAATCTTATTTTTTTGTGAAATAGAAAAACCATCATAAATATTAACAAATAGCAGAACAATTACGTGGTACATTTGATAACGTACGCCAGTTTCAAAACTAGACAATTCTGCAGCTGTTAAAATTTCTTTTAATGCGTGTGCCCCAAAAGCTCCTAAAATAATAGCTAACATTCCTAAAACACAAGTAATAATTAAATTTTTAAACATTTTTAATGGTTTTTGTTAAATTTTAAACAAAATAACTATCTTCGTAAGACTACAAAAATAAGACATATTCATGAAAAATATTCTAATTATTGGTGCAGGAAAATCGAGTTCTTTTCTTATAAAGTATTTATTAGAAAAATCCGATAAAGAAAACTTACGTATACTTATTGGTGACATTTCTACCGAAAATGCAGATAAAATTATCAATAAACATAAAAATGCCAAAAGTGTTGTTTTAGACATCTTTAACACTAAACAACGTCAAGAACTTATCAAGAAAACAGACCTTGTAATCTCTATGTTGCCTGCAAGGTTTCATATCGAAGTTGCTAAAGATTGTATTCTTTTTAGCAAGCACATGGTTACAGCTTCTTACATATCCGAAGAAATAAAAGCTTTAGATACTGCGGCAAAAGACAAAAACTTAGTGTTTATGAATGAGGTTGGGCTAGACCCAGGAATAGACCACATGAGCGCTATGCAAATACTTGATAAAATTAGAAACAAAGGTGCCAAAATATTATTATTTGAATCTTTTTGCGGAGGATTAGTGGCCCCTGAAAGTGACAATAACTTATGGAACTATAAATTTACATGGAACCCTAGAAACGTTGTTTTAGCAGGACAAGGAGGCGCTGCAATGTTTATACAAGAAGGCACATATAAATACATTCCGTATCATAAATTATTTAGAAGAACTGAGTTTTTAAACATCAGCGATAGCGGAAAATTTGAAGCATATGCAAATAGAGATTCTCTAAAATACAGAAGCGTCTATGGCTTAGATAATATACCAACAATGTACCGAGGAACTATTAGAAAAGTAGGTTTTTCTAGAGCTTGGAACATTTTTGTTCAATTAGGTATGACAGACGATTCTTATACAATTGAAGATTCTGAAAACATGAGTTATCGAGATTTTGTAAATTTATTTTTAGCCTATTCTCCGTCAGATTCTGTGGAATTAAAATTACGTTCTTACTTAAAAATAGATCAAGATGATGTAATGTGGGAAAAGCTAATAGAGTTAGATATTTTTAACCCGAAGAAACAAATTGGATTAAAAAATGCAACTCCTGCTCAAATGCTTCAAAAAATATTACAAGATTCTTGGACTTTACAAGAAGACGACAAAGACATGATTGTAATGCAACATCTTTTTGGTTATGAAATTGATGGAAAAAAACATCAAATAGAAAGTAGTTTAACCGTAATCGGAGAAAATCAAACCTATACAGCCATGGCTAAAACAGTAGGTTTACCAGTTGGTATTGCTGCTTTAAAAATATTAAAGGGTGAAATTAAAACTCCCGGAGTTCAATTACCAATTACCAAAGAAATATATGAGCCTATTTTAAAAGAGTTAGAAAATTACGGCATAAAATTTACAGAGAAACAGGTGCCTTATTTAGGGTACAATCCTAATCATGTATTTGGATAAAAAATTATCATTATGAGAGAGAATAACGAAGTAGTCTATTTATTTAGAGCTGCTTCGTTTCTCTCAATCAATAAAACATTACATTTTTAAATAAAAATCCTTAGTCAAGTTAATATACGCTTCCGTATATTGATGACGTTCAATTTCTATTATTAAACTCTCTTCTTGTAGTTCAGTTACTTCAAAAGAAAACTCCATTAAACATCTTTTTATTTCTGATGTTTCGTTTCCTTGAACTCTACAAATTCTATTTAAAAACAAATTATTTTCTTTCGCTAGTGCGATAAAACTTACTTCTTCCTTAAAAGGAATCACCACAGCAAATTTTCCGGTTTTTGATAATATTTTAGAAACTCGAACAATCAATTCATCAAAAGAGAGTGAAGACGTAAAACGTGCCTTATTTCTAGCCTTATCATCAGACTCAAACTCATCTGTATAAAATGGCGGGTTAGAAACTATTAAATCATAGCTTTCCTCCTCCTCGGCAATTTCATCTGCAAACTCACTAAAAGTAGCATGGTAACAATACAAACGATCTCCCCAATCAGATTCTTCAAAATTGGCAACTGTTTGTTCATACGCATTTTCATCAACCTCAACAGCATCTATTGTCATAGCATCCGATCGCTGTGCAATCATTAAGGCAATTACACCTGTACCAGCACCAATATCTAAAATGGTATCTGGATAATCAGCAACAGAACACCAAGCACCTAATAAAACACCATCTGTACCAACTTTCATGGCTGTTTTATCTTGATGGATGGTAAACTCTTTAAATTTAAATGGTTTCGACATTATATTTTCGCTCTATCACATCGAGTCAATTTGATTTTTTATCAAATTTGTTTCGAGATGTTGTTAATTAAAAAAAGTTCTATGCAATTAAACACAGAACTTTTAAAACTTTATTTTTTTTCAGTAGAGAGGAAGGGATTCGAACCCTCGGTACCGTTACCAGTACACTACCTTTCCAAGGTAGCGCCTTCGACCACTCGGCCACCTCTCTTTCTTTGTTATTGCCAATCTCGTTTTTATCGTGATATAGCAATTTCAATATCTTACAAATACAACTCAATCAACCCTTCTGGCGTATCAACTTGTATTGTTTTGTTTTCTCTATCTACTTTTTTAATAAAATCATCTACCATCGGAATAAAAATTTCCGTTCCTTCTCTGTCAATTTCAAAAAGGGGTTGTGCTGCTTTATCATTTATATGAACAATCTGCCCAACTTCTCCAAAATTAGCATCAACAACAGTAAAACCGATTACTTCATGATAGTAGAATTTGTCACCCGTTAATTCTGGCAACATTGTATTTGGTAAATAAACACCACATTTTAAAATAGAATCTGCTTCTTCATCAGAATAAACATCTTCAAACTGAACTCGTAACTGATTTCCTTTGTGTAGTGAACTTTTATCAATAAAAAATGGAACCAAGTTTGTGCCGAATTCGACATAAACTGATTCCATTTCTGTATACAACTCAGGCTCGTCGGTATCTAATTTGATAACAACTTCACCCTTAAAACTATATTTTGTAACGATTTTGCCTAAATAAAAACAATCTTCTTTACGCATCTTCGTATTAATTTATAATTTATTCTGCTGCTTTTGCTGCTGCATCATCAATAGTTTCTGGAGCCTCTTCAGCTTCAGCAACAACTTCTTCTGCTACTTCTTCAACAACTGGTTTAGCTGCTTCAATTCTTGCTTCATTAACTGCTTTTTCTGCTGCAAATGCTGCTGCTTTAGCATCAGATTCTGCTTTAGATAATCCAGCTTGTTTGTCAGAAATTTTAGCTTCTTTAGCTTCTACCCAAGCTGCAAATTTTGCATCTGCTTGCTCTTGTGTTAAAGCACCTTTTCTAACACCACCAAGTAAATGGTTTTTTAACATTGCACCTTTATAAGATAAAATGTTTTTTGCAGTATCAGTAGGTTGTGCACCATTTTGTAACCAAGTTACAGCTAAATCTACATCTAAATCAATAACTGCAGGGTTAACGTTTGGATTGTAAGTACCTATTTTTTCTAAGTATTTACCATCTCTTTTTGCACGAGCATCAGCGGCAACTACCCAATAGAATGGTTTCCCTTTTTTTCCGTGTCTTTGTAATCTAATCTTTACAGACATAATTTGTTAATTTTTTAAGGTTCTCGACCTTGATTATTAAAAATCTTACTATCTCGTAGTAAGTGGGCGCAAAAGTACAAAACCTTTTTTAAACTAAAACGCTAAATATCAATATTTTTTAGGGCGTTACCACAAGGGTCAAGCTTTCGCTACTCGCTTCCCGCAAAAAAATGCGAGAGAGCTTAAACAAACCGCTCTATCTCTAACGCAGATAACGTTAGTAATTAACCAAAACGATAAAAACCGAAGAAAGAAGCTTTTAAATCAAATGAGTTAAAATCAAAATCTTATGAACTAATAACAAAGCCTCTTCTTTTATAATTTTGTACCAGATGTGAAACAATACACATCTTAAAACAAGCTATTGGAATTTTAAAATGAAAATGACAACATGAAGTACACAGAAAAAATTTCGAACAAATTAAACGAATTATTAGAAAAAAATTATGATGCCGAAAAAGGGTATTTAAACGCTGCAGAAAATGTAGAGAGTCCAAAATTAAAAATCTTCTTTAAAAATAGAGCATCAGAAAGAAGTCAATTTGCAAAAGAACTTAGAACAGAAATTTTATCTCACGGACAAATACCAGAGGATGATGGTACTTTTAAAGGAACAGTGCACAGAAATTGGATGACACTAAAATCTTTATTTAGCGCAAATGATGAAGAGGCAATTTTAGAAGAAGCGCTTAGAGGTGAAAAAACAAGTTTAGACGAATATGCCGAAATTCTAGAAAAAGATGATGAATTTGCTCCATCAACTAGAAAAATGATAGAAATGCAACATCAGAAAATTCAATCTGCCATTAATTTGTTAATGGTAAAAGAAGAGTTAGCCTAATCATAAAATATAAGTAGACTTACATCTAATTATATTTCACAAAACACTTAAAAAAGTCAATCCTTAACAGGGTTGACTTTTTTTGTTGATCTTATTAAAGTCTAGAAACAATAAAAAACATCTTTAAACTTAACAAACAGTAAAACATCATAATTAAAAAAATGAGCTCAATTAAATTGTTAAATAATGATTGCTTAACATCAAACCTATTTCAATCAGCTACTTTTACTTATTAACCCCTTTCATTATGAAGAATACAATTCGACCTGTTAATAAAGATTTTGAAGAATTCGATCTTTTCTCACAGCTAAAGAGTTTAGGTATACAGTACGACAAAGAACATATTCTAGAAATAGATGTAAAAAAGAATGGATATATTTATTTACCACCAAATAAAGACAATTACATTTATGAAGTATTAACTGGAGCGGTAAAACTAGGTGGATATTCTGAGAATGGAGATAGTTATGTTTACGAAATTTTACCTTCTACGGAATTCTTTGGCAACTTAAAATATTTAAATGGACAGTTTCAAGAATATGCAAAAGCATTAGTAGATAGTAAAATTAGATTATACAATTTAGATTTTTTTAAAACAATTATAGTAACAAACCCAATCATTACAAATTGGTTTATTTCTTACCTTGTAAAAAGATGGTGCTCTGCAGAATTAAAGTTAAAAAATATTAAAGAAAAGCAAATTGAAGAAAGAATAACCGCTCTTCAAAAACAACTGAATGTAGAAATTATAGATACAAAAGGAACTCCTTATCTTCTTTTTAATGTATTATCTAAAAAAGATATGGGTGACCTTATTGGGGTCACCCGTCAAACTGTTGCTTCTATACTAGAAAAACAATTAGTCTTTTAAAATCCTAGAACATAAACCCCTTTCTTTAGCCTTAAAATTAAGTTTAAGTAACACAATATATTTCGTGTTCTACATAAAAAAAACAGTTATAAGAGTTCTAAGCAAAGAGCATATTACTTGTGAGACCTTTATAAATTATTATAAAGGATAAATTTGTACAATTTTTTGTTGTAACATGTCATCTCCACGCATTTCCATCACAACCTCTTTTTTATCAAAATTAATTTTTAACACCCCAAAACTTTTTGTAGAAACAACGCTACCTACTCTTGCCGGATTATATTCTTTAGTAAAGTTCTCACTTGCGTGTGTCATTCCACTAGATGTAAAATCAATTAAAGGGTAGCTTAAGCCATTTACTTTTTCTTTAGAAAACTCCGATATATGACGATCTCCAGACAATAAAATAACATTATTAGCTTTTGAAGATACAATTACATCAAGTAGTTTTTTACGTTCTAACGGAAAGTTTGCCCACTTTTCATAAGGATGTTTTTCTGCAATTACCTGTACACTACTTAAAATGATATTAAATTTTGCAGATGAATTAACCAACTCACTTTCTAACCAAGCCCATTGTTGTTCACCTAAAATAGTACGATTATCTTGAACACCATTTATACTCTTTTTGTTTATACTTGTTCTAAAATAACGAGTATCTAACAAAATAATTTTTACAGATCCTTTAGCTGTTTCTATAACTTCAGAATGATATACCCCTTCTCTTTTTCTTCTAGGAGAATTTTTATCAACTCCCAAAA
The DNA here is from genome assembly GCF_038023995.1 of Polaribacter atrinae. Taxonomy (NCBI): domain Bacteria; kingdom Pseudomonadati; phylum Bacteroidota; class Flavobacteriia; order Flavobacteriales; family Flavobacteriaceae; genus Polaribacter; species Polaribacter atrinae. The sequence continues at coordinate 1,714,068 of NZ_CP150660.1, forward strand.
AATTCAACAATAGTTCCTGACTTTTTTCTTTTTTAGGATATTCTATACCTGCATCATTGGCTCCAAAATCATGATCATCCCAAGTTCCCAAAACCTTCGTTTCTTTTAAAAGGTTTGCATATCCTTTTTGCTTTTTTTGAAGATTATAATCTGCTTCCATTTTATCCATATTCTCCGTGTCTGCATAAATAATATCTCCTCCCCACAACCATACATCTGGATTTAACCCAGCAATATCATCCCATAACAGATTTGTTTGATCAGGTTTATTACAAGAACCAAAAGCAAGTACAAAGTCTGCTGTTTTTCCTTTTGTTGACTGCTTTAAATAATCTTTATTTTCGCTTGATTTATAAGTTGTTTTACAAGACAAAACTGTAAAAACAACAAGTACTATAATATTTTTTTTCATGTATTCTATTTTTTATTTAATGATAAAAGTTGTGGTTACTGGTAAATGATCGCTAATTTCTCTCATTTTTTGTGGTGTAAAAAGTTGAGGTACTTCCGCAGAATTCTCTTTATATTCTTTGTACATATTGGTATTCATCAACATATAATCTAACCTACGTTTAGGATCATCAGAAGTATGTGTCATTACCGTTTCTGGCAATGGGTCTATAAACCTTTCTCTCTTACTTTTTTCATTTAGAAATAGATTAATTTCTTCACTACCTTGTACACTATTAAAGTCTCCAACCACTAAAATATTTTTGTTTTTGTCTTCTTTTAAAAATCGTTTAAATTGTTGTTTTAAAAAATTAATCTGCCCCTTTCTCATAGCAATGTTTCTTTCTCCTCTACCCGCTTTTAAATGGACGCCGGTAAGTAAAAAATTATAATCCGGATTAGGATACACCTCAACAGACCACATTCTAGTATTTAACGTGTTTTGTGTTTCTGGTGCTCCTTCATCATTTGTATATTCAAGAACTGGCGTCGTTACATTTCCATAACCATAAATAATGCCTAATGGAAATTTACTCATTACAACCACATTCATATACCAACCATGACTAGGTACATCTGCAAAGTATGTATACCCCATATTTTGCAAACGATTATTAGCAATACTTCTTAAAAATTTTGCACTTTCAAATTCTTGTAAAACAACAACATCTGCATCTATTTCCTTTAATGAGGCAACTAAATAAGCAACCTTATTTGCCATTAAAGAATCTGGTTTATTTTCTCTTTTTGAATCTATATACGGATCATCAAACGAATCTACAAAATGCTCTACATTCCAAGAAAGCACTTTAAAACTATCTTTTTTAGGATATTGATATCCAGAAGGTTTTACTTCTCCATGATGCTTGGCTATGTAATTTTCTTTAGAAAAAAAAGAGTCCTTTTCTATTAAATTTTTAGACCCAACGCATCCTGTTAAAATTAAAAATACGATACTATAAATACTATTTTTCATAAATTATAAATATAAAAGGGGTTCGATAGAGAAATACCAAATCCCATAAAAACAAAACAAACTATTATTTTAATTAAAGGAATATCTTACCCCAACTTGTAACCTCCAAGGTGTACCATTAATAGGCTCTGTTCCTGCACCCGTTTGCACATTATACTGATAACTACTTGTTGCTTGATCAAAACCATTGATATTCATAAAATCTCTATTTCCAAAATTATGACTACGCCCCCATTCTTTATTTAATAAATTCATAAAATTAAAAACATCTGCAGAAAGCTCTAAAGAATGTTTATCATTTGGTAAATTAAACTTTTTCTGAAGACGAAGGTCTACGGTTGCACTAAAAGGATTTTTCCCTCCATTTCTTTCTGCAAAACTACCAAAGCTTTCTTTTAAATACTCTTTAAATCCTTCTGATGTTTCTGGATCATTTAAAACCTCGTTATAACTATCTTTAATGTATTGTGGCGTATTTGCATCACTTGGATCAAAAATATATGCAATTTCATTACTCAAGTTAAAATCTCCATTTGCACTTCTTCCTCCTCCAGATTTTAGAGAATATCTTGTACCACCAGTACCTACAATTGTTGCTCCTAAGGTAAACCCTTTCCAAGTAGGGCTTGCTCCATTTACTACAATTTTAGTATCAAAATGGTTGTCTGAATACCCATAATTTAAATCTCTTGGATCTCCTGAAACAGGAAGAAATGTAGACGTATTTGCAACACAACAATTGTATGATGAGTTGTCTTTTGATTGATTTACCGTAAAACTTGCGTTTACATAACCATCTTCTCCTATTTTAGCAGAGCCTTCTACCACTAACGCTAAGTTATCTAAAACTCCATCAGAATTTAAAACCAATGTTCTACCTACTAAATCAGAAACTCTAGATTTTGTCCAATCTGCACGACCATTCTCTGCAATAGTATTTGCCGGCACAAAAACCTCTCTACCTTGTGGCGTTACAAAATAAGGTTCTGCAACTAAATTGGTTTCTTGATATACGTAGTTGTTTTTAGTGTGACTATAAACCGCATTAACCCCTAAACTATACCTATCTCCAAAAAAGTGCGTGTAATTTATATTTGCTTTATAGATGGTAGGTACTTCAAAATCTGGACTCACAGCATTTATTGTTGAAAACGGAGTAACTCCCGCTGGTACACCTGGTACAGTACTTGGATCATTTCTATAGCCAATAAAATCTGGAGTAGGAACATCGGTTCCAGTAACATCAATAGCACCTAATAAAGTTCCACTATTTTGAATGTTATTTACCTGTGCATAATAATGTGGTTGCGATGTAAATACACCACCACCAATTTTTAAAATATCAGTATCATTTCCTTTGATATTCCAAGTTAATTGAAATCTAGGTTGAATGTTATCAAAATCTTCTGGTTTTTCATCTGTACGAATTCCTAATTCTTGATATACCAAAGGATTAAACTCTGCTGCATCTACAAATGCAGTTGCATCATAACGTATACCACCCGCAAAGTTTAAATTAGGATTTATATCAAATTCTACCTGACCAAAGAAAGACAAATCTAAAACAGTTTGTTTTACTAAAGTAGACCCTTGCAAAGGAACTTCACGAGCATATCTGGATGGGTTTAAATTATCAAAATCATCTAAAGAATCAAAGAAAAAACGACCATTTTGCTCATTAGATAACTGAGTTTCTAAAGAAGTAATCAAATTATCTGTTCCTAAAGTAAAGTTAAATTTCCCAACATTAAGATAAGTTGTATTAGACAGCTGTATTTGATTTTCTAAATTCGTTTCTGGCGTATAGCGTTGCCCTCCTAATTGTATGCTTTTACTACTAGTATTACCATTAGGCAATACAGAGGCTACTTGTACAATGGCTCTGGGAATATTTTGTGATGGCAATTCTGAATTTGGGCTAAAAATACGTTCTGCACGTTGATATTGCACTTTAAACTCATTAGTTACGCTAGGTGAAAAATTAGAACGTAAAGAAAGAAACATACTATTTTCATGAGACACAAAATCTGAATAAGATTCGGCTACTTCTATATTAGAATTGTCACTAACACTAAAAGGGTTATCCCATTTATTATAAAGGTTTCTAAATGTTAGCCTATGCTTATCGTTAATTTGCCAATCTAATCTTAAAAACAAGTTATTTGCTTCAGTAACTCTATCAAACTGCCCTATTTGTTTTGAATTACTTAAGCCATATTTATCTCTACCAATTTGTAAAAAACGGTTTAAACTACTTTCTGAAATCCCCAAACGATTGGCATCATCATCATTTTGAATATTTGCAATAAACTGAGGATCTCCTGCATCTTGTCTTTCGTACACTAAGAAAAAATGTAATTTATCTTTAATTAAAGGTCCTCCAATACTTAACCCAGATTGAGAGTTATAAAAATCAGCATCTCTTTCTTGCCCTTGAATAGTATACTGACTTTGAAGGTTGTCTGCTCTGTGGTAAAAAAAAGCACTTCCTTCAAACTCATTGGTTCCAGATTTTGTAACAGAAGTAATAGAACCACCTCCTTGGCGCCCTTGTGTTACATCGTAATCATTTGTAGAAACCTCAAACTCTCTAATTGCTTCTTGAGAAATCGTATAAGGTCCTTTACCAACTTCACCTGCTGTAAGTGTATTTCTAAAGTTAACTCCATCTATAGTAACATTTGTAGACGTTCTTCTTTGTCCTCCTAAATTAAGACTTCCCGCTCCTTGTAACGGAGATAAACTTGTAAGTCTGGTAAAATTTCTTCCTTCGGATGGTAAATTTTTAATTTGTCCTGCTGCAATTTTTGTAGAAGCCCCCATTTGCTGAATCCGTTTTACAATACTATTCGAGGAGACAATAATTTCACCTAAAGAAGTTGCCGATTCTTGTAAAAGAAAATCAATAGTTATAACATCACTTAAATTTAAGGTAAATCCTTTACGAACCACATCTTGAAAACCAAGATATTTAGCTGTTACATTATAAGGACCTCCTAAAGGTAATTGCTGAATTTTATAACCTCCAGATTCATTTGTTGTAGTTCCTGAAGAGAATCCTGTTGAAATGTTTTTAACAATAATTGTAGCCCCCATTAAAGGCTCTCCGCTACTGTCTGTTATAATACCCCTTATAGAAGCATTGGTTGCTTGCCCAAAAGATTGATGAGTACTTAAAAAGAATAAACCAAAAGCAATCATCAAACAAATGGTTACACGAATTTTTACTACTGATAATTTCATAAGTTAAGTTAGTTTTAATATGTGCCAAAACTAAACTTGAAGACCCGGTTACTAATGTTAAATATTAACATTGATATAGATTTAATCTTAATTTAAACCTTTCTTAATATTCAAAATTGAATCAAAATGATTATCATTAGGCATAAGACTTTTAAAAACCTCATACCAAACAAAGGAAACAGCAACTAGCAATCTTATTACTTTTCCTTTAAATTGATTTTTAAATGTTGATAAAAGATATTGGTATTCCATTATTTTTAAATAACAAACCTTTAATTTTACCGTTCGTTTAAAACGAACAATCTCATTACAAAAAAAGCCCTTTTATGTACTTAATTTTTGATACTGAAACTACCGGTTTACCAAAAAGTTGGAATGCACCTATTACAGATACAGACAACTGGCCTAGATGTATACAAATTGCATGGCAATTGCATGATGAAATGGGTAATGTATTAGAACACAACGATTTTCTAATAAAACCAGACAACTTTAACATTCCTTACGATGCAGAAAGAATTCACGGAATTTCTACAGAATTAGCAGCAGAACAAGGTATTACCTTAGAAGAATGTTTAACAAAGTTTAATGATGTTTTAAATAAAACAAAATTTATTGTTGGTCAGAATTTAAATTTCGACCTTAATATTATGGGATGTGAGTTCCATAGATTAGGTGTAGAAAACAAAATGCTTTCGTTACCTGTTTTAGATACTTGTACAGAGAAAACGGCTACCATGTGTCAGATTCCTGGTGGTCGTGGAGGAAAATTTAAATTACCAACCTTAACAGAATTACACAATCATTTATTTGGTGTTGGTTTTGGTGAAGCGCATAATGCAACTGCCGATGTTGAGGCTACCACACGTTGTTTTTTAGAGTTAATTCGTTTAAGAGAATTTACCAAAGAACAATTAGATGTTGATGATGATTATTTTAAAAATTTCTCGGAAGCAAACCCAAAACCTATTCAGGTAATTGGTTTAAAACACATCAACCTAAAGAGAGAGAGTGATTTAATTCGCCAACGTTTAGAGAAGTTAAAAGGTACTTCAGAAACCAAATCTACATCAGATGGTTTAGCAGAATTAGAAAACGTACAATTTTCGCACTTACACAATCACACACAATACTCTGTTTTACAATCTACCATGCAATTGGGTAATATTGTAAACGCTGCGGCAAAAGACAATATGCCTGCGGTTGCTATGACAGATACTGCAAATATGATGGGCGCTTTTCACTTCGTAAACGCTGTTTTAAATCATAATAAAAACGCAGAAACTCCAATGAAACCAATTATTGGTTGTGAGTTTAATATTTGTGAAGATCATAAAAACAAATCGCAAAAAGACAACGGATATCAAGTTGTTTTATTAGCAAAAAATAAAAACGGGTATCACAATTTAGCAAAAATGTCTTCTGCTGCCTTTGTAGACGGTTTTTATTACGTACCAAGAATTGATAAAGAACTTGTAGAAAAATACAAAGAAGATATTATTGTTTTAACGGGTAATTTATATGGAGAAGTACCTAGTAAAATTTTAAATCTTGGAGAAAAACAAGCTGAAGATGCCCTAATTTGGTGGAAAGAACAATTTAAAGACGATTTATATATTGAGTTGATGCGTCATGATCAACAAGATGAAAAGATTGTAAATGAAACTTTATTAAAGTTTTCTAAAAAGCACGATGTTAAAATTGTTGCCACCAACAATACGTTTTACTTAGAACAGAAAGATGCTAATGCACATGATATTTTATTATGTGTAAAAGATGGCGAAAAACAATCTACACCTATTGGTAAAGGTCGTGGTTATAGATACGGATTGCCTAATGACCAGTATTATTTTAAGTCTACCGACGAAATGAAAAAGTTGTTTGCAGACATCCCAGAAGCCATTAGTAACATTCAAGAAATTGTAGACAAAGTAGAAATATTTACACTTGCAAGAGACGTTTTATTACCAGCCTTTAATATTGGTGATGAATTTAAAGACCCGGAAGACGAAAAAGATAACGGAAAACGTGGAGAGAATAACTTTCTAAAACACTTAACTTTTGAGGGGGCTAAAAAACGATACGGAGAAATTACAGAATCAATAAAAGAACGTTTAGATTTTGAACTAGAAGTTATTGAAAAAACAGGATATCCTGGGTATTTCTTAATTGTAGAAGATTTTATTAGGGCAGCCAGAAAAATGGATGTTGCCGTTGGTCCTGGACGTGGTTCTGCAGCAGGTTCTGTAGTTGCTTATTGTCTTTGGATTACAAATATCGACCCTATTAAATACGATTTACTTTTTGAGCGTTTCTTAAATCCAGAACGTGTATCGATGCCCGATATTGATATTGATTTTGATGATGAAGGGCGTGGTAGAGTAATGGATTATGTAATTGATAAATATGGAGCAAACCAAGTTGCACAGATTATTACATACGGAACCATGGCTGCAAAATCTTCTATTAGAGATACTGCCAGAGTTTTAGATTTACCTCTATTTGAAGCCGATAGAATTGCAAAATTAATTCCTGGAATTAAGTTAAAAAACATCTTTGGTGAAGATGCAAAAAGTAAAGGTAAAGTTGATGGTTTACGTGCAGAAGAAAAACAATTAGTAGAAGAACTTAAACAAATGTCTTACGGAAACGATTTGGTTTCCGAAACGATAAACAAAGCCACTATTTTAGAAGGTTCTGTTAGAAATACCGGTATTCATGCCTGTGGTGTAATTATTACACCTGGTGATATTACCAATTATGTACCGGTGGCTTTGGCAAAAGATTCCGATATGTATGTGACCCAATTTGATAACTCTGTTGTAGAAGATGCAGGTTTATTAAAAATGGATTTCTTGGGATTAAAAACGTTGACTTTAATTAAAGACACCGTTAAAATTGTAAAAGCAAGACACAATATTCTACTAGATCCAGAAACATTTCCTTTAGATGATGTAAAAACATACGAGCTTTTCCAGAAAGGAGAAACGGTAGGTATTTTTCAATATGAATCTCCAGGAATGCAAAAACACATGCGTTCTTTAAAACCGACAGTTTTTGCCGATTTAATTGCCATGAATGCCTTGTACAGACCTGGTCCTATGGAATACATTCCGTCTTTTATTAATAGAAAGCACGGTACAGAAGATATTGAGTATGATTTACCTGCCATGGAAGAATACTTGGCAGAAACCTACGGAATTACAGTCTATCAAGAGCAAGTAATGCTACTCTCGCAAAAGTTAGCAGACTTTACCAAAGGCGAAGCCGATGTTTTACGTAAAGCGATGGGTAAAAAGCAAATTGCGGTGCTAGATAAAATGAAACCAAAATTTGTAGAACAAGCAGCTGCAAAAGGTCACGATCCAGAAAAATTAGAAAAAATTTGGAAAGATTGGGAAGCCTTTGCAAGTTACGCTTTTAACAAATCTCACTCTACATGTTATGCATGGATCGCCTATCAAACAGCGTATTTAAAAGCACATTACCCTGCAGAATATATGGCTTCTGTACTTTCTAATAACATGAAAGATATTAAAGCTGTTTCGTTCTTTATGGAAGAATGTAAACGAATGGAATTGCAAGTTTTTGGTCCAGATTTAAATGAATCCTATTTAAAATTCTCTGTTAACCAAGAAGGTGCAGTTCGTTTTGGAATGGCAGCTGTAAAAGGTGTTGGTGCAGGAGCCGTTAGAGCCATCATTAAGGAAAGAGAAGAAAACGGACCTTACAATTCTATTTTTGACCTTGCCAAACGTGTAGATTTAAGATCTGCTAATAAAAAATCTTTTGATAGTTTAATTAAAGCAGGTGCCTTTGATTCTTTTACAGACACACATAGAGCGCAATATTTTGCCACAGATGAAAAAGGAATGACCTTTTTAGAGCGTGCCATGAAGTTTGGAAGTAAATATCAAGAAAACGAAAACTCTGCTCAGGTTTCTATGTTTGGAGAAGCTTCTACCGTTCAGTTTCCAGAACCAGATATTCCGCAGTGTGAAACTTGGGGAACGATGGAGCTATTACAACAAGAAAAAGAAGTAATTGGTATTTATATTTCTGCACATCCTTTAGATGATTTTAAAAACGAAATAAAATTTTGCAACGCTTCTTTAAAATACTTTAAAGCAGATTTAGCAAAATTTGTAAACATGAATTTAGCTTTTGCTGGTATTGTTACAGACGTACAACACCGAGTTTCTAAAGCGGGTAAAGGTTGGGCTATGTTTACGGTTGAAGATTATGGAGACAGTAATGAATTTAGAATTTTTGGGGAAGATTATCTAAGAATGCAACATTTTTTAGTTCCTAATCAGTTCTTATTTATTCGTACTACCGTGCAACCTGGTTGGACAAATAAAGAAACAGGCGTTGTTGGAGAACCAAGATTAAAGTTTTTAGAAATGAAATTGTTACATGATATTATGGATGAACTCTGTAAAAAGGTAACCATTCAACTTCCTTTAAATGAAATTAAAGAAGATTCTATTTTAAACTTAGAATCCATTTTAAAGAAAACACCTGGTAAACAAAATTTAAATTTCACTATTTGGGATGAGAAAGAAAAACTAGAAATTAGTTTACCAAGTAGAAATACAAAGGTTCACATAACCAATGAGTTATTAGCCAATCTAGACAAACAACAAATTACCTATAAATTAAACTAAAATGAATTCTATAACCATTGCAAGAATTATTCATGTACTCGCTGTTGTTTTGTGGATTGGAGGTGTAGCAATGGTTACCACTGTAATTATTCCTGCTGTAAAAAAAATGAAGTCTAAAAAAGACAAGCTAAGTACCTTTGAAAACATTGAAGGTAGATTTGCAATACAAGCAAAAATTACAACTTTAATTACTGCAATTTCTGGCTTTTATATGATGTATGAATTAAATGCTTGGGAACGTTATTTAGATTATCGTTTCTGGTGGATTCATGCAATGACAATTGTTTGGATTATTTTTATGTTAGTTTTATATGTTTTAGAACCTTTGGTTTTACACAAACTTTTCAAAAAATATGCAAATGAAAATCCTGAGAAAACATTTAACATTGTTCACAAAGCACATTGGGTATTATTAATTATTAGTTTAATTACAATTCTAGGAGCAGTTGCAGGAAGTCATGGTCTGTTTTTCATTACTTAAACCCTAAATTCATTCTTAATTATAGAATAAAACAAAAATAGGCATGATAAAAACATATTAATGCTTAATTTTGTTTAATCTTTTAAAAAATACATGAAACAAAATAAAAATGGTATCTGGACAAGTTGGAACGAGAACCTAACCTACAAATACGAATCTCTTTATAAAATTACCTCAGAACAAGAATTACAAGAAATTGTAAAAAAATCAGAAAAAATACGTGTTTTTGGTAATAAACAATCTTCTGCAGATATTGCTTCTGGAGCTGCAACCTTAATTGATATTAGAACTTATAACAAGATTCTTTCTTTTAATGATGCTGACCTTACAATTACGGTGCAATCTGGTGTAATCTTAGGAGATTTGTTAGAAGCTATAGAAGAAAAAGGCTGGTGTATCCCTTGCTTGCCAGACATTAACACCATTACAATTGGTGGTGCTTTAGCAACAGGAACACACGGAACTAGCGGAAAATTATTATCTGAATATATTAAAAGTTGTAAACTTATTTTAGCTGATGGATCTCTAAAAGAGGTTTCGGACAAAGATGAATTAATAGACGCAGTACGAGTTTCTCTAGGGGTTTTAGGAGTACTCTCTGAAATTACTTTTAAATGTGAACCGATTTATACTTTACACATAAAGGAAGGTCCTGAAGACGACAAAGTTTGGTTACCAAAAATTGAAAAACGTTTAAAAAAGCATGATTTTTTAAGAATTTTATGGCTTCCTCATACTGATAAAGGGTATGTAATAACCGGAGATAAAATTGCCCCAAATACAGAGATAAAAGAAGATTTAGGTCCTAAATACTTAAAACATAGAAGAACTGCTTCTAAAATATTATATAAATACACACACGTTTTTCCTTGGATAACAGCCATTGCCAACAAACTTTTATACAGAGGTTTTTTTAGTTCTACAAAAGAACACAAAGGCTCTTTATACCAAGCTACTGTTACAAAATCTAGAGGTTCTACTTTAGAATTAGCAGAATGGACTATTGGTTTAGATATATTTCCAACAGTATTTGAAGAACTAAAAACAGAAATTAATAAATGGAGTAACAAATCGTTTATTCACATTCCTATGGATATTCGTTTTGTATATAAAGACCAATCTTGGTTAAGCTACGCTTACAAAAAAGATACCGTTACAATGGGGTGTGTTTCTAGAAATGCTGCAACTGCAGACACCTATGAAGCTTTTAAAAGTATTGAAAAAATATTTATAAAACACGGAGGGAAACCGCATTGGGCAAAACGCTTTATCGCTAAAGATGCAGAACTTTCTAAAGTTTATGAAAAGTGGGACGATTTTAAATTGTTAAGGAAAAAACTTGACCCAACCAACAAGTTCTTAAACCCCTATTTAACAGAAATATTCAACGAAAAAACAACCAATTAATGTTATTACCTAAAGGATTTTTATTTGATTTTGATGGCGTAATTGTAGATAGTTTTGAAAGCCATTATTCTGCATGGACTTCTGCTTTTAAAGAATTATTTGATAAAGATATTACTTCGTTTCCTAAAACTCATGCAGGCAAATCTCCTATGATTATTGCAGAATACTTTTGTAGTGTTATTGGCGAAGAAAAACGCACGAAAGAGTTATTCCTTTTAAAGGATGAACACATAAAAACGCATTTTAAAGTTCCCACTTTATTACCTGGAGTTAGAGAGTTTACAAGTCTTTTATCCGAAGAAAAAATACCTTACGGAATTGCAAGTAACGCTACTAAACTGTTTTTAAAAAACAGCATCCATCATTTAAACTTAAACTTCCCTACGGTTTTTGGGGTACAAGATTATGTAAAACCAAAGCCTGCACCAGAAGCATATATCTTACTTGCCGAAACATTGGGTTTTAAAGAAAGTGATTTTAAAGATATTTGGGTTTTTGAAGATAGCTTAACAGGTACAAAAGCAGCAAAAGCAGCAGGAATGGTTGCTATTGGAATTACAACACAATATACCGCAGAAGAGCTAAAAGAAGCAGGAAGTGTTTTAGCTTTTCCTACCTTATTGGAAGCTTATCAGTATTTAATAAATTAATATTTTTAGAACTTTCAATACTTCACAAGAGTAACAATTTTTGAAAGTTCTACGTACAGTTTGTCGTTTCGACTAGAAAGAGGAGTCTCATAAAAACAATAAGTTTTGTATGATTATTGTTATGTGACTTCTCATGACTTCGAAGTGACAATTTTTATAGTTTATCGATATTTCCCTAAAAAAAACTAAGCAGTAACTTCTCTAAAGAGTGTTTCTAAGTTTTTATTCTGAGTATTAAGGCTAAGAATTTTTAAACCGTTTTCTTGGGCAAAATCAAATATTTTAGAACGCATATCTTCTTCACTTTCAAAAGTGATAAACCAAGTATTGTCGTAATTGTTTTTATAAGAAACTACGTTTTCTAATCTTTTTACAAACTGCTCTTCAATTTTATAATCAAAAGTAACTTCTATTACTTGTTGATTACCTTCTTTAAGTTCTGTTAGTTTTTTATCAATTAAAAGTTTTCCTTTTTTAATGATAATCACTCGATCGCAAACTGCTTCTACCTCTTGCATAATATGCGTAGAAAACAACACTGTTTTTTCTTTTCCTAATTCTTTAATCAACGCTCTAATTTCTACCAGTTGATTAGGATCTAAACCTGTAGTTGGTTCATCTAAGATCAATACTTTTGGGTTGTGTAAAATAGCAGCCGCTAAACCAACTCTTTGCTGATATCCTTTAGATAGTTGATTGATTTTTTTATGAGCTTCAGAGGTTAATCCTACTTTTTCGATACAGGCTTCTATTTGGCTTTTATCAACCTTAAAAATTGCCGCATGAAACTGTAAATATTCGCGCACAAACATATCTGCATACAATGGGTTATGCTCTGGTAAATAACCAATTATTTTTTGTACTTCTAGTGGATTTTGTAACACATCTATTTCATCCACAAAAACTTCACCTTCATTTTGTTTAATAAAACCAGTTAAAATTTTCATCATTGTAGATTTCCCAGCTCCATTAGGGCCTAAAAAACCAATTATTTGGCCTTTATCCGCAGAAAAAGAAACATTGTTTAGTGCTTTTTGCGTTTTATAAATTTTAGAAACTGAGGTTACTTTTATAGACATCTTACAAATGTAATTTGATTTAATTTAAAAACGAAAAGAATCATTTTTTAGTTTGTTACAGTACCTTTAATTTGTCTAATTTTTCTGACATTTTTCATACGAGACCAAGCTATTTTATGTCGTTTTTTATAAAACCATAAAGTTCCTAAATCTAGTAAAAAGTAAAAAAAACTAATTCCTGTTGGAGGATTATGACTTGGTAAAAAATCAAAAATTCCCCAAGCCGTAGTTGGCCACCACCAACATTGATAGGTTGTACCCACTATTTCTAAAAAAGCAACAGCTAAATACATGGTTAAATAAAACAGCCTTTCTCGAGGTTTCTTTATCAAGATTAAAAGTGTTCCTACAGTCATTACAAAACCAAAAACATCATTCCTAAAAATAAGAAATAAGGTAGCATATAGTATAATGATAACTGTTAATATTTTCTCTAATTTTTGATGATTTTTTTTAGTAAAAGTCGTTTTCATAAAAAACAAAACTCCTGCATATACCAAAGCATGCCCCATAGGGATGTAATGAGGCACGTTTTCTAATCTATAGGTATACATACCCATTGCTACAGAAAACAAATATTCTCCAAAAAAGCCTAATAAAACAGCATAAAACAACTGCTCTCTAATTCTTGGTGAAACTTTAAAACAGGTTACCGTAAAAACAATTACCATAATAATATTTGCCACCCATTGAGACTCTCCATAATTTTCGGTTACATAAACACTATCTATAAAAAGACCAATAAGTATGTAGAAAAAAAGGATGCCTAATGTTTTTATAAAGGCAGGAAAAAAGGTTTTGCTCGTTACTACACTCATTCGGCTAAAATAAAGAAAGAAAAGAAAAAGAGCTCAATAAATTGAGCTCTTTTTTAGTAAACAATGTTACTTATTTTATAGTTGATATTTTACTCTAAGGCTAATAAATCTTGGTAAAATAAAAGTTTCGTTTATTGTAAAAGCAATATTATTTGTATTTACAGATGCTCTAGAACCAGAAGCTAAAAGATTGCTTCCTACAATCTCATATTCCCATTTTGCATCTTTATTTTTTCTATACGCAAAAGAAGCGTCTAAGCTTTCAAAAGTATTTGCAACCACTCCATCTTGTTTTACTTCATTATAAGAAAAATCTGAACGAATGGTTAACGAGTTCCAAACATAGGCATCAAAACTAATAGAAGGTGCATTTGTAACTCCTTTTACAACTGCATCTCTAGAACTGTTATCTTGGTCTGATAAACTTAATCGATATCCTAAAGATACATTTGGTGCTTTGTTAAAGTTGGTACTTACACTTGCAGAGTAACTTTGAGAAAATAATTTATTAGTATTAAACTCATTATTTAAAGACTGAAATGTTTTACTGTAACCATAATTAGCGCCCAAAGATGTTTTAATTTTATTAAACGTTTTACCAACTCTTGCAGAACCTGTAAAACTTTCATTATCAAAAGGAGAGTTTAAGGAAGAACTTGTAGAAACTACAGAACCTGGTTCAAAAATTGTATTTGAGTTAATTTGATCTATTGTTTTCTTGTAATTAAGCCTAGCAAATACATTTGTGTAATTAAATAAATTAAAGCTAGAATAATTTAAGTTCACATTATGTAAATGGGCATTATCTAACTCATGATTACCATAATAAAAAGAATTATAGCTATTTGCAACAATACCTCTTGCTAGTTGGTTAACATCTGTAAAATTAACTTCTTGTTTGTAAGAAAATTGCAAAGACTCACTTTGTTTAAACTGTGCTATTATTGACAATTCTGGAAAGAATTTTTGAAATTGATCTTCAAAAATTGCTGTTTCGTATTGTGTATTTTGAACATCATAAGCGTGTACTGTAAAACCAGGAGTAAAAGTAAAAATTCCAGCTTTTAAACGATATCTTAATCCTGCATAAATATCAGAAAAACCATATTCTGTATCATTTGTAAACGATCTAGGGTCATCTTCAGGAATAGTTCCTGTTGGAGTAAACTCGCTTCCACCACCTAAAATTTGAAAAAACTTAGAATCAAAAGTTTGCTTACTTTGTATGGTACCAACTACAAAGTTTAAATTACTCTTATCATTTAAAATATTATAGTAATCTAACTTTACATCTAATTGATTCGATTTTACACGTCTATCTTGTTCTAAGTTATAAAAGAGATTACTTCTGTCTAAACCTAACTCTTCTGCAGTGTCATCAAATCCATCATTATTATCTAAATCATTATTTGAAGGATTATTTTCTAAAGAAGCTACATAAAAAGGGTCTTCATCTTGTAATAAATGTTTCGCTTCTAATGCAAATATATTTTTTTCGTTAGCTGTATAAAAATAACTAAAGTTCTGGTTAATGGTATAAGGTGTAGATTTTTCATCTTCTGTAATTATACCTAAAACATTAGATTCTACTCCATCTGTTCTAAACTCATTAGAAAAACGACCAATTACATCATAATTAAATTGCTTTCTAGCATTTTGTTTATAATTAGCACTTAGTTTCACCAAACCAGTATTACTTGTTTGGTCTGTTATACTCTCGGTATACTCATTTGGTGTAAGAGAATCTACATAATCTGTAGTTACATTATTTTGTTGCCCGTTGCTATTACTAGAAAATATTAAGAATCCGCTTAAATCTAGTTTTGTAGTTGGAGAATAACTAAAATTCATAGCCGTTAATTTGGTTTCTATTCTATTAGCATTTCTAGCATTTGCTGTTAGAAAACCAATACCTGCACTTGCCAAACTTAAGTTTGTTCCGTTAGATGGACTTTGGCTCCTAAAACCACCACTAAAACTTCTAATATCTCCTCTATCTAAAACAACTTCTCCCATATTATTAACATCCCCAATAACATTAATAGTATATTTTGGTGAGTAATAAAATAATTTTGGTTGTAATAAATACAACGTTTCATCTGGTGCATTTCCTGCTCCAGCAGTTATATCTCCAAACCAGAAATTCTTTTTCCCTTCTTTTAACTTAATATTTATGGCAACTCTATCTTGATTGTTTTGTACACCACTAAGTTGACTAACATCTGCATAATTTCTTAAAACTTCTATTTTATCTAATGCATTAGATGGTATGTTTTTAGTGGCTAATTTTGTATCGCCATCAAAGAAATCTTTACCATCGATCATTATTTTTTCTACAGTTTTGCCTTCTACCTCAATTTCACCATCATCATTTATTTCTACACCAGGCAATTTTTTTAGTACATCTTCTAATTTCCTTTCACTACCATTCTGAAAAGAATCTGCATTGTACACAATTGTATCTCCTTTTACGGTAACCGGCATTTTAGAAACAATATTTATACCGTCTAATGCATTGTCAAAAGCTAACATTACATTTGTAACAATATCTGCTGACTTGGTTTCTAATGTAAAATCTGCAGATTGCATACCTACATAACTTATTTTTAATAATACAGTAATGTTCTTTTCTACATTTAATTTATAGAAACCTTTTTCATCTGTAAATCCGTAAGACGCTATTTTATTAGTAACCTTATCTATAGCTAAAACATTTGCCATTTCTAGAGGTTCACCAATACTATCTTTAACAATACCTGTTAATTTTACTTGGGCATGCGCAACAACTGTAACCATAAAAATGGCTAAGAATATTATTTTCTTCATTAGTTAAAATTGAATTCTAATTATTTTATTTTTTTAAGAACGTCCGCCTCCACGATTACCACCTCTACCTCTATTTTGAAAGTTTTGTCTTAATTCTTCCATCTTTTTAGTTACAGTTTCTGAATACTTTTCTCTCGTTATTTTTTTCCCTTTTGATGGTGCTTCTATTGCCTCTTTTTCTGAAGGATTTAAAACAATTTCTGTACATAAAATAGTGGTAGTTCCTTCATTTATTTCTAAAATTAAACCAGGTAACCCCCAGTATTCTCCAGGACCACTACTTACAGGTATCTGTGGTGTATACCATGCAGTTACCAATACTTGTTTTACTTCTTTTACCTCATCTTTTTTATCTTCTGTGTCCTCTCCTCCTCTTGGTCTTCTAAAATTAGAAAAATCTAAAGGGTTTGCATCTTTAAGTAAAGTTGCTTTATAACATAGGTAGCTACCAATTTGTTTTGTTTCTGCACCTAACTCCCATTGTAACTGTTCCATATTATCAGAAACTAAAAACTTTTTACCAAAAAACTCGGTAGCTTCTAAGGCTACTTTATCTTTAGTATTTTTATATTTTGTTCCTCCACTAGAAAAACCTCCAAACCTCGGACCTCTTCCACCACCACCTGTTGTTGGTGCTTCTAACTTTGCATCTTCTTTATAAAGAGATGAGCTTTTATCAAAATTTAAAATAAAGGTTTTTTCTAATTGAGATTTCATTCTTTCTTGAAGCTGTTTTTTTCTTGCTTCAGAAAGTTGTTCTCCACCTCGTGCAAAGTTGTCTAAGTTTACAGAGGTTTTAGACATATAAATAGCCTTCCCTTGAAAATCTTGTTGTCCAAAAGTAATAATTGATACAAGTGTAAAAATGAATGTAAATAATGATTTCATGTGTTTTAGTTTGATTTTTATATAAAATAAATCGGATTACAATTACTATGACTAAAAAAAAACCTAAAAGTTTAATTGAAAATATTAAAAACCTTTATTTCTTAAAATTTTACACTTTTTTAAATGATGACTCCTATAAATTTTAGTTATAAATTAACTTGTTCCCCTTTTCTGTTTATTATTTTCCCTATTTTTGCCAATCTGTTTAATCATATTAGAATTTAATTTATGCACGTTGCAATTGCAGGAAATATTGGCGCAGGTAAAACCACGCTAACCAAATTATTAGCCAAACATTACAAATGGAAACCTCATTTTGAGTCTGTTGATGAAAATCCGTATTTAGACGATTTTTACACAGAAATGGAACGTTGGTCTTTTAATTTACAAGTCTATTTTTTAAATAGTCGTTTTCGTCAAATTTTAGAATTGAGAGAATCTGGTGAAAATATTATTCAGGATAGAACTATTTATGAAGATGCGCATATTTTTGCACCCAACTTACATGCTATGGGTTTAATGACTAATAGAGACTATGGTAACTATAGTTCTTTATTTGAATTGATGGAAAACTTAGTAACTCCACCAGACTTATTAATATACTTACGTGCAGATATTTCTACTTTGGTTGGGCAAATTCATAAACGAGGTAGAGATTATGAAAACACTATTAGCATCGATTATTTAAGTAGATTAAACGAGCGTTATGAAGCTTGGATATCTAAATATACCAAAGGAAAATTATTAATTATTGATGTTGATAATCTTGATTTTGTAGACAACCAAGAAGATTTAGGATACATTATAGATAGAATAGACGCTCAAATAAATGGGTTATTCTAGAAGTATCATTTTTGTTAAAAAATAAAAGAGACCGTTTTCACGGTCTCTTTCTTTTTGTGATAAATCACAGATGATAGATTGTCCCCCAACATTCTATCAAATCTTAAAAAAAATCAACTGATTACTTCAACTTGATTGTCAACTATATATTTTATTGGTAAGATTACCTTTCCTTCTTTTGTAATTAGTATTATACAAATATTATCGATTACATCAACAACACCTTCTATACCATTTACAATAACTTTATCTCCCGACTGTATGTTTTTTCTAGTATAATACCCAAATAATAATCTTTTTATAACATCTCTAGAACCTAACCCAAAAGCAATTGTAAAAGAGGCTAAAATTGCACCTAAAATTATAGATAGATTACTGGTAATTAAATCTGTATTTACACCTGCTTGATTTAATGCAGTAACAGTTACTATAATTGCTATTAAATAAAAAGCAATAGCACCAACCAAATTTCCGCCTGTTAATTCTAACGATTTAAACATAGAAAACAAGGCTTTCTTTACCATATTTGCTACATAAAGACCTATAGCAAAAATGATAAGTGCACTAATTAATTTTGGTAAGTAGGCTATTAAACTACTTAATTGTTCAGATATCATTCTTAAACCTAACAACTCAGAGCCAACTATTATAAAAAGTAGAATTAAAACCCACTTAATAGCAGTTATAATTATGCTTGTTGGTTGAATTTTTAATGAAGATTCTCCAAAAATTTCATCAACATGTAATTTTTGTAGTAAACTATCTATTTTAGTAAATCCTAAAGCTTTTTTTATAATATACAGTAGAAACTTTATCAATAACCATCCAATTAATAGAAATCCTATTCCTTTTAATAACTGAGGTAAAAAATCTGTAAAATTATTCCAAAGTGTTTGTAAAAAACTAAAATCCATGTCAGATTGTAGCATTAGTAGTAATTTATTTGTCATTGTTTTTAGTTTTTACGATTAGATTTATTAGTATCATTACTCAAAAAATCTCCAATTGTTTTGGGGTATTTTACTAAAAACAAATCAGCAATATCCAGAGTGAATTTAATCATCCCAATATCGCTTAAAACTTTTTCTTTAAGAACCTTTGGTACACTGTGATGGTGTATAATTCTTTTAAAAGGATTGCTCATAATTATAACTCTTCATACGTTCTTACAACTTTTTGTTTCGCTCTTTTAATTCTCATTTTAACAGCGCTTTCAGCAATATTTAGAAAATCTTTAATTTCTTTAATTGTCATATCATCTTGATATTTCATTAAAAGAATCATCTTTTCTGTTGGATCAATTAAAGATAGTGCTTTTGCCAATTTCTCTGATTTTAACTCAAATAGTGTTAAATCATCAATTTCTTGAGAAACATCATCTTCCTTTATATTATCTGTAACAACCGTAACTTTTTCTTTCTTCTTATAATCGTTTCTTTGCACATAATTTACACAGAAATTATACGTAAAAGAATACAACCAAGTAGAAAACTTAGAGTTTCCTTTAAAGGTTTTTAATTTTACAAATAACCTGATAAAAACGTCGTGTGTTAAATCTTCTGCTTCTTCCTTGTTTTTGGAAAAACCATAACATTTGTTATAAACAACTTTAGAAAATCTATCATATAAAATAGCAAACAATTGTGTATTATTTGTTTCTACTATTTTAAAGACTAAATCTTCGTCACTCAAAGCCTTAACATCTATCGTTTTCAATTCAGTTATTGTTTTGACACAAATAAACTCGAAAGGTCACAATTAAATTTAAAAAAAAGTTGATAGGTAATTTAGTATCGTTGAATGGTACGAAAACTACTTTAAAAAAAAAGTTGAATCTTTTTGTAACATTTTATTTAAATCTAACGTATAATAGAATGTAGCAATACATTAATCCTTTAAAAAGTTATAGAGAATTAGATGAGACAACTTAAAATTACCAAGCAGGTTACCAATAGAGAAACCGCATCGTTAGATAAATATTTACAAGAAATAGGTAAAGTAGATTTAATTACTGCTGATGAAGAAGTAGAATTGGCACAACTTATTAAAGCTGGAGACCAAAGAGCTTTAGAAAAATTAACGAAAGCAAATTTAAGGTTTGTTGTTTCTGTTGCAAAACAATATCAAAATCAAGGATTAACTTTACCCGATTTAATAAACGAAGGTAACTTAGGTTTAATAAAAGCGGCAAAACGTTTTGATGAAACTCGTGGTTTTAAATTTATATCTTATGCCGTTTGGTGGATTCGTCAATCTATCTTACAAGCCTTAGCAGAGCAATCTAGAATTGTACGTTTACCGTTAAATAAAATTGGTTCTATCAATAAAATTAACAAAATGTATGCTTTCTTAGAGCAAGAAAACGAAAGACCTCCAAGTCCAGAAGAAATTGCTAAGAAATTAGACATGACTGTTAATGACGTAAAAGAATCTATGAAAAATTCTGGTCGTCACGTATCTATGGATGCACCATTAATTGAAGGTGAAGATTCTAACTTATACGACGTTTTAAACTCTGGTGAGTCTCCAAACCCAGATAGAGTTTTATTACACGAATCTTTAAGAATAGAAATTAACAGAGCATTAGAAACGCTTACGCCAAGAGAAGCAGATGTTGTAAAATTATACTTTGGTTTAGGTGAGCACCAACCAATGACTTTAGAAGAAATTGGTGAAACTTTCGATTTAACTCGTGAGCGTGTTCGTCAAATTAAAGAAAAAGCAATTAGAAGATTAAAACACACTTCTAGATCTAAAATTTTAATGACTTACTTAGGTTAATCATTATCAAAAATATAAAACTAAAACTCTCGAATTCATTTTCGGGAGTTTTTTTATTTGAAGCTATTTCCCGCTTTCCGTTATATCTTTTTATAACTGTCATTGCGAATTTTATTTTTTTTTAAACTGTGGCAATCTCATATTAAACAACAGATTGCTTCGTACCTCGCAATGACGTCTTTTTTATAGAGCTAATAAAAAGGATACCACTTCAATCGGGGCTAAACTTGTTTATAAACAAACATCAAACTTTATACTGCTGACCTACTTTTAATTTTTTGTAGAAATTCAAATGGTAAGAAACGGAAAGCATCCAAAGATTACCCAATGCTGGTGCGAGCGTCTCGCTCGTACCGTTTAATAGTAAAAGATAAAATAATATGATCGCTGATTTTGGCACGAGCGAGACGCTCGCGCTAGCGGTATTTTATTACTCCGATAAACACCTACAAATCATCTATTAAAAAAACATATAACTTCATGTTATCGACCTACTTTTAATTTTTTGTAGAAATTCAAATTGTATGGAACGGCAAGCATCCAAAGAACGCAGTGGTCTGGATGCGATAGTGGAATACAATGTAGAATTCTAAAAAATTAAAATCAGTCTAGATTTTTGTTTCTTTTCATCAATGGAAAAGAAAAAGAGACAAAATAAACATACAGATTATTAAATTTAACACACAAAAGAATGCCGTTTAATAAGAACTAAACTTGTTCATATACTTTTCTTTTTAATACAAACGCTATATTTTCTATGTCACTATGTGGTCCAAATTTATACTAAATTATTCTTATATTTTTAAGAGATTGCTTCGTTCGTCGCAATGACAATTTAATTACCTTTGCAAAATTAAATCACAACACAACAACAAAACAATGAGTAATTTAATTGCACCTTCAATTTTAGCAGCAGATTTTGCTAACTTACAAAGAGACATCGAAATGGTAAACAATAGTGAAGCAGATTGGTTTCATATTGATATTATGGATGGAGTTTTTGTACCAAACATTTCTTTCGGAATGCCAGTTTTAAAAGCGATTACTAAACACGCTAAGAAAACAATTGATGTACATTTAATGATTGTAAATCCAGATCAGTACATTCAAACTTTTGCAGATTTAGGCGCAGATATTTTAACCGTACATTATGAAGCTTGTACACATTTACACAGAACAGTACAAGCAATAAAAGCTGCAGGAATGAAAGCCGGAGTTGCTTTAAATCCGCATACACCAATTGCAGTTTTAGAAGATATTATAGAAGATTTAGATGTAGTGTGTATTATGAGTGTAAACCCTGGTTTTGGCGGACAATCATTTATAGAAAACACCTATAAAAAAGTAAGTCAATTAAAACACTTAATAGATTTTACAGAATCTGAATGTCAGATAGAAATAGACGGAGGTGTTACTTCTTATAACGCAAATGCATTAATAGAAGCTGGAGCAAATGTTTTAGTAGCTGGTAGTTTTGTTTTTGGATCGGAAAATCCTACACAAACTATTGCCGACTTAAAAAAGACAATAGAATAATTGTTATATACAGTTGTAGACATAGAAACCACAGGAAATGGATATAAAGGTTCTAAAATAACCGAAATATCCATTTTTGTTTTTGATGGAAAAGTAATTGTAGATGAGTTTACTACTTTGGTAAATCCAGAACAAAATATCCCTGCATTTATTACCGACCTTACCGGTATAACAGATGCCATGGTAAGAAATGCGCCTAAGTTTTATCAAATTGCAAAAAAGGTAGCAGAAATAACCAAAGACACAATTTTTGTAGCCCATAATGTTAATTTCGATTACAATATTATTCTAGAAGAATTTAAAAATTTAGGATTCGATTTTGAACGACAAAAGCTCTGTACAGTTCGTTTGTCTAGAAAGATTATGCCCGATTTAAGTTCTTATAGTTTAGGGAATATTTGTACCATAGAAAACATCCCTATAAACGGAAGACATCGAGCAAAAGGAGATGCAGAAGCAACTACAGAATTGTTTAAGAGATTATTAGAAAGAGATGATAATTTTACTATTAATTCCTTTTTAAACCCTAAATCTAAACCAGCAACGGTACCACCGCTTTTAGATAAAAAAATAGTAGATAACTTACCCGAAACCGTTGGCGTTTATGAGTTTAAAAACTCCAATAATGAAATTATTTATATTGGTCAATCTAACAATATAAAGCAACGTGTAATCAGTCATTTTTCTGATAAAAAGAAAACAACACAAACTATGTGTTTAGAAATCGCAGCTATTTCTTTCACAGAAACGGGTAACGAATTACTGTCTTTATTATTAGAATCCGCAGAAATTAAACAAACTGCTCCTAAGTTTAACAAACCGCAAAAAGAGAAAAAAGAAACGTTTGGTTTGTTTATTTACGAAGATCAAAAAGGTATTATTCATTTAGGTCATAATCGGTTAAAAATGCTTCCTAATCCTATATTGAAATGTTCTTCTGTTGCTGAATGTAAAAATCATTTAGAAACCTTACAAAAGGAGTTTCAGTTATGTCAAAAATACTGCCACATAGAACCCAACACAACTAGTTGTACTCTTTATCCGTTAGAGGATTGCCAAGGTATTTGTTGCAATGAAGAGGCTGTTAATGATTACAACGTTCGTGTAAAAGAAGCTATTAAATCAGTTGGAATTAGCTCTGAAAGTTTCGTTATTAAAGAGAAAGGTAGAACTGAAAATGAAATTGGTTTTGCATTGATTTTAGAAGGAATTTACCAAGGTTTTGGTTATGTAGATTTTCAGCAATCAGCACAATTAGAAAACCCAGAAGATTATCAGTTTTTTGTAACACCTAAAAAAGACAGCAAAGATATTCAGCGTATTATAGCAGAATATTTAAAAAAACAAAACACTCAAAATATTGAAGTTACTTTATAAGCAGCCTTAATAAGTTGAGTGTTTCTTTCTATTTTAAAAAAGTAAATAATTATTTTACCTTTTTAGTTTTCTTCATTTTATTGATCCAAATAATAGTTCCTGTAACCGGTAAACTTGTCGCAATTAAACACACTAAAAAATAAATTATTTTAGAAAACAAACCATAAATATCTCCGGTATGAATCGGTTTAATTAACGATGCAAATTGTACATTTAACGGTTTGTCTTTAAAATAATCTGCCGCTAAAATTTCTCCTGACAATGCCACATACAACCTATCTGAAGTTACCGGAGAAAAGTTGGCTTCATTCGTTTTTCTAAAACTATAATAATTACTTTTTTTAGTAGGAAAAGTGACTGACAAATCTCCTTTATAAGCAAGCGTTTTATTGGCTATTTCAATTGCTTCATCTACTGAAATCACTTTATTTCCTGGATTCTTTTCCAAGTCAAATTTTGGACTCGAACGGTTAAAAATTTCAGCTCCTATTAAATTCCCTAAACCATCTTTATACCCTTCAAAAGACCAACACAAACCTGTAACTCCCATAATGATAAGAAATATACACGCGTAAAACCCTAAGGTATTATGTAAATCATGATTAATACGTTTCCAATTGGCCTTGGTTTTAATTTTAAAACCTTGTTTTATATTTCGCCATTTTAGTTTCTTAGGAAACCATAAAACAATGCCAGAAAGTGAAATAATTAAAAAGATAATGGTAGCAACCCCAACAATAGGTCTTCCTATTTTAATATCTAACAACAACCATCTATGTAATTTAAACATCGATAATAAAAATGCATCTGCACTTGTTTTTTTTACCGTTTGTATTTCACTAGAAAAAGGATTGACCAATACTTTAGATCCACGACGTTCTTTTAAATCTTTTTTTACATTAAAAACATATGGCTCCTCCTCGTCTGCAGCAATGGTTACTCCTGTTACAAAACCCATATCTGCTACTTTTAAAGCTGTTACTAAGCCACTTATTGTTTCCTTGTTTGGTGTTTTTTCAACTATAAAATCATCAGCAAAAAAATCTTTTATTTCATGCTCAAAAGTTAAAATTGTTCCGCTTAAACACACTAAAAATAAAATAATTCCACTAGCTAAACCCAACCATAAATGAATATCGTTCATTAGTTTTCTAAAAGAATAAGGAGCTGTTTTTTTCATGGTCAGTAATTATAGAAACATAACCAAAAGTTATGTAGGTAAATAAATTATTTTAAACAATTCTGCAAATATATAATCCATATTCAATTACTCAAAACTTATTTAGATTAAATATATATAATAAAAAAAACTATCAAAAAATAAAAATACATGGAACAAAAAAAGAGGCCTCTTTAAAAGCCTCTTTCTTACTAACTAACCAATATAAAAACCACTATAATTTGGCAACCAAATATTTTACTAAATCCCTAGTAGTTACAATACCTACTAGTTCAGAATCTTCAACTACTGGTAATGCATGAAATCCTTTTGTTGTTAACAATTCTGCTGCATCTTTAATAGATGTATAAGGCGGAATCGCTGTAATGCTTTTATCCATAACTTGTGCTATAGAAAAATTGTTGTTTATATAACTATCTACCGATGTTTGATCTTCATTTAAAACAGCAGAACTTACTGTTTGTATATCATAATAACTTAACATTCCTATGATTTCTTTATCACGAACTACCGGAATATGTTTTATTTTGTGTTCTATAAATAACTTTTCTGCAGTAACTAAATCATCCGTAACACATAATGTAACTAAATTTGTTGCCATTATTGTTGATATAGGCTCGTCTCTTCTCATAATTTAAGCTTTTTATTATACCTACAAATTTCTGCATAAAATCAAGTTTAAAAGATGATTTTTATCAGTTTTAACAAAAGTTAAGAAAACTTTTTTCTAAATAATAGTTCTTCCTCATTAAACAACTACCAATAATACACTCTAAACAGGTTATTTTATAAAACCATAAAAGGTTATTAAGACAGCTATTATTAATTTAAAGAAATTAAGTTTATGTTAAGGTTTTTAATACCTAAATTAATGTTTTAAACTATTTTCTCTATAATTATTAAAATAAAAATGACAACTATTTATTTCATAAATTACAATTCTGTATCCTCTTAAAAAATAAATACATAAAAACCACATACTGTTTAGTTGCCTAGTAAATAGCTTTTTTTAACATTTGTTAAAAATTTGTTAATAAAAACAACAAAATAATATCATATATTTAAAAGGAGCAGTTATTCAAAAAATTCTCTTTAAGAAGTGCACAAATTACTTTATATTAAATTAAAACTAAAGTGACCTTTTAAATATCTATGTGTCTAAAGGTTAGCACTTAGTTAATTTTAATTACTATTTTTACGCCTTAAAACTACTTAAAATGATTAAAAATCTAAAAAGATCGACACTATTTGGGGAAATAGCTCGTTTCAATTTAGTTCCCCCAACAAAAAAAGCAATTGCTTTAAAATTTAATAAGGTTTCGTATCTTATACTACCACTACTGTTTTTATTTGCCTTTCAGAATGCTTCTGGGCAAGATAGCTTCGAAAATTCTTTAGACGGCTGGGTAAATGTAAGTGGAGACGATTTTGACTGGACTAACCTGTCAGGTCCTACTGGAAGTAGCAATACAGGACCTAATTCTGCCCAAGACGGTAGTTACTATATGTATATAGAAACTAGTGGTTTTAATAGAGTGACAGGCGAAACGGCTTCGTTAGAAAAAGATTTTAGTCTGATAGGTAAAAAAAATGCCAAATTAACGTTTCAATATCACATGTATGGGTCAACCATTGGAACCCTAAATGTTTATGTAAATAATACAAACCTTTTCACAAAATCTGGAAATCAAGGAAATAATTGGCTTAGTAGTGGATCTATAGACCTAAGTGCTTATGATGGGCAAAATATTACAATTAGATTTGAAGGAATCAGAGGAACTAATTACAGAGGTGATATTGCTATAGATAACGTACTTGTTACTACAGATAATGACAATGATGGCGTCTCTGATGTTGACGATGAAGATGATGATAATGATGGTATTTTAGATATAGATGAAGGTTTATGTACATCCGTACAATCTGGAACATGGACATCTGTAAACGCTACAACTAGAACCTTTGATTTTGGAAATGGAATAATAGCAAGAGCTGTAACAACAGCTACAACTGCGTTTTCAAATGGAAATTTTAATAATCAGAATTTTTGGTCTGAGGATCTTGGTGGTGACGTTTCTTTACAGACTTCTTATAACTGGGGATCAACTTTAACCATAACTTTTGAAAATTCAGCAGGAAATGCGGTTACAGTAGACAATTTAAAACTTCATTTCGATAGAATAGGTGGAATTGTTAATACAGGTTCTGGTCAATACACAGGAAATTCAGCTTTAATTACCTTAAATGGAGGATTAACTTGGACTAAATTAACGAATGCAACAGATGATTTTCTTGTAACATCAAACACAGTAAAAGATTCTTCTTCAGGAAATGCTACAGCCTTTGAAGCTGAATCCAGCAAAGGTGTAAGTGACGGTACCGCTTCTGGCTCGCTCTCTATAAACGAGCCAACGAGTAGTATATCATTAGCTTTTCCACAAGATGGTACTACTGGTGCAGGAGATACCATTGAACTTATAATATCTGCGTGTAAAAATTTAGACACAGACGGAGATGGAACTCCAGATTATTTAGACTCAGATTCAGACGGAGACGGTTGTTCAGATGCAGATGAAGCTTATTTTAGTACTGTAACAGATGCAGATTCAAATAACAACGGAACATACGGTAATGGAACCCCAACAGTTGATACTGTTGGAAAAGTAGTTGGAGCTAGTTATACTACACCAGACGCGTATTACTTAGATGCAAGTGTAAACGCTTGTTATGATAACGACAAGGATGGTATACCAGACGATGTAGATTTAGATGATGATAATGATGGTATACCAGATACTGAAGAAAATATAGGATGTACAGGTAGTTTAAATTATGAATTTTATGATGCTATACCTCTCAATAATAGTGTAGACAACATCCCTACCACAGGAGCTGCAGGAGTAGGTACTGTTTCAGATTTTAATGTAGAGGCTTTACAGAATATTGTTACTCCAACTGATGATACCAACTATAGCATTAGGTATACAGGTTTTATTAATATACCCACGACAGATACTTACACTTTTTACTTAAACTCAGATGATGGATCTAAAGTATATATTGATGGAAATGAAGT